>CAYHHH010000036.1:1343-34743 GCA_964356125.1 uncultured Bifidobacteriaceae bacterium | reverse complement strand
AGCTCTCCGACGAGCTCACGATCCATTACGGGCTGCTGCCGCGCGCCAACCGCGGCATCTTCGGCATCAACGAGCTGCCGGATCTCGCCGGCAAGATTCAGGTGGGCCTGTTCAACATCCTGCAGGAAGGCGACATCCAGATTAAGGGCTACCCCGTGCGGCTGCCGCTCGATCTGCTGATGGTCTTCACCGCCAACCCCGAGGACTACACCGCGCGCGGCAAGATCATCACGCCGCTGAAGGATCGCATCGGCTCGGAGATCCGCACGCACTACCCCGCCACGCGGCAGCACGCGATGGAGATCACCGCGCAGGAAGCGTGGATGAGCCGCGGGACAGACGGCGCGCGCATCGACGTGCCTGTCTACGTGCGTGAAGTGGTCGAAGAAATCGCGTTTCAGGCGCGCGCCGATCGCAAGATCGATCGCCGCTCGGGCGTCAGCCAGCGGCTCGCGATCACCTGCCTCGAGAACGTGCTGTCGAACGCCGAGCGCCGCGCCCTGAGCAACGCCGAAGGGCAGGTCGTCGCGCGCGTCACCGACGTGTACGCGGCGCTGCCGTCGATTACCGGCAAGTTCGAGATGGAATACGAAGGTGAGCTCAAAGGGGCAGACAACGTGGCCCGCGAGCTGATTCGCGCGTCGGTGGCCAACATCTTCGCGGAGCGGTTCGAGAGCGTCGATATGCGGCGCGTCATCGAATGGTTCGACCTCGGCGGGTCGCTGCAGACGGCCGACACCGCGTCGGCGAAGGATCTCCTCGCGCAGGCACGCGGCGTCCAGGGGCTCGTCGATCTCGCCGATCATCTCAAGATTGGATCGAAGGTGTCGGAGCCGGCGATCGCGTCAGCGGTCGATTTCGTGCTCGAAGGGCTCTACGCGCAGAAGAAGATCAGCCGCAGCGAGGATCGCGGCTACCACGCGGCCGAGCCGCCGCCGCGCCGCCCGACGGCGCGCGCGACCGAGCGGGATATCGACGAAGGCTTGCCGCTGCCGGGCGGGAAGAAGAAGTATTACAACTAGGTTGGTGGTTGGTGGCGGTAGGGCGCAACTTTAGTTGCGCGAGGATGTCGTGAAATACAAGTACAGCAAGTACACCGGCAACCCGCTCGACGATCTCGATCTCGACGATCTGATCGAGAAGCTCTCCGATCTGCTGCTGTCGAGCGGCTTCCAGTCTCCCTATGGCGGCGCCTACGGCGATTCGGATGACGACCGCACCATGCAGGCGCTGCACGACGCCATCATGGACGCATTGTTCAACGGCGGTGTGCTGCCCGAGGACGCGCTCGAGCGATTGCTCGGCGATCCGGCGGATGCCGATCAGGCGGACGCCCGCTCAACGCTCGAGCAGCTGATCCAGGACATCATCGAGCGGATGATGCAGGAAGGCTTCATCACGCCCGCCCCCGACCTCGATTCCGACCGCGCCGAGCGGCAGGCGCAAGGCGCGGGCGGCGGCTTCGGCCCCGACGCGCCGCCGACGCGGTTCGAAGTCACCGACAAGAGCCTCGATTTTCTCGGCTACCGCGCGCTGCGCGACCTGCTGGGCTCGGTCGGCAAGAGCAGCATGGGGCGCCACGACACGCGCGACAACTCCACCGGAATAGAGACCGTCGCTGCTCCGAAGCGCTATGAATTTGGGGACTCACTGAACCTGGATGCAAGTAGCACGGTTTTGAATGCGGTGCAGCGCAGATACAGGGATTCGGGACTAGGGACTCGGGATTTGTTCGGGCCCAATCCCCAATCCCCAATCCCTAGTCCCGGCGGTGCTCCGGTTATCGACATCACCTACGAAGATCTGATGGTCTCGCAGGGGGAATATCAGAGCTCGTGCGCCACCGTGCTGATGCTGGACTGCAGTCATAGCATGATTCTGTACGGCGAAGATCGGTTTACCCCCGCGAAGCGCGTGGCGCTGGCGCTGGCGAACCTCATCCGGCTGCAGTACCCGGGCGACGCGCTCAACGTGGTCCTGTTCCACGACTCGGCCGAGGAGATTCCGCTGCGCGAGCTCGGCCGCGTGCGAGTCGGGCCGTACTACACGAACACCCGCGAGGGGCTGCGGCTCGCGCGCCGGATCCTCGATCGCCAGCGGAAAGACATGCGGCAGATCGTCATGATTACCGACGGGAAGCCGTCGGCGCTCACGCAGCCCGACGGCCGGATCTACAAGAACGCGTTCGGCCTCGATCCGTTCATCGTGTCCGAGACGATCGCCGAGGTCGCGGCGTGCCGGAAGAGCGGCATCATGATCAACACGTTCATGCTGGCGCGCGACTACGAGCTGGTCGCGTTCGTGCGACGGGTTGCGGAGATCTGCCGCGGCAAGGCCTACTTCACGACGCCGTACACCCTGGGACAGTATGTGTTGATGGACTACATGGACAAAAAGACGAGGACCATACACTGATGCGGAAACTAAAATCTGAAATCTGCAACCTAACATCTAGATTCTAGATTTCAGTTTCTAGATTCAAGATTTCAGATGCTGCTCTCAGAGATACCCCTCTTTCCGCTGCCGAACGTCGTGCTCTTTCCGAGCGCGCTGCTACCCCTGCATATTTTCGAGCCCCGGTATCGCGCCATGGTGGCCGACGCGCTCGAGAGCGAGCGCCTCATCGGATTGGTGATGCTGCGTCCGGGCTGGGAGGCGCACTACGACCGAACGCCGAACGTCTATCCGATCGGCTGCGCCGGGTTCATCACGCACGCGGATCGGCTGCCCGACGGCCGCTTCAACATCATGCTGCGCGGGCTCGAAAAATTCCGGATCCTCGACGAGCGTCCCGCGCGCGAAGGGGTCGAGCGCTATCGCATCGCGCACATCGAGTCGATTAAGGAAGTGAAATCGGGCGTGTCGGCGGCCAGCAAGGCCGCGCGCGAACGGCTCGAAAAGCTGCTCGCGCGGAAGCTGCACAAGAGCGATCACGATTTCATCCCGAAGGACGTGCCCGACGCCGATCTCGTGCACGCCATCGCGCAGCACCTCGAGCCGCTCGAAAAGCAGGCGCTGCTCGAATGCAACAGCCTGCTCGAGCGGTGCGAAGCGTTAGTGGAGCTGCTGGAGATGCGGATGATGCCGCAAGGGAAATCGCGGATGCATTAGGAAGGTCGCGTAGGGGTCGTGGGTCGCGTAGGTCGCGTGGGGAATACCGGGTCCCACCGCAACGACGCTACGACGCAACGCAATTTTGTCGGTAGGGTCCGCCTTCAGGCGGACCGTCGCAAGGCGCCCACACCCAACGTGACGAAAAAAATCAGGCTCGCCGCAAGCACCACGGCGCCGCCGGTCGGCACCAGCAGGCGCGTCGAGATAAACAATCCACCGACACCCGCCACGAACGCCACAACGACACTCCACACCAGATACGACCGCGTGCCCGTCGCGATGTTGCGTGCGGCGGCCGCGGGCACGATGACGAGCGCTTCCACGAGCAGCGCGCCGATCATCTTCAGGCTCACCAGAATCGCAATCGTCAGCACGATCGCGAATCCGTACTCGAGATAGGCGGAATTGATGCCGCGCGCCGTGGCGAGCGGCGGGCTGAGGCTGTCGAGCAGCAGATCGTTGTAGTGCCGGAACAGCAAAAACGCCACGCCGGCTGTCGCGACGCCGAGCAGTATGAGATCCGTCTCGGTCACCGTGAGCAGGCTGCCGAACAGGATCGCTTCGACCTGATGCACGTTGAACTGACGCGTGACCGCCACGAGCAGGCACAGGCCCAATCCGAGCGTGAGCGCGAGAAACACGCCGATGAGCGTGTCGTTCGGCAGCCTCGAGCGGCGTTTCGCATACACCATGGCCAGGGCCGACAGCAGCGAGAAGCCGAACATGCCGCCGTAGGGCGCATTCAGCGGCTCGCCGATGAGCAGCCCCACGCACACGCCGGTGATCGCCGCCTGTCCGAGCGCCGCGCTGAAAAACGCCATCCGCCTGGCGACCACCAGATGACTCAGGCCGCCAAGGAGCGGCGCCAGCAACACCACGCACAGAAATCCTCGGGCAAGAAACGGATACTCGAACAGGTCATAGATCGCGCTCATACGGTAGGGCTCAACGAATCCGTAGGACTCAACGAATCCGTAGGACTCAACGAATCCGTAGGGCTCAACTTTAGTTGAGCGAGATCCGTGACGCGATCCGCGATGCGCTGCACCTGATCGGAATCGTGCGACACCATCAGCACGGTCATCTCCCCCTTCAGCGACGTGAGCGTATCCTCGAGCCATCGCGCGGACGATTCGTCGAGGCCGCTGGCGGGCTCGTCGAGAATCAGCAGCTCGGGCAGCGGATCGAGCGCGTTGGCCAGAAGGACGCGCCGCAGCTCGCCGCCGGACAGCGCCGACAACGGGCGATTGGCGAATCCGCTCAGGCTCACGCGACCGAGCAGCTGCGAGATGCGCGTGCGTGCGCCACGTGCGACGCCGAAACAGACAGGACGCCGCTGCCGGGTCAGCGCCAGAAAATCGGCGACGGTCACCGGCAGCGTGCGATCGACCTGAAATTGCTGCGGCACGTACGCGATACGTCCGCGCCCGGCCCAGTGGGCCACGATGCGCCCCTCGAACGGCACGAGCCCGAGAATCGCCGACAGCAGCGTCGTCTTGCCTGCGCCGTTCGGTCCGACGATGGCGTGCAGGGTGCCGCGTTCGACCGTGAGCGACAAATCGGACAGCAGCGCCTCACGCGCAGGCCGCAGCGTGAGCCCGATGATCTCGAGCAACGGATCTTTGAACAGGAGATCAGGAGAACAGGAGGCGTTCATCTCTTGTTCAAGGTCTGAGCGCGCGAATCATCGTGTCGACATTCTGCTGCATCTCGCGCTCGAACTTATCGGCGGTGAACGGGCCCGAGGCGATGTGGCTGATGATGAAGACGCTCACGCCTGCCTCGTCGCGCAGCACGCGAAGGAGCGGCTCCGGAAACGTCGCCTCGCTGAAGACGATGGTGATGTTCTCGCGTTTGAGCAGCGCGACCATGTCACGCAGCTCCCCCGCTGACGGCGTCAACCCGTGCGACGGCTGCACGACGCCGCCGACCTCGAGGCCGAATTCCTGCAGCAGATACCCGTAGCCGTCGTGCACCGTCACCACGCGCGTGATCGTCGCGTCGGCCAGCTGCGAGGCCCCCCTGGCCTTGATGGTGCGCAACCGCCGTGCGTACTCCACCGCGTTCTGCTGCAACGCCGCCGCATCCTGCGGCCGCAGCCGCGCGAGCGCGCGCCCAATCGCGTAGGTCTGCTGAATCGCGTTCGAGAACGAAATGAACGTATGCGAGTTCACGCCGTTGCCGCGGCTCCCGCGAATCATCGGCGTCTCGGCGTTGACGCGCACGATCGTCGCGCGCGTGTTGCCCGAGGCCTTGAGCATCGGAAAGATGAAATCGTCGTGGCCGATGCCGTTCACGATCACGACGTCGAGGTCGGCCAGACGCTTGATGTCCTGCGGCCGCGGCTGGTAATCGCCGGCGTCCACATCGCCGGGCAACAGCGCTCGGACTTCGTAGCCGGGCAGGTTGCCGACAACATTGGACGTCCAGGAGTAATACGGATGCAGTGTGACGCCGATCTTCAGGGTGCTTGCGGGTTTCGCGGTTTGCGCGTGTGCAACACCGGAAAACAGGAGGACTAGGAGAATAAGAGCTGATCTCAACACGGAGACACGGGCGACGCGTCGCGTTGGCGCCGAAGGCGTCTCGCGAGGGAACACAGGCGCAAATACAAGACCGGCAGAATCCTCGGTCTTGTGCTTTGCGCCTGTGTTCCCTCGTGCGGCCGGCCGCGTTGCGGCCGGCCAACACGACGCGTCGCCGCAGAGCCCACTTACGCAGCCCGCAGAGAAATGCATTTTCTCTGTGCGTCCTCTGTGTCTCCGTGTCTCCGTGTTGAGACAGCGATCTTTTCTACTGCGCATTTCCCACCAGCCAGTTCGTCCAGCCCTCGTTCTGCGGCAGCCGCAGCGCGGCGAAGCCGCTGCGGCGTTTCTCCTCCGTCATATTCCAGATCGACACGTGCAGCGTCGTCCCGTCGGGCAATCGATGATGCGTCTCGTCGTTCGGGGCCGGGTCCGCGGGCGCACCCGGCTCCGGCTCGAGGATGACGAGCACCCACGCGGGCTGCGACGGATCTGACGGCACGCCCAGATAATTGGTCGCCCAGTCCTGCCGGACCGACGTCCATGTGTACTCGATCTTCTGCGTGGGATCGGATGCAAATGGCGGAATGCCTTCGGCGTCGAGCGCGGCGACGTCGGGCCACCGTCCGGTCTGCGCGCGGATGCGCTCGGCCTCGAGCAGCCCCTCCTGCAGCTCGCGAAACACGCGCTGTTCGTTCGGCGATGCGTCACCAATGAGTTGTTGATACGGCAGCAAGCCTGCGACGGGCACCGCGATATCGGGTGCGCCAAACGTCGGCCGAAAAATGTACGCGGCCACGATGACGACGATGGCGGCAGCCGCCCTGAGCACATTGACCGTCTCGACACGCACCGACGGCGGCCGAATGTCCACGGTGCGGAGCGTCTGCCCTCTGCCCTCTGCCATCTGCCCTGTCAGCGAGTGACGGCGCCGCGCGCAGCGCGGCGCGCCGCGATGGTTTTCACGATCGTCTCGCCATGGAAGCGGCCGTTCTCGATGAAGATGTTCGACGTGTCGCGGCCGCAGATGGCGCCGCCGGCGAGAAACACGCCCGGCACGTTCGTCTCGAATGTCTCCGGATTGAACTCCGGCGTCATCGTCTCGCGGTGCAGGCGGATGCCCGCGCGCCGGTACAGATCGCAATCGGGGTGATAGCCCGTCAGCAGGAACACCGCGTCGGCCGGAATCTCTTCTTTCGAGCCGTCGCGCTCGACGATCACCTGCGTCGGCTGGATCTCGACGACCGACGTGTTGAACAGCCCCCGCACCGATCCCTCTTTGATGCGATTCTCGATGTCGGGCCTGACCCAGTATTTGATGCTCGGCTTCAGGTGCGGATGGCGGTGCACGAGCGTGACCGTCGCGCCCGCGCGGTACAGATCGAGCGCGGTCTCGGCCGCCGAGTTCCCCCCGCCGACGATGACCACATTCTTGCGATAGAAGCCGTGCGACTCGTTGTAGTAGTGCGACACGTGCGGCAGGTTCTCGCCGGGCACGCCGATGAAATTCGGATGATCGAAATAGCCGATCGCGAAGATCAGATTGCGGCTGTGCCGGATTCTCCGGACGCCTTTGTCCGATCGCGTTTCGATGGCGAAGATTTCATCGCGGCCCACGGATTCCCTTTCGACGGCAATCACCTGCTCGCCGAACTCTATCGCCAGCTCGTAGGTATCGACGACGCGCCGGTAATAGCGCAGCGCTTCGATGCGCGTCGGTTTTTCGAACGGCGAGACCAGCGGCAGGCCGCCAATCTCGAGCAGCTCCGGCGTCGTGAAGAAGACCATGTTCGCCGGAAATTTGTAGATGGAGTTGACGAGCACGCCCTTCTCGATGATCGAATAATCGAGTCCGACCTGCTTGGCGGCGATCGCCGCGGCCAGCCCGGCCGGCCCCGCGCCCGCGATGGTGACGTCCCGGATCTGCATTTCCGCCTAGTTTAACGTGCCAGTTGAAGGCGCTGAATGCCCACTCAGGCGGCTGTATGCCCAAACAGCTCAAAAACGCCCGTAAGTGGCTGATCTGCCGGTAGGATACCGCCCATGCATTCACCCATTAAGTACGTTGAAAAGGGGCTGGCCGTTGCGGCCAACGGCGCGTGGTCGGTGTTCAACACCGTCAACCGCATCAACCCCGGACCGTCCTTTATTCCCAAGTGGTCGGACAAGCCGCTGTTGAAGTCGTGGCAGAAGACCAAGCCACCGCTCGGCTGGCCGCGCAAGACCGACTCGCTGTGCCCGACGTGCGTCCGCGAGGCGCGCCAGGCCATTCTCGACGGCAAGCAGGACGTGTCGATTCTGCTCACCGAGAAGGTCGGCGAAATTCCCGCGACGATTATCGAGCGCGACGGCAAGATCCTCATGGTGAAGGATTGCCCGCTTCACGGCCACTTCGAGGACGTGATGGCCATGGACACCGAGTTCTTCAAGCACCTCGAGCAGGTGTTCCCGGGGCGCGACATCGCCGCGCACAACGACGAGAAGCTCCACAACCACGGCAGCAGCACCATCAAGCACGGCCGCGGCGCGGTGCTCACCGTCGACCTGACGAACCGCTGCAACATGATGTGCGATCCGTGCTTCATGGACGCGAACCAGGTCGGCTTCGTCCACGAGCTGAGCTGGGAAGACATCAAGCAGGTGCTAGACAACGCGATTAGTATCAAGCCGCGCCGGCAGATGTCGGTGCAGTTCTCGGGCGGCGAGCCGACGATGTCGCCGTACTTCCTCGACGCGGTGCGCTACGCGCGCGAGGTCGGCTACAACTCGGTGCAGGCGGCGACCAACGGCATCGAGTTCGCCAAGAACCCGGAGTTCGCGAAGGCCGCGGCCGAAGCGGGCCTCCGGTACGCGTATCTGCAGTTCGACGGCATCGGCAACGCCGCGAACTCGCATCGCCGCGTCGGCAACCTGTTCGACGTGAAGCTGCAGGCGATCGAGAACCTCTGGAACAACGGCGTCGACATCGTGCCCGTTGTGACGATCGTCAACGGCGTGAACAACGAGCAGGTCGGACGCATCATCGAGTTCGCGCTCGACAACCCGCGCAAGATCAACTTCCTGTCGTTCCAGCCGGTGTCGTTCACCGGCCGTGACGAGGAAGTGACGCCGGAGCGCCGCGCGGCGCAGCGCTATACGCTGTCGCACCTGGCGCACGACGTGAAGAACCAGACGGGGCTCGGCGAGCCGGTGCGCGACTGGTTCCCCATCTCGTTCATGGGCACCTTCACCGACTGGGCCGACACGGTGCACGGTCCGGACGCGCAGTGGGGCAACCTCACGTGCGGCTGCCACCCGAACTGCGGCGTCGGCATGGCGGTCATGATCGACAAGGTCACGAAGGAAGCGGTTCCCGTGACGGCGTTCCTCAACGCCGAGCAGTTGGCGAAGGATCTCGCGCAGGTGAACGATGCCGGCCGCGGCAAGTTCCTCTCGGTCGCCGGCATGGCGATCGCGCTGATGCGGAACTACAACCCGTTCAAGGCGCCGACCCACTTCAAGCTGATCGACCTGATGAGGAAGTTCGACAAGACGTTCGGGGCGACCGGCAAGAACTACGGCAAGGTCACGAAGGATCGCACGATTGAGGACATCGACGTCCGGCGTCAGGATCGGTGGAACTTCCTGTTCATCGCGGGCATGTGGTTCCAGGACCTGTTCAACTACGACTTCCGCCGCACCGAGATGTGCATCATCCCGTATGCCACGCAGCAGGGAGAGATTTCCTTCTGCGCGTATAACACCGGCATCGGCTGGCGCAACATCATCGAGAAGATGCACATGACGGCCACGCTCACGAAGTGGTACGAAGAGCACGGGCGTCACGAAATCTTCGCCGGCAACAAGCCGGTGCCGCTGCCGACGACCGATCACGCGCTGAAGCTGAACGCCGAAGCCGTCGCGGCCGGCGAACAGCAGGACCTGGTGCTCGCGGGCGTCGCCCGCAACGCGCGCGAAGAGCAAATCGCGGCGCGCGCCGCCACCACTGCGAGGTCGATCGAGGACAAGCTGAAGGAAGACGCGAAGCACCAGCAGATGGCCGAGCTCTACCGCCAGCACGTGCTGAAAGAGGCGCCGAAGCCGCCGGTCATCCAGATTCTGGGGTTGAAGAAGTCGCAAGTCCTGAGTCGATAGTCGTCAGGCGCAAGGCGTAGGGCGGGTCTTGTTCTTCAGACCCGCCCTACTTTTTTCTATGAAGACATTTCTGCCCCTCGCGTTCCTCCTCGCAGGCTCTGTTCTGCTGTCGCAAACTCCTCCACCAACAGACCGGATCGACGCGGCCACCGGCCATCGGATCGTCCGGCTGACGGGCGATGCGGGCGGTTCGACGCTGTACTTTCATGACAACGCGTTTTCGCCGGAGGGGGACAAACTCATGTTCAACACCCCGGCAGGAATCGCGGTCGTCGACGTCGCAAAGATAGGCACGTCGGGTCTCGAGCCGGAGGTGGTGGCGGCGTCTGTGCGCGGCGGTTACTTCGCGCGGCGCTCGCGGGAGATTTATTACGGAAGCCCCGGCGGGGCCGTGACCGCGCTCAATGTCGACACGAAGCGGACCCGTGACGTGACGCACGCCCGCGGACTGATCAATGCCGACGACACGCTATCGGTGGTCAAGAACGGCAAAGCCATCGATGCGGAAGGCACATACCCTCGCCCGCCGGTGCGCCCGATCGTTCCGCAGCTGCAGCGGATGTTCCCGGGCAAGCGCATGGAGGATCTCACGCCAGACCAGCAGTATTCCGTGAAAAAAGAAGATGGGCTGGCGCCGCGCGCGCTCAACCCGTCGCTGCAGTCG
The DNA here is from genome assembly GCA_964356125.1 of uncultured Bifidobacteriaceae bacterium. GTDB lineage: Bacteria > Acidobacteriota > Vicinamibacteria > Vicinamibacterales > JAMQPK01 > JAMQPK01. Next base: position 24,306 of record CAYHHH010000036.1, on the reverse strand, counting down.
TTCGTCTTCACCAATCTCAAGAACGGAGGCGCGCTGGAGACCGGATTCCAGTACGGCGACCTGAATCACCTGCAGTTCAATCCGACCGATCCGCACCTGCTGCTCTACTGCCACGAGGGAACGTGGCACGAGCTCGATCGCACGTGGACGATCCGCACCGACGGCAGCCAGAAACAGCTGATGCACACGCGCACGATGGACATGGAGATCAACGGCCACGAATGGTGGAGCTGGGACGGCAAGACCATCTGGTTCGATCTGCAGACGCCGCGCAGCCAGGTGTTCTGGATCGCGGGTGTCGAGATGGCGACGGGCCGTCACATTCGCTATCACGTCGAGCGCGACTGGTGGAGCGTGCACGTCAACAGCTCGCGCGACAACACGCTGTTCGCCGGCGACGGCGGCGATCCCTCGCAGGTGGCGTACTCGACCGACGGCATGTGGATCAATCTGTTCCGCGTGCAGCCCGGCGAGCGGATCGCGCGCGAACAACTGGTCGACATGTCGACGCACAACTACGTGACCGGCCGCGGCGGCGTCGAGCCGAACGTGCACATCACGCCCGACAAGAAATGGGTCGTGTTCACCGGCCAGTTCGGGACCAGCCCGCGTCACGTTTACGCGGTGGAAATCGAAAGGGCAAAATAACGACTGCCCGCTGCCAGGCCTTTGTATTCAACGTGTTACAATCATCGGCCATGCTCCAGCGTTTTCTTTTGATTTTCCTCCTGGCCTTGGCGTGCTTTGTTGCACCTTCGATGAATGCCGCGCAGGCGCCGAACGCCGACCTCGAGCGCGAATATGCGTCAACCGTTCAACCCTTCCTCAATTCGTATTGCACGAGCTGTCACACCGGAGAAAAGGCCGCCGCTCAACTTGATCTGCGGCAGTACACCTCCGCCGTGTCGGTGGTGCAGGATTTTGCCAAGTGGGATCGCGTGCGCGAGAAGCTGGCGGCGCACCAGATGCCGCCGCAACAGGCGACGCAGCCGTCCGAACGCGCGCGGCAGGACGTCATCAACTGGATCGCCGCCACCTGGAAGACGGAGGCGCGCCGGAACGACGGCGACCCAGGCCCGGTGCTCCCCCGCCGCCTCAGCAACGCCGAATACAACTACACCATTCACGATCTGACGGGCGTCGACCTCCGCCCGGCGCGCGAATTCCCGGTTGACCCGGCCAATCTTGCGGGGTTCGACAACTCGGGCGAGTCGCTGTCGATGTCTCCTGCGTTGCTGACGAAATATCTTCAGGCCGCGCGCCTCGTCGCCGATCACATGTACCTGAACCCGGACGGGTTCGAGTTCGCGCCGCATCCGATGCTCGTCGAAACGGATCGCGAGAAGTTCACCATCCAGCAGATCGTCGATTTCTACGACCGCCAGGCGACCGACTACTCGGATTACTTCCGCGCGGCATGGCTCTACAAGCACCGGGCGGTGCGCGGCAATCCGAAAGCCGCGATCGCCGATATCGCCGCCCAGAACAAAGTGAGCGCGCGATACCTGACGACCATCTGGCAGGCGCTCGAAGCGCCGAAGGAGGAGGTCGGGCCGCTCGCGAAACTACAGACGATCTGGCGCGCGCTGCCGGTGCCGGCGAAGGCGTCCGATCCCTTCCTCGACGAGTTCATCCACATGCGCGACTTCGTCGTGCGCATGCGCAAGGACACGTCGATGAAGTTCGCGAGCCCCGTGGTGCGCGGCCTCAGCGTCGCCTCGCAGCCGCTCATGAACTGGAAGAACAAGCAGTACGCGACACACCGCCGCGACTTCGAGCGCGCGGCGCTGCGGGTGGCGGATGAACCGCCGCCGGAAGAAGTGAAGATGCCAGACGCGAAGCGCGGGCTCGTCGGCGGCGGCTTGAACGGCGAAGATCTGAACGCGCTCATCGCGCGTGCCGAGCAGTACCAGTCGCGGATGAAGAACCCCGACCTCGAGGTACCCGCGGGCCAGCGCGCGCGCTACGAAGCGGCCTTTGCGAAGTTCAGCTCCATCTTCCCCGACGCGTTCTTCGTGCGCGAGCGCGGACGCTTCTACCCCGACGACACGGAAGACAAGGGGCGCCTGCTGAGCGCGGGCTTCCACAACGTCATGGGCTATACCAGAGACGATTCGCCGCTCAGCGAGCTGCTGCTCGACGAGAAGGGGCAGAAAGAGCTCGAGGCGCTGTGGGGCGAGTTCGAGTTCGTCGCCGGATACACGGCGCGCACCTACATCGAATTCTTCTTCAATCAGAGCGGCGAGGTGCTCGGCAACGGCCGCGAATCCGGCAGCCATCGGCCGGCCGACAAGGACATCACCGAGGAATCGGTGATTCTCGATTTCAAGAAGGCGTACCTGGCCAAGGCCGCGGCCGATGAGAAGAACAACCCCATCGCCTTCGAGGCGATCGCCGAGCACTTCGAGAACGTGAATGCGGCGATCCGCACGGTGGAGCGCAAGCGGCTCGAGGCCGAGCCGCGGCAGATCGACGCGCTGCTCGCGTTCGCTGCGCGCGCCTATCGCAGGCCGCTGTCAGCCGCCGAGCGGGACGACCTGCGCGGGTTCTATACGTCGCTGCGCGCGAGCAGCCTGACGCACGAAGACGCGATGCGCGACCTGATCGTCAACGTGCTGATGTCGCCGTATTTTAACTACCGCGTGAACGCCGCGGCGCAGCGCACCACGACTCCCGCGGCGCCGCTGTCCGATCACGCGCTGGCGAGCCGTTTGAGCTACTTCCTGTGGTCGAGCATGCCAGACAACGAGCTGTTGGCGCACGCCGCCGCCGGCGACCTGCGCAACGAGCCGGTGCTGCTCGCGCAGGTGCGCCGCATGCTGAAAGACGAGCGCGCGAGCCGCATGGCCACCGAGTTCGGCGGCAACTGGCTCGACTTCCGGCGCTTCGACGAGCACAACGCGGTCGATCGCGAGCGCTTCCCTCAGTTCAGCAACGAGCTGCGCTCGGCGATGTTCGAAGAGCCGATACGGTTCATCAGCGACGTGGTGCGCAACGATCGCTCCGTCCTCGAGATGTTGTACGGCACGCACACGTTCGTGAATCCGGCGCTCGCCAGGCACTACGGGATGCCCGAGGTCTATGGCACGTCCGACCGATGGGTGCGCGTCGACAATGCGCGCCAGTATCAGCGCGGCGGCCTGCTTCCGATGGCGGCGTTTCTCACGCAGAACGCGCCCGGCCTTCGGACGAGCCCCGTCAAGCGCGGGTACTGGGTCGCACGCCGCGTGCTCGGGGAGGTGATTCCCCCGCCCCCGCCGACGGTGCCCGAGCTGCCAAAAGACGAGGCGAAGCTGGACCTGCCGCTCCGCGAGATGCTCGCGAAGCACCGCGCCAACGCGGCCTGCGCGTCCTGCCACGCCCGCTTCGACTCGTTCGGGCTCACCTTCGAGGGCTACGGCCCGGTCGGCGAAACGCGCACGAAAGACCTCGCCGGCCGCGCGGTCGATACGCAGGCGACCTTCCCGGGCGGCAGCCTGGGGGCCGGACTGGCCGGTTTGCAGAATTACATCCGCGCAAACCGCGAAAAGGACTTTTTGGACAACCTCAGTCGTAAAATGCTCGTGTACGCGCTGGGGCGCTCGCTCCTGCTGTCGGATGAGCCGCTGATTCAGCGGATGAACGACAGGATGGCGTCGAACGGCCATCGCGCCAGCACGCTGGTGGACACGATTGTCGCCAGCCCGCAGTTCCTGAAAAAACGCATACCTGAAAGGACAGCGAGATGAAGCTCAGCCGTCGTACCGTCCTTCGCGGGGCTGGAGTCACCATGGCATTGCCGTGGCTCGAGTCCATGTCCGCGTTCGCCGCAACAGCCTCGTCGCCGTTCCCGAAGCGCTTTGCCGTGCTCTTCATGGGTAACGGCGTCAACGAAAACCATTGGGGCGCGACCGGATCGGGAGACGAGATGACGCTCGCCCAGAGCTTGTCGCCGCTCGAGCCGATCAAGAAGAAGGTCAACGTCATCAACGGCCTCTTCAACAAGCACTCCACGGGTCAGGGGATTCACCCGGCGCAAACGGGAAGCCTGCTGTCCGGAGCGCCCATCACACGAGGTCCGGTCATCCACGCCGGCATCACCGTCGATCAGATGATCGCCAATCATCTCGGACAGGAAACGCTGCAGCCCAGCATCGTGCTGGCGTGCGAGCAGCCGATGACGGGCTACCACGAGACGAACTTCTCGATGGCGTACAGCTCGCACATCTCGTGGCAGAACGCCGACTCGCCGGTGCCGAACGAGGTCTACCCTGCGCTCGCGTTCGACACGCTGTTCGAGAATCGCGGCAGCGTGCGCAATCTCAGCATCCTCGATCGCGTCCGGGAAAGCGCGGCGCAACTGAGCCGGCAGGTGAGCTCGACCGACCAGTACAAGCTCGACGAGTTCATGACGAGCGTGCGCGAAGTCGAAAAGCGCGTCGACGGCATGCGCAAGAACCAGGACAAGGCGGTCGACCTCGCGAAGCTGAAGAACACGCCGGTCTTCTCGATGGACCGTCCGCAGAACGGCCTCCCCGAAGACCTGCGCGAGCACACGCGCCTGATGTGCGATGTCATCGCGCTCGCGTTCCAGACCGACAAGACGCGCGTGGCCACGCTGCTGCTCGCGCGCGACCTGTCCGCTCTCTACTATCCGTTCCTCGACGTGCGCAACGGCCATCACGCGGCGTCGCACGACAACCTGTCGGACGGCTACGAGCGCATCTCGCGCTTCCACCTCAGCCAGCTGGCGTATCTCGCGACCAAACTCGATTCGATGCCCGAAGGCGACGGCACGGTGCTCGACAACTCGTGCCTGATGTTCCTGTCGAACCTGTGGAACGGCAGCAAGCACATCAACTCTCAGCTGCCGGTCGTGCTCGCGGGCGGCCTCGGCGGCACGCTCGAGACCGGCCGCTCGCTCGACTATCTGGCGGCGGGCGACGACAACCGCAAGATGTGCAGCCTGTATCTCGGCATCATGGACAGGATGGGGATTAAGCTGGACCGGTTCGGCGATGCGGAGAGTCGCCTCACCGGGCTGTAAGTTGTAAGTGGAAAGTGGAAAGTAAAAAGTAGAAAGTAGGGCGGGTCTTGTTCTTCAGACCCGCCTGTAACTCTCCAGGCACTTATCGGTCACCCAAGCCGACCGCGCCCCACTTTTTCCGGTCGACTCGCACGTCCCTTTCCCGCGCAGCTCGTCGACGATCGTCTGAATCAGCGGCTGGTGCACGTGCAGCGGATTACGGAACCGATACAGGCTCCCGGGCCCAGTCGAGGGGCCGTGCGTCACGACGACATCCTCATCGGCACGGACCGCTGTCGCGATTTCTCCTCGTGAACCCGTGAACACGATCGAATCCGCCGATGTCGGCGCGTTGAAATTCCACACGCCGGTACCGGCCACCGCGTCGCCGATCTGAAAGGCCGTGGCCGTCACGTCCTCAGCCGCGTAGCTGCCCCCGGTGTTCAACGCGAAGCCGGCCGCACCGGTGATCGGTCCCGCTAGAAAATCGATGATGTCGAAATAATGCGACGCGAGGTCGAGAAACAGGCCCGCACCGGAAATCTCCGTGTTGAAACGCCACGCCTTTGCGGCCTCGCCGGTGGCGAGCGGGTCGGTGACTTTGACGTGAATCGACGTGAGCTGTCCGATGGCGCCGGCCCGCAACAGCTCGCGCACTTTGAGGAACCGTGGAAGCGCGCGCCGGTAATACGCGACCCACAGCGGCGTCTGCGCCGCGCGGAACGCCTCGATCATCTGCACGCACTCCGCGTGGTTCATCGCCATCGGCTTCTCGACGAGGCACGGCTTGCCCGCGGCCGCGGTCTTGAGCGCAAGCTCGCAATGACTGGAGGGAGGCGTCGCGATATACACCGCGTCGACTTCAGAATCCGCAATGAGCTCGTCGGCCCGCTCGTGCACGCGCGGCACGTTGTGCCGCCGCGCGTAGTCTTCCGCCTTCGCGCGATCGCGACGCATCACCGCCACGAGCGCGGAGCCATCGGCTTTGTACAGCGCCGGCCCGCTCTTCACTTCCGCCACGTCGCCGCAACCGATGATTCCCCATCGAATGTTGTCCATGGGTGGCTGGTGGTTAGTGGTTGGTGGTTGGTGGCGTGTTGCTACTAGACTTGGCGCGCGCGTTCACCAACCACAAACCTCCTGGGTCGATCTGCCATCGCTCACTCCTCTCGCACCCGTACGTAATGTGAGGAGTATAGGTTCCTTAGAAGCTCAGCACCAGCGCGGCCGACGTAATCGTGTCGGAGCAGCCGGTACAATCCGTAGGCCTCAGGCGTCGGGTCGTATGAGAAAGTCCGCCAGCCGCGCGATCTCGGCATCGAGCTCCCGCCGGAACTCCGGACCGCGCGGCCGCTTGTTCACAAACCCGACGCTCACGTCGGCCGCACCTGTCGCACCTAACGCACCTGTCGCACCTGACGCACCTGACGCACCTGACGCACCTAACGCACCTAACGCACCTAACGCACCTAACGCACCTAACGCACCTAACGCCCCCGTCGCCCCGACATTGGCCCAGCCGATAAACCGACCGCCCCAGAGCATCGGCAACGCATAGTAGCCACGCACCCGTTTCTTCACCGGCGTGTACGCCTCAAACCGATACGCCCACCCCCACAGGTGCTCGAACCTTGTCCGGTCCCAGACGACCGGGTCGAACGGTGCAAGAAAGCGCACCTGCCGCGGCGCCTCGCGGCTCGCGACTGGTTCAACCGGCGACACATAACTCACTTCGTCTACCGTATCTCTTCGAAGCTCGCCCTTCCGGATCATGTCGGCGAGCACCTTGCGGGTATTGCCGAGCTCACGATAACGGGCAATCACCGACTGGAGAGATTTTTCGGGCGACGGCGCGAAGATGCGCGCGTACATCATGATCAGCCCGCGCAGCCGCTCCGCCGGGGGCGGCACCGTGTCGCGAAGCGGCGGAAACTGATACACCCTGATACCGTTCTCGCGCCGCGCGACTCGCAGCAATCCTCTCCAATGCAGCCACTCGAGCGCGTGCGTCGTCGCCTTGGAATACCCGCCCCATGCGTTGATGACGCGGCGCTTGCCGAGATACGCTTCGAGCGCTCGCGGATGCGCCTCGCCGAGCCTGGTAACGGTCTCGAGCACCTTCTTCTCGAAGACGCGCAGCGGCGGCGTCTTTCGCGGATGCAGCAGCTGCCAGACCGGCCTCGAAAGAAACCCGTACGCATATAAGTAATCTTCTTCAACGTCGAGTGATGCGTACTGCCGCTCGAGATCGCCGGCGCGGTATCCACGAACGCGATGCCGGAGGATGAGGTCCTGCGCGCGAGCGGGCGAACGGATCGGATCGGCCTGCACGAACCCAAGCCGATCGATCGCGTCAGCGAGACTCATGGGAGGGAAAAGAGATTGCGCGACGGCCTGCGCTCGCAGCGCGCTTACCGCTCGCGCATCGGCCATACATATTCCGTGGCGACGTTCTCGCCGCGATCGTATCTCGCGCGGTCCTTCGGATCGAAGATCCGGACGACGCGATCGATTTCGTATTTGGGTGGCCAGTCGAGCTTGCCGATATCGCTGTGATTGCCGAACCTGTTGCGGAACGCCGGCTCTTCCCACGACTCCACGAGGATGTACGGCGTGTGGCCGTTCTCTTCGAGCCACGCAACAGCGCGATCGAGCCACGCGGGATCGAGCCCCGCCCACGTGAGCGCTTCTTTGCGCCCGTGAAACCGCACGGCCCCACTGTCCCACACCGACAGCACGACTGCATTCTCCGGCAGGCGATCTCGCACCACGAGGCCGGCGCTACGGTAGCGCTGCTCGAGAAATTTCAAGTTGAACGCCAGGCGGTCGTCAGCCGTGCGTACGCAGACAAATGCAAGGGCGGCGGTGATGATGGACACGATCACGGTCCGGCTAAAGCCGGACACTACGTACTTTACGGCCTCGATAACAACCGCGCTCGCCAAAACGATCATCAACGCGATCGCCGGCAGCAGAAACCGCACGTACGACCAGTCGTCGAATGGCGTGTAGAAGAAGTAGATCGCGCACGTCGCGAGAATCAATCCGATCGCGAGCAGCGCGTCTGCCATTTTTTCACGCGCCATCACAAACGGTGCGGCGAAGGCGAGCAGCGGAAATGGCGTATGTGTCTCGACGAGCCATCCCAGATAGCGCGACGCATTCAGCGGCACGACCGACCAACTGAACAGATGCCCGAGCTGCCCGTAACCGGTGCGAAACGGGCTGCCGTACAGGCCGTTGTTGAGCCATAACACTAAGAGCCCGAACGGAACCGCGGCGACCACAAACCGCGTGACACTCCTAATCCCTAATCCCCACTCCCTAGTCCCGAGTGCCGCGAAGCCGGCGACGCCTGCGAGCGGCAACAGGTTTGGCCGCACTAACAGGGCCACACCACAACAAAGTCCAGCGAGCGCGTAGCGCCGGCGCAGCAGCGAAGCGAAGGTACCCATCCACAGCGCTGCCGCCGTCACGTCGGTCATCGGCTGCACAACCTGATAGAGCGTGGCCGGGCTCGCCGCGATGAGCACGGCGGCCATCGCACCCGCGAGCGGGCCGCCCATGGCGCGGCCGGCGGCAAACGTGAGCCAGACCAGCAGCGCACCCGCAATCGGCGTGAGGATGAAAATGGCGTCGAGGCCGCCAATCGCGACGAGCGGCGCGAGCAGAAGTGAAAACCCCGGTGCGCAGACCGGCGCCGACGCTGCAGGATCCGTTTCCGAGGCAACGAAGCCGCCCGGCGTGAAGGTCTTCGGCGCGTCGGGCCACGGCACACGCGCGGCGAGATCGCTGGTCGGCTGCAGCGCGCCCGATGCAAACGCATCGGCCATCAGCGCATAACACGACGAGTCCGATCCCCCGGCGGCATAGGTGCCGCGCACGAAGCCGACGGTCGCAACGCCGACCGCAGCGGCAAACACAATTGAACAGGAGATTAGGAGCTCAGGAGACGAAAAGCCTTTTTTCAAAAAAGAATTTCTCCTACTCTCCTAGAAGCGGTCTCAAAACCTGCTCAGCGTGAGCTATGCAAAGGCACGCGCGCTGACACGAAGAAATTTCAACACGGGGACACGGGCAGCCGTCGACGGCGTTGGCCGCTTTGCGGCCAACGCGCGAGAACACGCGAGCGGAAACACAAGAAGCTCGCGACCCTGGCTTCTTGCGTTTTCGCGCGCGCGTTCTCGCGGGCGCGCCTACGGCGCGCCGTCGACGGCTGCCACGGAGTCCGCTGACGCTGCCCACGGAGAAATGCCTGTTTTCTCCGCGCGTCTCCGTGGCTCCGTGGCTCCGTGTTGAGAAAGCAAGCCCTTCGAACCTCCTAATCTACTGTTGAATTACCGGCATCTGTATTTCAGCAGCACCGCAATCGCGTGCACGCCGTCGCGCCAGCCGATCTTCTTGCCGCTGGCGCGGTTCCTCGGGTCGAAGACGACCGGCCGTTCGACGATGCGGCATCGCTGCCGCAGGAGCTTGGCCGTGATCTCGGGTTCGATGTCGAAGCGGTTCGACTCGAGCTGGAGGCTGCGCGCGACGGGGGCCGCCATGATCTTGTAGCAGGTCTCCATGTCGGTGAGATGGCCGTTGTACAAGACGTTGGTCAGCCACGTCAGTCCGCGATTCGCCGCGATGGAAATCCACGGTCCCGGCGGGCGGCCCTCCAGAAACCGCGAGCCGTACACGACGTCTGCCTCGCCGTCGAGGATCGGCTGCACGAGAGCTCCCAGCTGCACCGGGTCGAGCTCGAGATCGGCATCCTGAATCGCCACAATCGTGCCGCGGGCGTGCGCGAGGCCGATGCGCAGCGCGCTTCCCTTTCCGCCGTTCACCTCCGCATGCACAATGGACAGCACGCCGTCGACAGGCGCGATGCCATCGAGCACACCCCTGGTGCCGTCTGTCGAGCCGTCGTTGACGACGATGATTTCACGCGCGGCAGGCAATGGAATCTGCAGCAGCCGCTCGATGACCTGACCGACAGTGCCCGCCTCGTTGTACACGGGAACAATGATGGTAATGAGCGGCGACAATCGCTACCTGCGCCGAACAGGAGGAGCCGGCGCGGGGGTGTACTCCACGGTGACGTCGCTGATGATGGCGATCGGGCGGCCGGGCGCGGCGTAGTTCGCGGTCTCGCCGTCGGCGCGGAGCACGGCGAGTTTTTCGCCGAGGATCGACACTTCGTTAAGTCGGGCGTCCAGCTCGAGCGAAATCGGCTCCACACCGACCGGCGCCACGGCTTTCACGCCGCCTGGGCCGGCGCCTCCGCCGATGCGCTCGACGAGATCGTCAGCGCGCCGGAACTCACTGGCGATCGCCGCGCGCGTCAAGAGCGTGTTGTCGAGCGTCAACACGCCGATGCCGGCGATGTAGGACGCGAACGAGCGCTTCATCCGCACCTCCTCCTCGGAGTAGGTGTGGCGGTTGTGAAGGTTGAATCGCAGCGTCACCGCTCCGCGATGCGGCGGCAGCGTGATGATGATGCCGGCTTTCGGATCGCGCCCGGTCAGTACGTCGCAGTACTCGCGCTTCGTTTTGGTCCCGGTGCCCAGCGGCGACGGGCATGTCATCTCGGCAGGAGCGACGGTCGGCTTGCGCGCCGCCGGCGCCGGCTTGCGCGTCGTCGGCTTCCGCGTCTGCGCGTCGCACGGGGTTGAAAACCCGATCAGCAGGATACTCACGACGGCATACCCACGCCACCCACGCGACCCACGCCACCTACGCACCCCAGATGCAATCTTAATCATCGACGCACGCCGCCATTGGTTCTGCTGACGTCCGCAGCGCCGTGCGCAGCTTGATGAGCTCGAGGAACTCCATCCGCGTCCGCGAGCTTTCGCGGAACGCGCCGAGCATGGAGCTCGTCACGCAGAATGAGTTCTGTTTTTCGACGCCGCGCATCGACATGCACAGGTGCGTCGCTTCCATGACGACCGCCACACCCAGCGGGTTGATCTTTTCGCGAATCGTCTCGGCGATCTGACTGGTCAGCCGCTCCTGGATCTGCAGCCGGCGGCTGAAGATGTCGACGAGCCTGGGAATCTTGCTGAGGCCGATGACCTTGGTGCGCGGAATGTAGGCGACGTGGCACTTGCCGAAGAACGGCAGCAGGTGGTGCTCGCACAGGCTGTAGAAATCGATGTCTTTCACGATCACCATCTCGCTGTAATCGACGGTGAACAGCGCGTCGTTGAGCACTTCATCGACGTCCATGCTGTAGCCGCTCGTGAGGAACCTGAGGGCCTTTTCGACGCGCTTGGGAGTGTTGAGGAGCCCCTCGCGGCCCGGATCTTCCCCGAGCTCGGCCAGGAGCTGCCGGATCAGCTGCTGCATTACTGAGAATTGTACAGCGGTTGCCGGGTCTACAAAGCAAGACCCGGCCTACGTACTACGTACATAGTACGTAGGGCGGGTCCTGCTCTGTGGACCCGCCGATCAGTACGTAGGGCGGGTCCTGCTCTGTGGACCCGCCGATCAAAAACGGATGCCGACGGAGAAACGGAACAGCCGGGGCGTGGTGTAGGCGAGGTGGCTCACGGCGCCGCCGAACTCGCTGCCGGCGGCGGTGGCGAGGTCCCAGTGCGTGCCGCGCACGGGAACGGTCGTGAACGGATTGAACGTCTGATAGGTCCCCGCGGGGGTCGTGCGCGGCGTCCGGACAGCCGTGCGGAGCGTCGAGATGTCGATCGACCCGCCGTTGCTGAACGCGGACGCGCCGCAACCGCAGAGTTGGAACAGGTTGAAGATGTTGAGCACTTCGCCGTGGAAGAACAGCTCCGGCTGCGCATCGCCTGCATGAAGGCGCCGTCCATAGTTGATGGACAGGTCCGTGCGATACGTGGTCGCGGTGCGGAACGCATCGCGCGCCGTGAAGTAGTAGTCGATGGTACCGGTCGGCGCCGCCGGCGAGACGTAGCCCGGATTCTGGACGCCAAAACTCGATGCCGTCAGGGGCGCGACGGCGCCATACGGCACACCGGACCCCATCTGCTGCAGAAGCCCGAGCGTAACCGAACCCGCGCCTGGCGGCATCGGTACTCCGTAGGTGCCCCAGACGTTCGCCCGATGGCGCTGATCGGCGGCCAGGTCTCCCTCGGGAGAGTTCCACTCCGGCCGCTTGTATTCGGGAAACGCGCTGACCTGCGCGACCGAGGGGCCGCCTCCACCGGTTTCGCCGTCGAAGTTGCCCCACGTGCGCGACAGCGTGTAGTTGCCCCCCACATCGAGGCCGCTGCTCACACGATAAGACGCCTGGAGCGAGAGACCGGAGTACCGGCGCTTCACATCATTCGTGTTCTCGACGAGAAACAAGTCGTACTTGTTCTTGAGGGCGTCGAAGACCGGCCCGGTCGCCATATCCGCACGCTGGCTGTAGAAGTCGTGATACGTGCGCCAGACACCGTCCACGCGCAACGTGCCGCGCGTACCGAGCTGCCGGCTCGTGCCGACAGCGTATTCGTCAGCGTTGGGCGATTTCAGCGGCGAATCGATGCGGATGTTGAAACCAGGGAGGAATGACCCGACCTTGTTACGCGTCGGCCCGCCATTGTCATCGAACCATCGGAACACGCGCTCGATCGCCTCGCCGCTCGTCACCAGCGCCGGCGCGTTCTGATCGGGATTGATGGCCGGCCCCTGATACAGCCATGCGAGCGTGGAGGCGTTTCCCGCGGCGGTCGTCGACGCGGCGACGTTGCTCGTCATCGGCATCACATAGCGCGCGTAGCTCGCGTTGAGCGCCCAGCGTCCGTCGCCCTTCGGATCCCAGACGGCCGCGACGCGAGGGCTCCAAAGCCCTTTGTTCGCAACCACGGCGCCTCCGCCATCCTGCGCCTGGTTCTTGTCCCAGCGCACGCCGAGGTTGAAGCGCAGGTGCTCGTTGAGCCTCCAGCCGTCGTTGAAGAACATCGAGTGCATCCGCAGGTCGGACCCCAGCGTCGACTGGTCCACCGGGGTGTGCAGGATGAGGGTGGAGTTGGGCAGAAACTGGGGAAACACGGACGTCCCGACGATGATGGAGGAGGTGCCCTGGATTCGGTAGTCGCTGCCGCTGGCGTAGGCATTCTGAAAGATTTTGTCGTTGAAGCGATCGTAGCCGGCCACCAGGTGATGCGCGCCGAACGCGCGCGTCGACAGAAAATAGGTGACCTTGCCGAAAACGTCGTCGTTGTCGCGCTTCTCGTCGCCGCAGACGCTGCAGAACGTCGGGCTCCAGTAGCGGGCATTCTTCGACGGGTCGGTCAGCAGCGTGCCTTGAATGCGATCGCGGGTCGTCGCGCCCGTGTTGATCGAGAGGTGACGGCTCGAGTACTGGAGCTCGACAGACAGGTTCGGTGACACGATGCCGCTGTATCTGACCGACAGCAGATCGGACGGCTGCCGTTGCACCCCAAGACTCGCGATGTCGAGGACGACCTGCGAGGTGAAATTTGTCTGCACCTGATCGATCGCCGTGTAGGACGCCTGCACGGAATGATTCGCGCGAGGGGTGAACGTCAGCTTGCCCTCGTAGCGTTTTTCGTCGTTCGTGCGGATGTAGGGAATGAGCGTGAATGCCGTGTTACGCCCGGTCTCCTCGCTCCTGATGCGCGTCGCGCCGAAAAACCAGAGACGCTCTTTCATGACCGGCCCGCCCAGCGTCGCCTCGTAGGTGGGGATCGTTCCCGGGTTCGACGCTTTCGTGTCGCGCTTGGGATCGCTGGCCGCGGGCGTCTTCGACCGCCAATAGTCGTTGGCGAACGACGTACGCAATGAGCCGCTGAATGCGTTTCCGCCCGACTTGGTGATCGCCGTCACCAGCCCTCCCGAGAACCGGCCGTGCTCGGCCGACACGCCAGCCGTCGCAACGGTGACTTCCTGTAGAGCGTCCTCGATATACAGCGGGTACCCTGAACCTCGCAGGTTCTCGTTGATGACACCGCCGTTCAGCAGATACAGGTTCTCGTAGGACAGCGCGCCGTCAATAGAGAACGCGCCTCTGGGGCCCGTCGCGTGGACGGAGGGGGACATCAGCAGCACCGCATCGATCGTGCGGTTCGACGGCAGCGTGGCCATCAGCTCCTGCCTGAAGTTCGTGGCCACCTGCGCGGTATGCCCGAGCGGCCGCGCGTCGGCCACAACGGTCACCGCCTCGCTGACAGCCGCCACCGACAGTGTCACGTCGACAGGCGCGTTGTACGTGGACGCGACCTGCTGCGTCCGTTGGACGGTCTGGAACCCCGCAATCTCGAACGACATCGTGTAGGTGCCTGGCGGCAGCAGCGGAATCAGGTAGTCGCCCGAGTCCGAGGTGACCGCCGTGCGCACGCCCTGCAGCATCGGCGACGTCGTGGCGATCGTGACGCCCGGCAGCGGCTGCCGATCCGACGAGAGCACGCGGCCCGAAATGCTTCCCGTCGTCGCTTGTCCGAGCACCGAAACAGGCACGCTCAACAAGGTCACCAACACGAAGAGCACTCGGGAAAAGGGTCGTTGCATGCGTTCTGTTTATCGGTTTTTTCGGACAGTGCGATAGCGTGCGAACCCTTCAGGTTCATGGATTTGCAGGGATTTGCGTTGTAGGAAGAACTCCTACTCCATAGTTTTGGATTTTGCCTACCGGAAAATTGGATCTGTATGCAAGTTGATCCGAATGTTCCGTAAAATTGCCAGCAATTTGATATATTTTCGGGTTGGAACCCTTGGCATCTTTCTAGTAGGCAACTCGCCTGGACGTTAATAGTGACGGCCAAGGCCATTTTCTAAGGAGAGTCTATGAATACGAGACGACGCGAACGAGGGCAGGCAGCCTCATTGCTGCTGTGCTTCTTGTTGTCGCTCGGCATGCTGCTCGGACCCGCGCACACCGCGCAGGCCCAAGAGGGCACGACGGGAATTGTTTCAGGTGAACTGACAGACGCGAGCGGGGGCGTGCTTCCGGGCGTCTCGGTCGTGTTTACGAACTCGGTCAACGGGCGCATCCACACCGTGCAGACCGACGGCTCCGGTACCTACCGCATCGAGCTGCCGCCGGGAGCCTACGCCGTGCGGTTCGAGCTGAGTGGTTTCGCGCGACAGGAAACACCGAGGCTCGAAGTGCAGCTGGGCCGCATCTACGACCTCGACGCCTCGCTGAAGGTCGGCAACATCAGCGAAGCGGTGCAGGTGACGGCGGAGAACGCCCCGCTCGTCGACACGCGCAGCACCGTCATCGCGCACAACGTGACGGCGGAAGAGATCGATCGCCTCCCGAAGGGACGCAGCTTCCAGTCGATCGCGCTCACCGCTCCGTCGGTGAACTCTGGCGAGATCGAAGGCGGCTTCCAGGTGAACGGCGCCAGCGGCGCCGAGAACGCGTTCACGGTCGACGGCGTGGTGACCAACAGCTTGATCAACGGTGCGTCGCGCCAGAACACCGTGTTCGAGTACATCCAGGAAGTGCAGGTCAAGACGACCGGCATTCCGGCCGAGTTCGGCGGCGCCCTCGGCGGCGTCATCAGCGCGGTCACCAAGTCGGGCGGCAACATCTTCACCGGCGAGGCGCACTACTACCTCGACGGCAGCCCGCTGAGCGCGGGTCCTGTGAAGCGTCTCGTGCTGAGCCCGATCGACGACAAGACCGTTCAGTACTGGCAGGACGACAAGCAGTCCGACGTTCGCCAGGAGTTCGGCGGATCGATCGGCGGCCCGATCGTCAAGGACAGATTGTTCTTCTTCGGATCGTTCTCGCCGCGCGTCGCCGCCCGGACCAACGAATATCTGTTCCTGAACGGTGCCGAGACTGGCGAAATCAAGCGCACGTCGAAGCTCATTCAGGCATTCGGCAAGGTGAGCGTGGGCAGCCGGCGCGTCAACGCCTACGTCAGTACGCTGGTGACACCGACCTACGTCACGGGCACATTGCCGGCGTTCAACGGCTTCGGTGCGAACTTCCTGTCCAGCTCGAGAGCGGCCAACGAGGCCAACAAAGAGCGCGGCTACGAGCAGATGCAGGCGAACGTGAACGGCAGCGTGGATGTGGTCATCTCGAACGGAGCCTACGCGACATTCCGCGGCGGCTACTTCCGGGATCGGTACACCGACACGGGCATTCCGCAGACGACGAACTATACCTATCAGCGTGTCGCCCCGGCGGCACTGCCCAACGGGCTGACGATTCCTGCAAATCTTCAGGGGTCGGTGGGTACCCAAAACACGCCGCGCGCGCAAATCACGGACTTCGACACGACCAGACGCGCGCTGTTCAACGCCGACTACAACCACACGTTCCAGGGGGGTGGCTGGCACACGTTGAAAGGCGGATTTGGAGTCCAGCGCACGCTCAATGACGTCAATTCTCTCTATCCTGGCGGTTTCATCGACGTCTTCTGGGGTGCGACACTGGCGTTGGCCGGACAGGCGAACGACACGGGCCCGTACGGCTACTACGCGGTCAACGATCGCGGCACCTTCGGCAAGGCGGGCGCAAACATTCTCTCGCTCTACGTTCAGGATCAGTGGCAGATCGCCGATCGCCTCACCCTCAATATCGGCCTTCGCACTGAGGACGAAGACGTTCCTGCCTACAAAACAGACGTGCAGAAGAACGTGTTCGAATTCGGGTTCAAGGAGAAGCTGGCTCCTCGACTTGGGTTTAGCTACGACGTGATGGGCACGGGCCGCGCGAAGCTGTATGCGAGCTACGGCCGGTACTACGACTGGACGAAGTACGAGATGCCGCGCGGCTCGTTCGGCGGCGACGTCTGGTGCATCAAGTACCGCGCCATCGAGAACCCGAGCGCTCCGACCACCGCAAACTTCACCAATGCGCCGGGCCGCGACCTCTGGAAGGGCAGCGGCAACTGCCGCGACCGTCGCGTGCCAAGCTTCGACACCGTTGATAAAGAAGCGAAGCCGATGTCTCAGGACAGCATCAGCGCCGGCTTCGATTTCGAAGTGAACCCGCGCACGGTGGCGACCCTGCACTTCGTGCACAACAACCTCAATCGCACGATTGAAGACCTCGGCGCGCTCGTCGGTGGCAACGAGGTGTACTTGCTCGGCAACCCCGGTGAAGGCACGACGGCCATCATGCCGGCCTCAGCGGCGCCTCTCACCGGCGGCGGGTCTTTCGCGATGCCGAAAGCGAAACGGCAGTACGACGCCGTCGAGCTCGGTATCAGCCGTCGCTTCGCGAACAACTGGTTCGGAAGCGCCAACCTGACGATCAGCCGGCTGTACGGCAACTACGCCGGCCTGGCGAGCTCCGACGAAATCCGCACGCCAACCACGGGCGTTAGCTCGGCCACTGCGCAGCAGCAGGCTGGATCGATCGCTCGCGAAGGCGGCAACGTCAACCGTGGATGGGACCTCGACGACGCGATGTTCGACTCGCACGGCAACCTCGACGTGCTCGGCCGTCTCGCGACGGATCGGCCTGTGGTCGCCAAATTCTATGGCGCCTACAACGTCGCGCGCAATACGCAGATCGGCGCGTTCGTGTATGTCGGCAGCGGCACACCGATGTCGACATACGTGGCCACCGTCAACCAGACGGAAATCTTCGTCGAGGGCCGTGGCGACATGGGGCGGACACCGTTGTACAGCAAGACGGACCTTCTGCTGTCGCACGAGCTGCCGATGGCGGGCAACAAACGGCTGCGGCTGGAGTTGAACATGCTGAACGTCTTCAACCAGAAGACGACGCGGCACATCTTCAACTACCTCAACCGCGGTGCGGGCGCGGCCCGTGCATCGTCGGCGATCGATCTCTTCGACAACGACCTGTACAAGGGCTACGATTACAACGCCATGATCCGGGCGACGTCGGACGGCGCGAACGCCTACGATCCGCGCTACGGCATGGCCGACCTGTTCGAAGCAGGCACGCAGGGTCAGGTGTCGGTGAAGTTCCTGTTCTAAAGGTTCGTAAGTTCGTAAGTTCGTAAGTCAGGGGGGAGCATCGTGCTCCCCCCTTTTTTTATGCCAATGCACGGCCCGACGACCCCAATTAATGATCGCAAGCCGTCAGAGCGGAGGACTGCTTCCGCGACTCTCGTGCCAGAACGCCAGGATCTCGATCCGCTCGGGGTCGGTGAGTAGCCAGTAATAGACGTAGTAGCGAACTCTCGCAAGGTGTAAGCGGCGAACGCCTGACAGAGAAATGTTCAAGGCGCGGGTCCCGGCTTCTGGTTGGAGTGAGATGATCGAGGCGGCGCGTTCCAGTTCTTCGCGTATGGCGTTCGGCGCATTCGGACGATTGAGGCGCCACCAGTCCTCGGCAGTGCAAACCTGCGCTTTAGCGAGATCGCTAATCTCGATGTCGAGCGGTCGGCTCACTCGCGGCTGCGCATCTCGCCGAGGAAGTCCTTTAACGGCGTGGTCTGACCGCGCTGGCACTGCGCGATGGCTTCGAGCAGCATTTTCTCGGTCTCCGCATCTGCCTCGAACGTCTCGTCGCCTTCGAGCGCCAACACAGTAACAGACGCACCTTCTGGCAACTCCGCATCGAGCTCGACGCGACCGTCAACGACCTTTCCCGGTGCGATTCTCATATGTGCATTGTAGCAGCGAGCCCGGCAGGGTTCGAACCTGCGGCTGCCCTCCTAAAAGGTCACGCAACCGGATTACGTTCATGCATGGTGTGGCGCGTGTCGGACTCCGACCCTTCTTTTTGTACGACCCCTTTTGGCGCCAACCAGAAGTGACATCCAGCGCAAATTGTTGAAGAAACTGGCCTTTCACGGCCTCGTTTGCCATGCCCGCCGTTGGCCTGCTTCTTGTATTGGCAGACGGCAGGAGACGGAGGGCGAGACCATGATGACCACCACCGACGTGAGAATGCCGACGACAGAGAGGTCTACCTCACAGCAGGTCGTCGTGGTCAGCAAGCAGACCCGGCTGAACGGATTACTGGAGACTGTGCTCGACGCAGGCCAATACGACGTCGTGTTTGTCGAATCGACCGAACACGCCTACAGCCATATCAAACGGTTGACGCCGCACTTGATTATCGTGTGCCTCGATATCGACGACCTCGACGGATTCCAGGTGCTGTCGATGCTGAAGCTGGATGAAGATACGAAAGCCATCCCGGTCGTCACCTTCACGATGCCGCAGGAAGACGATGTGACGCAGGACGAATCGCTCGACCTGCCGGACGACGTGTTCTGCCAGCCGGCGGCGATGCAGCTCAACTGACTCACGTAGGGTCAAGGGGTAAGGGGCGAGGGGCAAATAGCTTCCGCCCCTTTTTCTTTGCTTTACCCCTTACCCCTCACCCCTTGCCCCTTTCAGCCGCACTCCGTACACTACCGGCACGTGGGAAAACCCGACGAGAAGCGCGATCGAGAACGGGTTGAAATTCTTGGAGAGCTGCATGGCGAAGTCATGGTGTTCCAGCCGCTCTCGATCAAGGAAATCAGCCACGGCGGGTGCCTCGTCGAAACCTCATTCCCCCTGCATATCAATTCGCTGCACGACATCAGGCTGACACTCGGCGATCAATCTGTCGTGTTGAAGGGCCGCGTCGCCCACTGCCGCATCAGCGACGTCGACCAGGAAATCGTGCACTACCGGTCGGGCGTGGAGTTCATCGAGCCGTCCGAGCGGATCCGCGAAGTGATTGTGGAGTTCATTGCGGCGATTAAGGCGGGGAGACGCCTCGTCTGACCTTGGACTCTGGACTCTGGACTATTTCGCTTTCAGGTGCTCGACGTAATCCCCCGACGTAATACGCGGCGCTCGTCCGAGCGGTGCGTTGTAGAAATACACCCACACTTCTTCGGTGCGGCCATCGTCGAGCGTGGCGGATACGCGGACGCGATTGTAGAGGCTGCGCTCGGGCTCGGCCGGGCGGTGTCCTTCGATGCGATCGAGCGCGGCGAGCACCGTCGGCGGATCCGTGATTTCGAACACTTCGCCCCACACCCGCGCATCGCTCGCGGGTACGGCTGCCGGATAAATTCCAAGGTCGAACAGTTTTCCGTTGATCCAGCCGCGGCCGGCAAATTTCAGGAAGGCATCGACGCCCGCGCGCGTGGTGCGGTTGAACCCCGTGCGCAGCGTACCGTAAAAGAACACTTGTTCGGGCATGGAGCCGCGCGAAGATTCTAGATCACTTCCCGCCGGGCGTCGGTGGGATCGGCGGAGCTGGTGGGGCCGCCGGCGGCTCCTCGGGGCCGCGTCCCCGCCCGCCCCGTCCCCGTCCGCCGCGCCCGCCACGGCCGCCGCGCGAGGGCGCAAGAGCGCGGACGGTGTCGACCGGCAGGGCAAAGGAGAGACGCACGGTCTTGTCTGTTCCCGAGAGCTCGATCGTCTTGAGCAGAGTCTCGAGCTCCGGCTTCGCTCCGGCCTGCAGCCGCCCCAGCGCGATGAACCCGCGCACGAGATCGCGCAGCTGATCGGCGGCAGCGGCGTCGCCGGTCTCGGCGCGAACGGCCACTTTGACGCCGCCGTTGATGTTGGCCTTGACCGACACCACCTGTACCGGCGGCACCTGCCCCGTGACGCCGCTGGGAAGCCGCATCCGGCGGCTGATCTCGGAAAACTGACCAACGACCCATGCCGTGCTGCCGGCGTTGTCGCGGATGAGCGTCATCATCTCGGGATTCGACGTGATGTTTTTCGCGAGGCCCGCGCCCTGCGACTGATCGATTACGCCGCGAACGAGATCGCCCTGCCCCATCGCAATCAAATCGGATCCGACGAGCCCGACCGCCATGTCGTGACCGTCTTCGCTGCGCACGAAAATCTTCCGTCCCTTGTACTCGTCCATCGTCCCGGCCCGCTCGAGAATGAACGCTTCGATGCGCGCCGGGTCGAACGTGCCCTGCACCATCACGAGCGCTCTGGGCATCTCGGGCTTCGCCTGGGCCTGCTGGTCTGGCGCGGTATACGGCTCGACGTACGCGACGATGTGATGGACCTGCTTCTCGACGTCGACGCCGGCAAAGTCGTTCATCATCTGCCGGCCTTTACGCGACTCGGGATCGACGCTCGGCATGAGCGCGCGGCGCAGCTCGGAATTCATCACTGCGTGGACATCGGCGAAGGCCACCAGCGCCACCTCGGCCGGCACGTATCGCATTTCGGCGGGCAATCCGGCGCCCACCCCGGCGACGCGGTTATAGGCCAGGTAGGCAATCAGCCCACCCGCAAGACCGATGAAGAGCACCGCCGCGGCGGCAAGGACGAAGGTGCGGGTTTTCTTGGTCATGTGTGGCTAATAGAGTAGACGGAGCCGGGCGTGGCACAGTTCCTTGGCGGGTCCAAAAAGCAGGACCCGCCCTACATGTAGGCCGGGTCTTGCCCTATAGACCCGGCGCTACTGATCCAAGACATATTCCCTTCGTTCCACGGTCCGGACGGCCAGAAACAGGGCCGCAATGAGAATGACGGCCAGGGACGTGAGGCTCGAGATCGCCGTCGGGGGGTCCGAAAACAGCGACTGAATCGCCGTGACCGTATCGTCCTGCGGCATCGCGTGCGGCACGAGCGCCTGCAGGTAATGCGCGACGGTGAAGCGGCGCAGATAGCCGGGCACCAGAAGCGCCACCTGTTCCCAGCCGAAGATCAGAATCAGTCCGGCCACGAGGGGCCGCGGAACCAGCGCTCCGATCAGCGCGAATACGGCCCCGTATACGGCCAGGCCCACCGCCAGCAGCCCGAGATCGGTCAGCAATTGCGGGAATGTGCCGCCGATACTGCCGCCCGACACGGGCGTGATGAGCAGATACACAGCGGTCACCGACGGCAACACCACGAGCGACGTGCACGCGAGATACGCGAGGTACTTGCCGATGATGACCGCCCCCCGAGGTACCGGGCGCGTGAACAGATACGTGAGCGTACGGTCCTCCACTTCGTCGGACATCAGCGATGTTCCGTAGAACGCGCCCAGGACAGGCACGACAAATCGCAGATACAACAGCCAGATCATGCCGCCGAACATCACGGGACCTGGAACGGGAATACCGTTGACTCGAAACGACGACAGTCCCATCTCATGGATGACGCGCAGCAGAACGGCGATGACGACCGGCGCGCCGGTCGCGAGCGCCATGAACACGGTTCGCCGCGACCACAGCATCTGGCCGAGCGACAGATCGAACACGCGCAGCACCGCGTTCCAGAAATTCATGATTTCACCAGATAGTCGAACACAGCCTGCAGGTTGTCGTCAGGCGATGTGATTTCGTAGATGTCGCCGGACGCGTCGTTGGCCGCCATCTCGGTGACGCGCGCGTAGAACGCGTCGGGCCTGGCGGTCTGCACGAACACCGCGTCTTGCTCGATGCGCACGCTCAGCACGTCTTCGTTCGCGACAAGCGCCGTGGCCAGCGCGCGCGGCCGCTTCGATCGCAGGCACACCGTGTGCGGGTGCTCGTCGATGAGATCGCGAATCTGGTGCACGTTGCCTTCGGCGAGCACGCGCCCGTGGTGCATCAGCAGGATGTCCGAGGTCAGTGCCTCGACCTCGTGCAGCACGTGGCTCGACACGATGACGTTGCGCCCCTTCGCGGCCCAGTTGCGAAGCAGTCGAATCGTCTTGCGGCGCGCCAGCGGGTCCAAGCCAGACAACGGCTCATCGAGGACGAGCAACTCGGGCTCGTGCGCGAGCGCCTGCGCCAGCTTGACGCGCTGCCGCATCCCCTTGCTATAAGCGCCGATGCGTTTGTTGGCGGCGTCCTTCAGGTCGACCTGCTCGAGCGCGGCCATCGCCGTGTCGGCCGCTTCGCGATCGCCGAGCCCGTGGAGGCGCAGCAGCGCCGTCACCCATTCGTGCCCGGTCATGCGGTCGTAGAACGCGTCCTGCTCGGGGCACACGCCCATGCGGCGGAAGATTCCGGGGTTGCCCCACACGGACTCTCCAAGAATTTTCACCGTGCCCTTGTTGGGCTTCAGCTGCCCGGTAATGAGCTTGAGCAGCGTCGATTTGCCGGCGCCATTCGGCCCGAGCAGCCCGGTCACGCCGCCGCCGATGGTGATCGTGATGTCGTT
>CAYHHH010000036.1:0-1243 GCA_964356125.1 uncultured Bifidobacteriaceae bacterium | reverse complement strand
CGGCCACGATGAGCGCGATGACGGCCGCCGAGATGAGCGGATGCGTGTCGTGCCGCGGCGGCAGACGGAACAACACGTCTCCGACCTGCCTCACGTTCGCGAAGATCGACACCCAGGAAAACGCGGATCCTTCGACCGCCGCGCCGAGCACGCCGAACACGGCGTGCGTGAAGAACGCCAGTCCCGCGTACAGAATCGCCACGAACCAGCGGCTCTTACTCAGCGAAGACAACGCGAGGATGAGGAACGCCGACAGCGTGATTTGAACCACCGAGTACGCCAGGATCGACGGAATGAGCGTCATGTTCGCGCGCAGGAACGTCATGCTGCCGGCGAACGCGGGCACGAGCATGACCAGCAGCAGCGCCGGCACCAAGGTGACCGCGGCCAGCGCGGCCATCAGAATGGCGGCCTTCCCTGCGATGTATTGCGTGCGCGTGATCGGGCGCGAGAGATACAACTGCAGCGCGTTCGCGCGGATGTCGTCGGCGATCAAGCCCGAGCCCACATACACCGTGATGAAGAAGACGAGCGGCTCCTGCTGGTTGAGAAAGTCGCGGAACGTCTGCGGCGAGATGGCGAGCACGCCGATCTGGGACATGCCCGGCACATTCGCGGCGGCCCAGATTTGCACGCCGCGGACGACGACGGGGATCCACGAGAGGATCATGAGAAACAGAAACGCCCGCTTCTTCACGAGCGTGCGCAGGCCGTTGGCCGCGATCACCGCCCACGCGCCGCCGCGCAGATCGACGCCGCTCTCACGGCGCCGGTATCGTTCGCGGTGAATAGGCATCTAGCGCTCTCCCACCGCTTCCGCGAAGACGTCTTCAAGCGTCGGCACGCTCGCTTTGAGATGGCGCACCTGCGCGCCCACCGCGATGGCGGAGGCGAAGAGCTGGCCGGCCGCCGCTCCGGGCGGCATGAGCACGCGGAACGTGTCGGAGTCGGTTTCGCGGCATTCGTACGCCTGCGCGCGCAGGCGCTCGACGAAGGCCTCGCGATCGCCCTTCACCCTCACTTCGAAGATATGGCCGGCAGGTTTCTTGAGCGACGCAATCGGCCCCTGCATGACGACCTGCCCGCGATTCATGACGATGACCGAATCGCAGACTGAGTCGACGTCGGGCATGACGTGCGATGACAGGATGAGGCTGATTTTTTTGTTGTGGGCGATGTCGCGCACCAGCGCGAGCATGTCGTCGCGCCCCTTCGGGTCCATGCCGTTGGTCGGCTCGTCCAA
>CAYHHH010000035.1:32231-35320 GCA_964356125.1 uncultured Bifidobacteriaceae bacterium | reverse complement strand
TGGAAGGGCCATCGCTCAACGGATAAAAGGTACGCCGGGGATAACAGGCTGATCCTAGCCAAGAGTTCACATCGACGCTAGGGTTTGGCACCTCGATGTCGGCTCATCACATCCTGGAGCTGTAGCAGGTTCCAAGGGTTCGGCTGTTCGCCGATTAAAGTGGTACGTGAGCTGGGTTTAGAACGTCGCGAGACAGTTCGGTCTCTATCTATCATGGGCGCAGGAGATTTGAGTGGGGCTGACCTTAGTACGAGAGGACCGGGTTGGACGGACCTCTAGTGTATCGGTTGTCACGCCAGTGGCAGCGCCGAGTAGCTACGTCCGGAAGGGAGAAACGCTGAATGCATCTAAGCGTGAAACCCTCCACAAGATGAGATCTCCCGAGCCATAAGGCTCCTAAAGACTCCTGGAAGATGACCAGGTCGATAGGCCAGATGTGTAAGCGTAGCGATACGTTTAGCTGACTGGTACTAATAAGTCGTGAGGCTTGACCATATTTTTTTGCACCGCTGCGTGCAATGTGGATTTCGGAAAAAGCAATCGTGTGCAGAATATTGAGTTGTTGAAGATCAGTGTTTTGATCTTTGAACACAAGTTTCGCTGCGTCATCGAACGCAGCCGCTGCGGTAGGCCCTCGTAGGGTGCAACTTTAGTTGCGCCGACGGCCGACCCAGTGTCGAGTTCCCGGTGGTCATAGGAGCAGGGCCACACCCGTTCCCATTCCGAACACGGAAGTTAAGCCTGCTACCGTCGATGGTACTGTGTGGGAAACTGCATGGGAGAGTAGATCGCTGCCGGGAGTATTCAGTGAAAAAGCCCGAGACGAGAAATCGTTTCGGGCTTTTTGTTTGTACCCCGTAAGATGGATCGATGGCCAGGACTCCCGCGCTTCGACTGGTGAAAGAGCGCAAGCTCGCCGATCTCCTCGAGCCGCCGCGCCGCGGCGCCGTGTACGAGGCGAGCGGCGTCATAGCCGTCGGCACCCAGTGCTTCGTCGCCCTCGACAACATCCGCCGGGTCGCGCGTATCGCATCGCATCTGCGCACAGGCTCCAGGGATCACGGCTGGGCCGGCCGCGCGCGAGAAGGCGAGGGCTACGAAGCCATCACCTACAGCCGCGCCCAGCGCCGCTTCTATCTGATGATCGAAGCGCAGAAGCACCCCGACGGCACGTTCAAAGGCGTCGTCGAGGAATTCGATGACTCCTGGCGGTTCAAGGGCCGCAGATGGGTCGATATCCCTCTCGAAAAGCGCAACACCGGCTTCGAAGGGCTCGCGTCGCTCGCGTGGCGCGGCCGGCATTACCTGCTCGCACTGTGCGAGGGCAACAAATGCCGCGACAGCCGCCGCAAGAGCAAACGAGGCCAGGGCCGCATCCACGTGCTCGAGCGGCGCGGGCACATGTGGAAACCCGTCGCACGACTGAAGCTGCCCACGCATGTGAATTTCAAGGACTATGCGGGAATGGCGCTCAGCGGCGATCGCATCGCCGTGGTGTCGCAGGAATCATCGCGCGTCTGGGTCGGGCGTGTGCGGCGCGGCCAGTGGACCGTCGCCGGGAGGGGGCGTATCTACGACCTTCCCAGAACGAAAAAAGGCAAGAAGCGGCACTTCACGGTCGAGGGGATCTCGTGGCTCTCGCCGCGGACACTCGTCGCCGTGTCGGATCTGGTCAAGAAGCGCCATCCGAACCGCGGCGCCAAGACCGATCAGTCAATTCATATATTCAGAATCGGCTGACGTCAGTCGGGTAACCCAAACGAGATGATCGCCGATCCCGACGCAACAGCGATGTGCTGCTTGTTGTCGAAGACGTAGGTCATCGGCGAAGCCTTCCAGTTCTGGTTCGCCTGAAAGCTCCACAGCGGCTTACCGCTCACGGCGTCAGCGGCCATCAGAGCCCCGCTGTCTTCGCCGAAGATGACGAAGCCGCCGGCCGTGCTCAGCACGCCTCCCCACGACGTGACGGGGCCTGGCTGCGGCAGCTCCCACGCAATGTGTCCCGTCTGAATATCGATCGCGCGAAGGACACGCTGCGCAGGTTCGCCAGGCGCCTGCACGAACGAACCGCCCATGTACCCGCGTCCGGCGGCCCAGTCCATCGGAATCTTCGTGAAGACGCCGCACTTGTCGTTGGTCTGCACGTAGTAGAGGCCGGTCGCCGGATTGAAGGACGTCGAGTACCAGTTCGACGCGCCTTCGAGCGACGGGCACACGCGGCGTCCTTCGGGCGTCGGTTCCATGTTCGGCACTCGAATCGGGCGCCCTTCCGCAGTCAGGCCGGTCGCCCACGTCACGTTCTTGATGTACTGCGTGCCGAACAGAAATTTTCCGTCCGTGCGGTCGAGCACGTAGAAAAATCCGTTGCGGTTAGCCTGCACGAGGAGCTTCCGCGGCTTCCCCTGCCAGTTCACGTCGATGAGCGCCGGCGTCTCCTGCGCGTCGTAGTCCCAGACGTCGTGGGGCGTAAACTGAAAATGCCATTTCAGTTTCCCCGTCTTCGCATCCAGCGCCACGATCGAATCCGAGTACAGGTTGTCGCCTTGGCGATCGTCGCCGTAGAGATCCGGTGTTGGATTGCCTGTCGGCCAGTAGATCGTGTCGAGATCAGGATCGTACGTGCCTGTCAGCCACGTTGCCGCTCCAGGGTGCGCAATTCCGCCGCCTTGCCATGTCTCGGAGCCGGATTCTCCTGGCGCGGGCACCGTCCAGAAACGCCACACTTCTTTTCCGGTGTTCTGGTCAAACGCTGCGAGAAAGCCGCGAACGCCTTCGTCACCACCGGCCGAGCCGGAAATCACAAGGTTGCCAACGACGAGCGGCGCGCCGGTGGCGTTGTAGTTCTGGCGCCAGTCCGCCATTTCGGTTTCCCAGAGCAGCGCGCCTGTTGCGCGATTCAGCGCGATGATGTGCGCGTGATCGGTCACCATGAACACGCGGTCACCCGCAACGGCCACTCCGCGGTTTACACCGCCGGCCGCGTTGCCGATGAGCCCTCTCGTCCGTGGGCGCGAATAGTGCCAGATCTGACGCCCCGATCCGGCATCGATGGCGTAGCACTGATTCGCGCTCGTCACGTACATCACGCC
>CAYHHH010000035.1:21322-32131 GCA_964356125.1 uncultured Bifidobacteriaceae bacterium | reverse complement strand
GTCAGCGCGAGTGTGGTGCGGACTGGTCCCGATCCGTCGCGGGGGCGGAGCGCGCGCAGGAACCGGATGAGATCGCCGAGCTCGGCATCAGTCAGGCTTGGCGATGCGGGCATGCCTGCCGCCGGCAGTCCCTGCTTGATGACGGCCGTCAGCTCTTCGTCGGTGCGCGCCGGCACGCGCGTGACGATCGACGGACCGAGCTCACCGCCGCCGCCGTTGCTGCCGTGACATCCGGCGCACCGGCTTGCATACACCAGGCGCCCGGGATCTGCGGTCTGGGCACCGGCCGAGCCTGCAAAAAGCACGCATAGAAAGGTCACAAGACATCGCATGGCGGATGAGGCTAACACAACCATGTATCGAGTGATAGGATGTGGCCCCTTCAACACTTCTCACCGAAAGGCGGCCCATGATGGATCGACGAACGTTCGCGAAATCCTTGACCGCTGCCGCGATTGGAAGCGCGTTCCGCCCCTGGGACAATCCGGTATGGGCGCAAGCGGCGCAGGCGAAAACGCCGCCCGCACTCGCGCGCGCCGCCGCCGCTCTGCCGAAGGCCACTGTGACGAAGATCCGCGTGTTGACACCCACAACAGGGTCGAACCGGAACAGCATTACGGCAGCCTTCAACCAGAGCAACATGATCATCCTGGTGGAAACCGATGCCGGCATCACAGGGATCGGCGAAGGGGGATCGCCCGATCTGGTTGCGAGTCTCGCGCCGAGTGTCATCGGGAGAAACGCGTTCGATACCGAATTGATCTGGCAGCACATGTACATGGATCCGTTCTACTCGCCCGGCCGCGAGAAGATTCACGCGCTGGGCGGAATCGACATGGCGCTGTGGGACATCAAGGCCAAGGCGCTGAACGTACCGCTCTACATGTTGTGCGGCGGCAAGGTGCGCGAGCACGTGCAGTTGTACGCGACGCCTGGACTCCCGCGCGATGTGCAATCCGGTCCAACTCTCAAAGAGCGGGCTGCGGCGACGATGGCGTCCGGCTGCTACGCGTATCGGGTTGATGGATCGATTCAACCGAACCCTGGATTCGACGGTGTCGTTCGAGGCGGCGGTCCTGGTGCGGGTGGCGGTGCGGGCCGTGGAGCAGGGCCCGCTGCGGGGGCCGGCCGCGGCGGTCAGCTTTTCGATTCGCGCGCGCGCATCTTGTCGATTGCGAAGGCTGCAGAACAGATCCGTGAAGGCCTTGGACCAGAAGGCAATTGGTGCATCGACATCCACCAGAAGTTCGACTTCCAGGAGACCGTCGAAATCTGCCGCCTGATTGAGCCGTTCCGCCCCTACTTTGTTGAGGATCCCTTGCGAGAAGAGCAGTGGCGGACGCAAATCCCCAAGCTTCGACTGCTGACGAGCGTGCCCCTCGCGCCGGGTGAGCAGTGGGGCCAGCGATGGGAGTTCAACACGCTCGTCGAGGATCGCGACATCGACTTTGCGCGCGCGACGCTGCCGAATGTCGGCGGTGTGACCGAGATGCTCAAGATCATGGCGATGTGCGACACGCACAAAGTCGGCATCGTCCCGCACTTTACCGGACCGGTCGGCACCGCTGGGCACATTCATCTGATGACCTCGTTCCCCGGACAGGTTGTCATGGAATACAACTACGGCGCGACGATGCCGTCGTACGTCGCTGAGTTCGTCGAATTCCGCGACGGGAAGTGCTGGCCGAACGATCGCCCCGGATTGGGGATCACGCTCAACATGGGGCAGTTGACGCCGGTGGCGGAACACACAACGTCAGTCGGGGGGAATACCTACCGGCGGCGCGACGGATCACCGTCTCACTGGTAAAGAAGAACAGGAGAATAGGAGGTCAGGAGTTCTTTCGAAAAGAATTCTCCTAACCTCCTAGCCTCCTGTTCATGTGACTAGAAGTTCAGCTTCGTCACGAACGTCACAAACCGCATGTAGGTGCCGTTGTTCCCGGTGATCTGGCCAAACTGCGTCGAGGTCGGGTTCAGGTTCGGGTCGGCGTAGGTCTCGTTGTTGAACACGTTCAACGCGTCGACGCGCAGCTGCAGCGTCTTGTTTCCCGTGAGCCGCAGCGTCCGGCCGACGTTCATGTTCAGATGTTTCAGGCCCGGCGCACGCACGCCGTCGATTCGGAACGGGAACGTGCGCTTCTGAAAGTTCGCCGGCACCTTCGCAGGATCGCGCTCGAAGCCTGCGTCGGTGTTGAACCAGCGATCGGTCGTCGGATTGTCGAGCTTGATGTCCTCGAGATCTCCGTAGAAGAAGATATTGCCGGGCCACTCGAGCAGCGCGCCTGGCTGCCACTCGTACGTCCCGCCGACCTGCCAGCCGCTCAGAATCGCGGCGAGCACGCCGCCGTCTTTCAGAAACGGCTTGGAGTTTCCGAACGGCAACTCGACGATGAAGTCGGCTGTGATCCGGTGCGGCCGCGCGTCCTGGCTCGACTGCCAGATCGTGGGCTCGCGATCGTACTCCTCGAGAGTCCTGTTTTCTCTGAACCTGGTGGCGGTATAAAAGACGTTACCTGTAAAGCCATTGGCAAACCGGCGCGTGAAGCTCATCTCGAGCGAGTGGGCTCTGTTCTCTCCCAGCGGGAGGGTTTGAAAATCGAGACCATCACCGCTGGACATGTGAGGGAAGGCGCGCAGCAGCCGATGCCGCTGGATGGTGGGGCTGGTGAAGAACGAGTTCCCCGCCATCTGGTTGTAGAGCGCCGGGTTCGAGCTCCTCAGCGACTCGAAATTGCCGAGAAAGAACGGGTTTGTGACGTTGGCATTCAGCAGATTCTGCTGGGTGATATCGCGCACGTTGCTGCCGTTCCAATACTGTTCCGGCAGGAAGTCCTGCCTGATGGTGCGATCGAGCCGATCGCCCCGGCTGCCGTTGTAGGCGATCTCGACAGCCATGTTGCGGCTGATCTCGCGCTGCACGCTCGCGCGCCATCGCTGCACGCGCGGATGCACGCGATTAGGATTCTGAGCCTGAAAACGCGTGCCGACCGCCGTGTTGACGCCGAGCGAGCTGCCGAGCGCCTCGTCGAAGCGCGTTCCCGTGGCCCGCACGGGAAACGGATTCAGCATTGGCGAGACACCGGCCTTCGGGTTGCCCAGCAGCCAGGTCTGGCCGAAATCCACGCTCGCCACGTTGGCCGTCGTCGCGCTGTATCCGCTCTGGTTGGGCGAGAAGTTCGTCGCATTCAGTACGTCGTAATACATGCCGTAGCCGGCCTTCAGCACGGTCCTCTCGTTGATCGTCCAGGAGCCGGACGCGCGCGGCATCCACATCGATTGTCCGCCCCAGCTCAGGCCCGTCTGGCCGGGATCGTTGGAGTAGACAGTTCCGCCGCGCACATCGAAGGCGCTCGGCGCAAGTTGCGGAATCGGACTTCTGGCATACGCCGCCTCCGCCAGTTGCGCGATCGCGACGTCCGCGTTCGGATCGAAGCTGACAAGCATCTGGTCGTTCTTCTCCCTGATGCCCGTCTCGTATTCGTGCCGCAGACCGAAGTTCAGCGTGACATTTTCGGATATGCGCCACGTGTCCTGAAAGAACGTACCAACCCAGTGATTCGACGTCAGAGAACTCGCTGTCATGTCGGCCTCCACGCGGGTGGGAATGCCGAGCATGAAGGCCGCCCAGTTCAGGCCGAGATTTGCCGCGGGCGACAGGGTCGTATCGTCGGCCTTGCGCGTGTAGGTGTTGTCAAACGTGAAGTTGCCCGACGCATTTCCAGGAAAGTTGCGAAGGCGCTCGTGCCGGCGGAAGTCGGTGCCTGCGCGCAGCGTGTGGGAGCCGCGGACCTGCGTGAGATTCAACTGGCCCTGGTAGTGCGTTCCCTGGTCGAACGTGCCGGAGTTGTCTCCTAAGACCTGATAAAAAGCGCTCGTGGTTCCCCCGAAGTTAATCCGCGGCAACTGACACGCTGTCACGCCGCCGAATTCGCCGCGAGACTCGCAGAACTGGTCCATGTAGGACGGCAAGCCTATCGAGCCGGGCGTGAACTCCTTCAGACCAAGGCGCTGATCGGTCTCCAGGAAGCGGTTAGCGCTGAGCTGACCATCGATCACCGTATCACCGGCGACGCGCGTCCAGTTCCCGGTGCCCGCCCGCGTCTTTCGCACCCGCGTCAAGGCGTGCAGCCCGGGCGCGCTCTCATACGTCCAATCGCCGGCACCTTCGGTGAAGTTGCTGCCGCTGACCCGCCCGAAGAATCGATTCTGGTCCGAGCGGTTGTAATCGAGACGCACGCCAAAGACGTGGCTTCTGAGCGGATCGGGCTGCCCGGTGTCGTAGTAGTTGTTGATGGGCTGCTGATTCGACGCCGTCGGGTTCGTGTTCGGCGTCGGCAGGAATCCCGTGTAGAGCTTATACAGCGGGTTGGTGATGCGATCCGCGGGGATGATGTTATTGGGAAACGGATCGCGAATGACGTGTCCCGGCCGCGCCGGATCCGGCCGCGTCGTCAACGGATCGTAGATCTGGTATTGCGCGGGGTTCGGCAGCAGGAGCAGGTCAGAGAAGTCGCCGGCGAGATGGTTGTGGCCCGCATCGCTTCTTGGAAGCGTCCTGTTCGGGTTCGCCGACTTGCCGTTGAAATCATCTCGTCCGTGCGAGTAGTTGATGAACGTGAACAGCTTGTTCGTGCCGTTGATGATGCCTGGAATGACCACGGGCCCGCCGAACGTCAACGACAGGTTGTGCGAAAGCCCCTCCTCGTACGCCTTCTCGGCGCGAGGATCTCTATCGAAGACGACCTGTTGAAACCGATTCGGCGGGTTGAGCTTGTTCGTCCAGTACTGGTGATTCACCGTGCCGCGCGCAGTATTTGTGCCGGCGCGGGTCATCATCGAAATGCCCACACCGGTGCCATGACCGGTTGACGCGTTGAAAGTGGTCGACTCGACCCGCATCTCCTGAAGCATGTCCGTGTTCGGCGACGTGGACATTTGACGGCCGACGCCGTTATTGGTCGCGCCATCGATCGACCAGTCGACGCCTCCCACGCCGCCCAGCGGCGTCGCGTTGGTCGTAGGCCCGCCCACGAATCCCTGACCCGCGAACGGAATCACGCCCCTAGCCATCATGCCCGGCGCGAACCGCGCAAAGAGCACCGGCATGTTCGACTGCACGGGCAGGTCCGCGATTTTCTTCGCGTCGAGCACCAGGCCCTGCCTCAGCGTCGTCACCTCGAGCAACGGCGCCTCGCCGGTCACCGTAATCTCCTCGGCGATCGTGCCGATCTCGAGCGCGAGCGGCAATGCAAGCTGTTGGCCGGAGGATAACGTGACGCCGGTGCGGCGAAGCGTCTTGAAGCCCGTCATCTCGATGACGACGTCGTAGGTGCCTGCGATAAGCAGTGGCGCTTCGAAATAGCCGCTGTTGTTGGTGGTGAGCTGTTGGGTGGCGCCAGTGCCGACGTTGATGACCTTGACGCTGGCACCCGGGATGACTCCTTGTGCGTCCCTCACCGTTCCAGAAATGGTGCTGCGCGTTTCCTGGGCCATCGCCGGAATGCCCACCAACAACAGGAAGCCGACGGTCAATATCGTTCGCATACTGGGCTCCTCTCTTAGCGTCCAAAAGGCTCCGCAACGCGTGCCGGGGAGGCGCGCATGATGAAACTTGATCCGGAATGGTAGGATGTGGCCGCAACCTTAACACGAAAGGCGGGCCCTATGGTCAACCGCAGATCGCTCCTCAAGTTTCTTGCGGCCGGTGCGGGGGCGGCGCTCTTCCCGGCCACCCGTTCGGAAGCCGCGCTTCCCAAGGCGAAGATTACGCGCGTGAAATGCTGGGCCCACCCGAGCATGAACCGCTCCTTTGCCCAGAGCGGGATGCTCGTGACCGTCGAGACCGATATCGGCATCACCGGCATTGGCGAGGGTGGCTCGCCCGACCTGATCCAGGATCTTGCAGGCAGCCTGATCGGGAAGAATCCATTCGAGATCGAACGAATCTGGCACCACATGTACATGGACCGGTTCTATCCGCCGGGACGCGAGAAGATCCATGGGCAGGGTGCGCTCGATCTGGCGCTGTGGGACATCAAGGGCAAGGCGCTGCAACTCCCGTTGTACGACCTGCTTCACGGAAGCACGCGCAGCCACGTGGAATGTTACGCGACAACGTTCAGGCCCGCCGGCACGGCGCCGCAAGGCCGAGGAGCCGGGGCGGCCGCTGCTCCCGCGCAGCCGGGCGCCGGCCGCGGAGGTAGAGGAGGTGCCGTCGCCAATTCAGGTACGGCGCTCCGCGAGCGTGCGCGCGCCGCGATGGAGGCGGGGTATCGGTGTTTCAGGGTCGACGCCGGCATCGGCGGCGCGATTCCCAACAACGTCTTCAATACGCACGAGCGCGTGCGGCTGGTTGCCGCCGCGTGCAAGGAAATCCGCGAAGGCGTCGGCGAAGGCGACTGGATGATCGACTTTCACCAGAAATTCGATTTTGCCGACGCGCTGCGCTGCTGCAGGTTGATCGAGGAGTACGAGCCGTTTCTCGTTGAAGATCCCGTGCGCGACGAGCAGGCGCTCGAAGAGATACCCAAGCTGCGGATGATGACCACCTGCCCCCTGTCGCACGGAGAAGAGTGGGGTCAGCGCTGGGATTTTCACCGCCTCGTCTACAACAAGGACATCGACTACATCCGCGCTACGCTGCCGAACGTCGGCGGCGTCACGGAGATGGTCAAGATCATGGCGCTGTGCGAAACGTCGGCTGTCGGGATCGTGCCGCACTTCACCGGACCGGTCGCGACCGCCGCCCTCGTGCATACGATGGCGACGTTTTCAGGTCCGGTGCTGATGGAATACAACTACGGCGATAACCCGCCGGCGTACCTGCCGGAATTTCTCACGTTCAAGAGCGGCAAGCTGTATACGAACGACCGTCCCGGCATCGGGGTGACCGTGGATTTCAAGGCGCTGACCCAGATCGGCGACTACGATCAGCCGCGCCCCAGCAATGTCTACAGCCGGCCCGACGGCTCGTTGACGCATTGGTGACGTGCACCTTTTGAGCGCGGGTATTCGTATAGTGATCGAGAACCCATGCGCTGTCGTTCTGCAACCGTCCTGACGCTGGGAGTATGGCTGGCCGCGATTTCACGGTTAGCTGCAAAGACTTTCAGTGCGTTCGCGACATCTGCGGCAGCAGGCACGCGTGCGCCACTCGGTGTGTTTGGGATCGGCACGCCGCTCTACAGTGTCGAAGACATCGGCTGGCTTTGCACCGGGCTCACCGCCGACCGCGCGCGGCTCTGTTTGGCCGCCCACTTGAAAAATCCAGGCAGGCCCGCGTCACGTGCGTAGCCGTCGGCGACTTGCATTACCGACGATTGCCCGAGCATCCGGTAGCTCTCGAACTGCGCTTCCGTAAACCATCTAGATATACGGATTCCGATCCGTCGTGCGTCCGAACAGCTCGGACACGAGGGGGCCGACGCCCAGTTGTGGCTCGCTTCTGGTCCACGTATCGCGGCCGCTGGCACCCGGATTTCCGATCCAGACACCGAGCCGTGCGTTGAACAGCGTCATCAAAAACGTGAGCGTGGGCGTCGAGTGCGATCCCATGTCGGGGCTCGCCGCCGACCCGATCGTCGGCATACCTGTCAGAAGGCCGATATGCGTCGATCCTCGGCGATCCCGCATGCAGCGCGGTTATCGTGAACGACTCTGCTTTCCTGAACTGCATCGCGAGCCCTTTTTCGGCCACGCGTCACCACGACCACTTCCGCCGCCGTCGCATCGGTCACGGCTCTTGAGGAGCCGGAACGGCGGAAATGGTCAAAAGCCGATCGACAGCCCGAGTGACGGACCGATCGCTTCGATGTCGGGATTGCGGTCGTGACCCGCGAGGCCGGCATTCGACACGTGTATGACTTCGAGCGCCGCGACCGCTTGAAGCCGGCCGTTGATCCGCACCATCACTCCGCCGCCGCCGATCGCGAGATAGTTGAATCGAGTGCCCCCAGGCGGCAACGCGACGGCTGCGTCGGAAATGCCGACGTCGAATTGCAGAAAGCCGGTCGTGCGCCCGCGGCGATACACCCGCGCGCGCAGACCCGAGGTGAGCCCCAGTAGCCGCGAGTCATTTCGCCGCTGCGAGATGTAATAAATGCGCTGCCGCACCATCAGAACGAGGCCGTCACGCAGCCCGTAGGTCACTCCCTGAACGAGGCCGTACAACTCTTCGTGCGACGGGTTGTAGTTCCAGGCCTCGATCGCGGCCTGCGCGAAAAACTCCGCGCGCCAGCGCCCGTTCGCGAATGCGTCCTCGAATGTTGCGGGTGGCGTGGTTTGGGCGCGCGCGTCTCCGGCGAGCAGCGCGAGAAGCAGACTGCCAGACGCCGTCCGCAGCAGGATCCGTCCAGACAGGTGGGCTATTGTATAGCCCATGAGGCACGCCTTCGCCGTGCTGCTCTGCGCAGCCATGCTGCCGTCGAGCGCATTGGCGCAGCGGGCCCCACGCGCGGCAGCCGCGCGTGGGGCCGAGGAGCAGCTCGCGATTCGAGCCGACTTCCTGTTCTACGGCGACAACACCGAGTTCCGCAATCCCTTCCGCGAAGGAGAGACGATCTTCGGCGCGGCTGTCCGCGCGACGGCGGAGATAGGACTGAACGAACGCGTCACCGTGTCTGCCGGCGGCTTCGGCAATCAGCGTTTCGGCTCCGACCACGCGTTCGAGCAGGTCAGACCCGTTCTGTCGCTGATCGTCCGAGGCCGGCGTTCGTCGTTTGTGCTGGGGACGCTTCCGCCTCCGACAAGCGATCTCCCGACAGGACCGGATCGCAACGGACCGCATGAGCTGCTGCCGCCGCTCCAGCGCGAAACCCTCGCCTACGAGCGGCCCTATGAAACCGGCCTCGCCTGGACATTCAATGGCAGCGAGCTGAAGCATCATTTCTGGCTCGAGTGGCAACGCCTCAACACCCCCGAGCATCGAGAACGGTTCGACGGAGGAATGCGCACGTCGTATCGCGTGTCACAGCACGTCACCCTGCCAGTGCAATTCCACATCGTGCACGAGGGAGGGCAGCTTCACGCATCTGGCGCCGTCGCCGACAGCGGAGCGATCGCCGCCGGGGCAATCCTCGGCGGAACGATCGGCGGCTCGTATGCCGCGACGATCGAGGTGTTCGCGCTGGGATCTCGCCACGTTCCCGATCGCAGCCGCCCCGAACTCAGCAGTGACGGCACCGCGTTCTTCGGTCGCGCCGCGGCCGAGAAGTCCGGATGGCGCGGCCACGTCATCTTCTGGCGCGGGCGGAACTTCATCAAGGACGAAGGGGACGCCAATTACCTGTCCGTCGCGCGAAACGGCGAGCGATACCGCGGCACGCGCGACTACTCGGAAGCGGGATTGACCAGGCGGTTCACGCTTGCGCGCGCGGCGGTGATTGACGCGTCGGGGCGCGTGCACCGCGTGGAGGGACGGTACGAGTACTCCTACCGGGTTTTGAGCGTCGTGTCGGCGTTCTGGAAGATCCGCTAATCCCCAGTCCCAAATCCCTAATCCCTTTCTTCATTGCCGCTTGAGCGCCCACAGCGCACCGGCAAACGCGGCCGCGGTGAAGACGAGGAACGCACCGCGACTGAATGACGACGGAGATGCGGTTGCGAACTTCCAGCGGATCCTTCACAGGATCGAACCCTTCGACGGCAATCTCGCCGGACGTCAGGCGCGGCGGGTGAACGTCTTGACGAGGTCGCGTACGACAATCGCATCAGCCATGGTCACGCACCGGGCAGGTCCCGCAGAAAGCGAAGCACGCCGCCGATCATCTCGCGCCCCTCGACCAGCGGCTCGTCGTTGTGATCGGCGCCGTCAATAATGAGGAGTGATTTCGGATCGCCGGCGGCGTCGTACAACCGGCGTGTCTGCGCAGTCGGCACAATGTGGTCGCGGTCTCCGGCGATGATGAGCAGCGGCACGCGGATGCGCGCGATACGCTCGATTGTGTCATAGCGATCGCGCAGCAGCCACCGCACGGGCAGCATCGGGTAATGCTGCCGGCCGATATCGGTGAGCGACGTGAAGGGCGAACGGAGGATCAGCGCCGCTGGCGGATGGTCGACCGCCAGCTCGGTGGCGACCGCCGTCCCGAGCGATTCACCAAAGTACACAAGGCGATCGCGATCGACGCCGCCCCGTCCGAGGACGTACTCGCGGGCCGCCCGCGCGTCGAGGCTGAGTCCCGACTCGCTCGGCGATCCCGGATTCCCCCCGAAGCCGCGATAATCGAACAGCAGCACGGCCAGATTCGCACGAGCGAGCGCGTCCGCCAGCGGCGCGCGGAACGCGCGGTTCCCCGCGTTGCCGTTGAACACGATCGCCGTGAAATCCGGGGTTTCCGTGCGAGTTACGAACCATCCGTTCAGCGTCAGGCCATCGGCTGTCGGAAAGGAGACGGGGGTGATGCCGTCCACGCCGATCGTTCCGGGGGAAGGTACGGCGCCGAACGGGAAATAGATGAGCCTCCGCTGCTGGGTCCAGACGATTCCCGCCATCGACACCAGCAGCACGAGCAGTACGAGCGCGGGAAGGGTCAGTCGCAACCTTTGGAGTCTATCGAATCTGGTAGATTACGGTAAAAAACCGCAATTTCCAGGGAACCAGAGCGGTCGGGGCGCAGTCTAAATGGATGTGAAGAATAATTCTCAGATAAAGCTCGAATACGACGTGTGCGGCCGGTGCGGCACGCTGTTCGACGATCAGGGGGAGAACGGCTGGTGGATCGAGAGCGGCTCGTGGTGGCACGAGTGCAACGACGATCAGCCTGCGCGGATCGTCGTACGGAAGCTCGCCAGAATCGGCTAGAACAC
>CAYHHH010000035.1:0-21222 GCA_964356125.1 uncultured Bifidobacteriaceae bacterium | reverse complement strand
GACACGGTGACCCGGCCGTCGGCCGCCATGCGCCGTGCGATGGCGGAGGCCGAGGTCGGTGACGACGTGTTCCTCGAAGACCCCACGTTGAACCGGTTGCAGGAGCGGGCGGCCGCGCTGTTCGAGCGGGAGGCCGCGCTCTTCGTTCCGTCGGGCTCGATGGGGAACCTGACGTGTGTCATGGCGCACACACGGCCGGGGCAGGAGGTCGTCTGCGAGACCAACGGCCACATCTACAACTATGAAATGGGCGCACTCGCGGCGCTCGCCGGTGTGCTTCCTCGCATCGTCAACGGCGAAGACGGCGTGCTGACGTGGAGCGCCATCGCGCCGGCGATTCGCGCGAAGGTGTACTACCGGCCGCAGACCTCACTCATCTGTCTCGAGAACACGGTGAACATGGCCGGCGGCACGGTGTACCGTACTGACATCGTCGAGGAGATCTGCGATCGCGCGCACGAGCAGGGCATCGGTGTGCACCTCGACGGCGCGAGGGTATTCAATGCCGCGACGTATCTGAACGAGCACGTGGCGGCGATGACGAGAAAATTCGATTCGGTGCAGTTCTGTCTGAGTAAAGGACTCGGCGCTCCGGTTGGATCGATGATCGTGGGGAGCCGCGACTTCATCGAGCGCTGCCGGCCGATCCGCAAGATGCTCGGCGGCGGCATGCGCCAGGCGGGCGTACTCGCGGCCGCCGGCATCATCGCGCTCGACGAGGGCCCGAAGCGGCTGCAGATCGATCACGACAACGCACAACTGCTGGCGAAGAAACTCGCGGCAATTCCCGGCATCGCGCTCGATCCGGCAAAGGTGCAGACCAACATCGTGATCTTTAGCGTGAAGCCGAGCGGCCGATCGTCGTCGGTGTTTCTCGAGCAGATTCGGGAGCAGGGTGTTCTGGCGGTCCCCGTAGACGACGACCGGGTCCGGATGGTCACGCACCTCGACGTGGACCGAGCGGACATCGAAAGGGCTGCGGACTTTGTCGCGGCCGCCGTGGAAAAATAAGTTCGCCTCCTGCCTGCCCCAGCCGACCGCTTTCCACTCGACACCTCTCATGCCGTTCCAAACCTGGACTGCTGCTCAAAATAGATCACATGCCTGCAAACATATGATTCCAGGCATATTGGATCGATAAACTTGCGGAATCATGTCTCGTAATTGCGCACGATTTCGCAAGGGGTCGCACGAGTCTCTGTT
This sequence comes from uncultured Bifidobacteriaceae bacterium, assembly GCA_964356125.1. Lineage (GTDB taxonomy): Bacteria > Acidobacteriota > Vicinamibacteria > Vicinamibacterales > JAMQPK01 > JAMQPK01. The sequence goes on along the minus strand of CAYHHH010000035.1, from coordinate 20,019 downwards.
AGCCGACCTGGGTTAGCCGGTGTATTATCAGATACTTACCGTATCACTTCGGCCACACTTGGCCTTGGTCCCTCCTTTGCTTGATCGTAGAATCCTTAAATTCTTACGCATACTAGCGACTGTATAGGACAATAGAGATCTTAATGCGTCTGCAAGGCTTGCCCAGCCTCATCCTTTTCACACTCGTTCTCCAACTTTTCAGCCCTGTCTCGGCTTTGGCGCAGTATCAGGTGATTCACCCGCTGAGTGGCGACGAGGGCAGCGTCTCGTTCAGCGGACTTGTTCGAGGCGCCGACGATCGCCTTTATGGCACGGCCAGCTACGGCGGCGGCCCGGATGGCGCCGGCACGCTCTTCCGCACGACGCCCAACGGCGTCGTGTTTGACGTCGTGCATACATTTCGCACGACCGCGCCCGAAGGCGGGATCAATCCGACAGGTCTGATGCGTGGTCGAGACAACCATCTGTACGGCACGACGACCTACGGGGGCACAGTGAACGTACGCCTCGACAGCGAGGGCAACCCGATCGGCGATGGTGTCGGGGATGGTGTCGTTTACCGCCTCGTTTGGGTGGATGGGGCCAACGCAGACGAGAGTGCCTACGCAGACGAGATCGAGGTCCTTCACACGTTCGACTGCTCGAAGGGCGAGGGAGGGGATCCGTGGGGCGCCTTGATGGAGGGGCCGAGCGGCGCGTTGTACGGCATGACCATTCCGAGCGGCGAGCCCGACGAGGATTGCGCCTCGTGGAGCACCGTCTTCAAGCTGAACAAGGACGGATCTGATTTCGCGGTGCTCGCGAGATTCGATTATCTCGAAACCGGCAGCCACCAGTTCGGTCCACTCGCGTTTGGCGCGGACGGCTCGATTTTCGGCACGCTGATAGACAGCCTCAACCCTGTGTATCAGTACGGCTCGATCTTCAAGATCGCGCCAGACGGCAACGTCACGTACCCGAAGGTGTTCAGCGGAGCGGACGGCGCGCGTCCGTACACCGGCGTTGTTCGTGGCATCGACGGCGCGATGTACGGCACGACGTTAGAAGGAGGCGAACACGGCGTCGGGACCATCTTCAGAATGGACGAGGCTGGCGTGTTCACCACCCTGTACTCCTTCGACCGGGGTTCCGTTTACTGGCCCGATTCGCCGCTTCTAGTGGGGGGTGACGGCAAGTTGTACGGTGCGACCTCCGCAGGAGGCACCGACGCGTGCGGCCACGACGATGAGGATATGCCGTACGGGTGCGGCGGCACCTTCATCTTCGATGGTTCTGGGGGCGGATTTGTCCTGCATTCGCTGTTCGATTACGCCACCACCGGAAGCGGCCCCAGGGGCGCGCTCGGCGTCGGGGCCGATCGTCATCTATACGGCACGCAAACCATCGGTGGCGAGTTCGACCAGGGCACGCTCTTTGGTCTACTGGATATCGTAGTGGCCAATCGCCCGCCGGTGCCCGTGGTGATGGCCTCTCCGAGCCCAGCCGAAGCGCTGTCTTCGGAGGGCGCAATCGTGTGGCTGAGCGCGCTCGGATCGTCGGATATGGACTTCGACGACCTGACCTATACCTGGGATCTGTCAGGGGCGACGATCGTTGAGGAGGCCGGCGATCATTCAGAGGTCGCGGCCACATTCCCGGTCGGCACGACCTCAATCACCCTCACCGTCAGCACCTTCACCGTCAGCGACGGCGTCGTCACGCGCAGCATTACCGTGCCTGTCACGGTGACTGACGCTCCGCCGACCTTGAGTGCCGTCGCGTCGATCACGGTGCCGGCTACGAGTTCTGAGGGCGCGATTGTCACGTTCACCACGCCGACCGCGAACGACATCGTCGATGGCCCGCTCCCAGTGACCTGTCGGCCGCGCTCGGGCAGCGTGTTCACGCCCGGCACCACGACCGTGACCTGCTCTGCCACAGACTCGCGCGGCCAAGAGGGGACCACGTCGTTCGTTGTCACGGTTCTGCCGGTCGTGTCGATCACCGTGCCTGCGAGCGTAACTGCTGAGGCGACCAGCGGATTGGGCGCCACCGTCACCTATAGCGTGAGCGCCGTGTCGGGCACGGGCGAGGACATCGTGCCGGTTTGCGACCCGGCATCCGGTACACGGTTCGACATAGGGTCCACCACCGTCGATTGCACGGCCACCGTGGCCGGCGTTGATGCCATCGCCTCGTTCGAGGTGAATGTGGTCGACACGACAGCGCCGCAGATCACGATGGACATCAACGGGATCGAATTCAATTCGCAAGGCCCATTCGGCGCGCTGGTCCAGTACGACAATCCGCTCCTTGTCGGACTGGGGAAGACGCCGTCGGCCTTCGATCTCGTGGATGGCGTCGTTCCTGTTTCGTGTACTCCGCTGCCAGGCCTGTTCCCACAAGGCCGGACCCATGTGACGTGCACAGCCGTCGATGCGGCCGGCAACCGGTCGACATTCCCGTTCGACATCGTCGTGCGCGACGCGGACGACCCGGTGCTGCATGTGCCCGCCCCGTTCTCCGTTCCGGCGCAGAGCGGGGCCGGCGCGATCGTCACCTATACGGTGTCGGTGACCGACATCAGCCGTCCCGCGACGACGAGCTTTACCTGCGATCGCGCCTCGAACACGCTGTTTCCGATAGGTGCGATCACTGTCACGTGTATTGCGAAAGACAACACCTGGAATGATCCGGACAATCCGACGCGCACGTCGCAGCGTTCGTTCGTTGTCACAGTCGGTGACTCGACGCCTCCAGTCATCACGGTGCCTGCGACAATCACTCGCCAGGCGACCGGTCCCAACGGTGCAGTTGTGACCTATACGGCATCGGCGACCGACAACATCGGCGTGGCGTCGTTCAGTTGCGTACCGCCATCCGGCGCCACGTTCCCCATTACGTCGACGATTGTTGTTTGCACGGCGACCGATGCTGCCGGTAACCAGGCGCAGAAAACTTTTACCGTGGCGGTGGTTGATACGGTCGGCCCCGTCATCACGGTTCCCGCAAATATCGTAGTACAGGTATCAACGGCCGGCGGAGCCGTCGTGACCTATCAGGCTTCTGCGACGGACCTCGTCGATGGCGTGAGGCCGGTCACCTGCGCGCCCGCGTCTGGTTCGACCTTTGCTGCCGGCGTCACGACCGTCAAATGCGATGCGGTCGACAGCCGTGGCAACGCGAGCACCAGGTCGTTCACGGTCACTGTGGTTACGAAACTGCCGAAGCCGCCGAAAGCGCTGGTGGTGGTCCTGCCTGGCGTGCTGTGGCCCGCGAACCATCAGATGATGACGGTGAACGCGATCGTTCTCGCCACGTCAGACGGAGGCCTTGCGCCGATCGTCACACTCCAGAGCATCACCAGCAGTGAGGCCGACAAGGGCGTCGGCAAAGGCGATGTTGCGAACGACATCCAAGGGGCCGCGTACGGCACCGACGACCGGGTGTTTCAGCTGAGGGCCGAACGGTATGGGAAAGCGATAGGCCGCGTTTACACAGTCACCTACAAAGTGGCGAGCGCGCTGAACCCCAGCGTCTTTACCATCGCCAAGGGGTATGTGTGGGTTCCGTACGACATCAAGAGCAAGGCGCACGACTGGGATAACTGCAATCACGGTCACGGAGATGGCGACAATAAGGACCGCGATAGGGACGATCGCAACAGGAACGATCGCGACTGGGACTGAGCGGCGCCGGACGAAGCGCTGATACTGCGTAGGCTGGCTCGCGCCTTGCTTTAGTGTCCAGCGGAATGCCACGCGTGTACAAAAAGCTGACGCGCCGCACGCGGATATCGCTGCTAGTTGGCCTCCTTGGGCTGGTTGCGGCGATTATTGTCGTCGCCGTCCTCTCGATCCCGATTCGATCCGAAACGCTCAAGGCACGTGTGATCGCGCTCCTCACCGAAGAGCTCGAGAGCGAAGTGACGATCGAGACCCTCGAGGGCAGAGTCTTCCCGCGCGTGTCGGTCAGCGGCAGGGGCGTGGTGATACGCCATAAGGGTCGCACCGACGTGCCGCCGCTCATCGCCATCGACGAATTCGAGATTCACGGGTCCTTGCGCGAGCTGATGCAGCACCCCCGCCACGTCTCAGAAGTGCGGCTGCGAGGCCTGCAGGTGAAGATCGCGACTGGCGACGACGACAACGACGACAACGACGTCGAGAACGTGAAGAAGTCTCAGGCCGAGTCGGACGCACAGGCGCGCAATCTGCAGCGGATCATCATCGACAGGTTCGAGGCGCCCGACACGGTCATCACGCTCATTCCGAGGCGAGCGGGGAAAAAGCCGAAGGTCTTCACCGTCCATCATCTCGTCATGGATTCGCTCGGCGTCAACCAGACCATCCCATACATCGCGACGCTCACCAATCCGGTTCCCAAGGGCGAGATCGAAACGTCCGGCACGTTCGGGCCGTGGAACGTCGCGCATCCCGCGCGCACGCCCGTCACCGGCAAGTACGTGTTCGCCAACGCGAACCTCGACACCATCAACGGGCTGGCCGGCGTGCTGAGCTCGACGGGAGACTTCCACGGGCCTCTCAATCGCATCGAGGTTCAGGGCACGACGGACACGCCGAAGTTCCAGGTGGACGCGGGAGGCCAGCCTGTTCCGCTGAAGACCCGATTCACCGCCATTGTCGACGGCTCCGACGGCGACACGTACTTGACGCAGGTGGATGCGTCGTTCCTCGACACGTCCATGACCGCGCACGGAGCGGTCATCGGGCTCGAAGGTGTGCCCGGCCGCCGGATTGAAGTCGACGTGATCATGGAGAACGGCCGCATCGAGGATCTCCTGCGGCTTGCAGTGCAGTCCGACAAGCCGATCTTGCTCGGCGCCGCGCGTCTGAAGGCGAAGCTCGTCATTCCGCCCGAAAAGAAAAAAGTGATCGACAAGCTGCGGCTCGACGGCGAGTTCGTGTTGTCTCAGGCGAAGTTCACTGACGCAGGCGTGCAGTCGAAACTGACCGGGCTGAGCCGCCGCGGGCAGGGCATGGACAAGGACGAGGAGATCGGCGACGTCCTGTCGAACCTGCGCGGGCGCTTCACCGTGGACAACGCGGCGGCGAGATTCTCGAGCCTCACGTTTTCGGTTCCCGGCGCCGCCGTCGAGCTCGCGGGCCGCTACGGCCTGCGCGACGAGCTCATCGATTTTCGTGGCAAGCTGAAAATGCAGGCGACGTTGTCAGAGGTGGCGGGCGGCGGCGTGAAGGGATTTTTCCTCAAGGCCTTCGATCCGTTCTTCAAGAAGCCCGGTGCGGGAATGGTGCTGCCCATCAAGATTTCGGGCACGCGAAAGGCGCCGAAGTTCGGTTTGGATATGTTCTAGTGCGTCATCGCGTACACGAGCACGTTGATCGCGATCGCGTAACCTTCCGGTGAAAAGCGGTAGAAATACTCGACGTCCTCGCCTTCGCGCTCCCATGTATCGGAGATGTCAGTGTTGTGCGTCATCAGCACCATGAGGCGTCCCTTGTCGTCGAAGATGCCGCGCGTGTTCACGATCGCGCTGTCGGCTCCGCGCTCGGACGTCTCGCCGTTATTGCGCCACCGGTTGATCGCCGGCACCTGCAGAATGCGCTTCACGCTGTAGATCGTCTGAAACATCCCATGCGTCACGGGGATGTCGACGATGGGAAAGCGTTGGGGCGGCAGCACACGGCCGATCTGCTGCTCCCACACCGCCCACGCGCGCGAGCCCCAGAAGTCGTCGCTCCACATGAAGCCGCCCTTCAGCAGGTACTCTCTCAACTGCACGACGTCGGCGTCGCTGAACTCGGCCGTGCCGGCGTCTTCGATGTGCACGAACGGGCAGTGAAAGAGGCTGTCATCGCCGCTGCTGCGCACGACGAAATGTTCCGGATCGCCCTCGCCGTCGATGCTGACGGCGGTTTTCGTAAGCTCGGCGAAGCGGACGCTGAAGTTGATGTCGGCGCCGGGGTAGTCGGTGCGCCAGCCGGAGCCGCCTTGCTCGCGGTACGCGCTGGGGTACATCAGGCGGCAGAAATGAAACGAGCCGTCCTTGAGTGCGCGAGTGGCGAAGCGGGGCGGCTCGCCGCGCCAGCCCCGCCACATATCGTTTCCTGTCCAGATCTGCGCCGAGGCCGCTGCTGCCAGCAGCACGAGCATGAGAACCAGGAACCCGGAACCTGGAACCCGGAACCGGGAACCCGGAACCGTGACGCTACTTCGTCGCGCGCGAGAGCGAGCGATGATATTCCTCCACGAGATCGCGGTATCCGCGAGGCACTTCGTCCGTGGCGGTCAGCGCCGGCTGGTCGCCCTGGGCATCCTCGACGTTGCGCCGCAGAGTGAATTCGAAGCGCTTCAGTCCTTCGGCGACCTGCGTCTGCAGCCGCTCGAGCTCGCGCGCGTCCTTATAGACGCGGTCGTCGTCGAGCTGCCGCATGGCACGGAGCACTTCGTCGAGGTCGGTCTCGTTCACGCCGTCGTTGCGCAGTTGCTCGCGGAGACGCTGCGTCTCCGCCGTCCAATAGCGCGCCTGGTCGCGGAACGTGCGAATTTCGCCAGGCGTGTACACGCGCTGGCCCCATCCGCCCCAATTGTCGCCGTCGGTTCTCGAACCGCCGAACGAACCATCGCCGCGATTGTCCCCGCCGCGCGCATTCTGTCCGCCCTGGCCCTGCTGGCCTTGCTGTCCCTGCTGGCCTTGCTGCCCCTGTTGGCCCTGCTGCCCTTGTTGGCCTTGGCCCTGCTGCCCTTCCTGTCCTTGCTGTCCCTGCTGGCCGCGCTGCCCGTCGCGCATCTGCTGCTGCATCGAGTCAACGCCCCGGACCAGGTTGCGCGCGCGATCGAGGTTGTTCGCCATGCGGTCGCTCTTGTCCGCCTGACCAACCGCGCTTGCCGCCTCGCCCAGTTTCTTGCGAAGACCTTCGATCTCGTTGCCGATGCTGCGCTCGAGGTCGGGGTTGGTCTGCCCGCTCTGGCGCATCAAGCTGCCCGAGAAGTGAATCTGCTCTTCAAGCCGGTTGTTGCGAATCGCCTCGGCCGCTTCCTGCAGCTTGCGCGACGCCTCGCGATCGGTGCGTCGCATCTCGCCCGACATCCGGTCGATCTGCTTTTCCAGCTCGTTGACCTTCGCTTCGAGGTCGTACTTCCGCTGGCCGATCTGGCGCGAGCGCTCGCTGGGACGGCCGGTCGCGTTCGCCTGCGTCGCCGACATCGCTTCCTGCGACGCCTCGCGGTGCTCGCGCGCAATTTCTTCCGCCTGCTGCTGCGCACTCTGCATATCGCGCTGGTCGCGCGCGCCCTGCTCCTGCTCGAGTCTCCGCTGCGCTTCGCGCAGCTGGCCGAGCGCGGCGCTGGCCTGACCGGCGCTGCTCGGATCTCCAGACGAAGCGGCTCGGCGCATCGCGTCTGCCGCCTGCCGCATCTGCTGCGCGGCCTGCGCCAGATCGGGGCGATTGCGCTCGCGCGACAACCGCTCGAGCTGCCGCGCCGCTTCTTCGGCCTGTTCCGCCAGCGCGCGCTGGCTCTGGCCGCCGCCCTGGCCACCTTGGCCCGCGAGCGCCTGTTGCCGCTGACGCTCGGCTTCCTGCTGCTGCCGGCGCGCGAGCTCGCGCAGTTTCTCCATCAGCGCGTCGACCTGCTGGTCCGACTGCTGCTGCTGCGCGCTCTGCGCGGTCTCGTACTGGTTCGCGAGCTTGTCGAGATCCTGCTTGAAGAGCTCTGCGAGATCCTCCTGCACCGATCCCGCGCCGCCGCCGCCGCCGCCTCCGCCGCCGCGCTGCTGGCTGACCTGCTTCTCGTACTCTTCCTCGGCCTTCTGCAGCTGTTGTAGCGCGCGATTCTCAGGCGGCAGCGCGTCGGTCGGCGCCTTCGCCTGCAGCTTCCCTTCGGCGGCGCGCATTTCCTCCGCCGCTTTGGGCAGCAATTCCGCGATGCGCAGGAACGCCGGGTCGGGCTCGACCAGCCGGCTGTTCATGCGGCTCACCAGCCCTTCGACCTGCTCGCGCAGTTTTGACTGCGACAGTGAGATGACGACGAGGTTCTCGGCGACCTTCGCCGGCGTCATCGTTCTGCGATCGCGCACGAGGTTGTGCGTGGCCGAAATAATTTCGCGCTGCTGCTGCGAGAGCGCGTCGACCTGCATGTTGCCGCCGCCGCCGCCACCACCACCGCCTCCGCCCATCGACATGGCCGAACGGAACTGCTCGTCGAGCTTGCGGATGCGGATGAAATAGAGATCGCTCGAGATATTCCGGCCGATGTTGTCGGTCGCCCGCGCGAAGTACGACACCGAATCGCCCGGCGCCACCTTCAGCTCTTCGAGATAGAACGTGTGCGCGGCCGAGATTTCCGGCAGCGACCGCCCGGCCGCGTCGATCAGCTTCTTCGTCTGCTCGGGTCCGCCGTTGACCGAGTACACCAGCTCGAGCTGCCGCACGCCGAAGTCATCGTCGGCGCGCGCTTCGATCGCGAACTCTTCGATGGGCGACGCGGTGGTATCGCGCCCGGGCTTCGCGATCGACACCGTCGGCGCCTGGTCTTCGAGCACATCAATCGTGTACTGCGGCGACGCGTTCACCAGCTTGTTCTCGGGACCGCCCTGCAGGTCGACGCGATAGAAACCGTCCTTGGACACGGGAATCGTGCCCGTGAAGGCGTCGCCATCGGGCGTCAGCGCGATGACGGTGCCGCCGTCCAGCATGATGCGGCCCGACGGCGATTTCATCGTCGGCGTGATGCGCACGCGCACGTGCGTGCCCTGCAGCACGGCGATGTCGCCGCCGTTTTCGATCTTCCGCGGCGCGAGCCCCGTGTAGCCCGGGAAGACGTATTCCATCTCGAGCTGCTTGACGTATGGGAGATCGGCCGCGTGCATCGTAAACACGTCCGATTTCACGCCGCCCGACTCGACGAAATAGTCGATGGACCCCGGCAGATCGAACAGCATGCCTTCAAAGGTCTTCGTGTCGTTGTTGAAGACCATCGGGATGTGCTCGAACGGCGAGTTGAGAGATTTGCGGATGAGCAGCTCGGCCTTGTCCGACTCGAAGCCCTGGACGGTGGCGGCGATCACCTGATCGGATCCGCGCGGCACGGTCGTGCTGCCAGGCTTTACGTTGATGCGGTAGGGGCTGGCCTCGAGCACGTCGCCGGCGAGGAGCAGCAGCGCCGACGCGCCCTGCCGCAGATACGCCGGGCCGAGCACGAAGAGCAGCAGCGCCACGCCGATGGCCGCGCCGATGGCCATCGCATACCGGCGCAGCGGCTGCGCTTCGAGGCGCCGGCCGCGCTCGATCGCGCCGCAGCGCTCAATCGCCTGTTCGACCAGGCGGCGGGCAAGGGCCGGGGAGTGCGACGGCGATCCTTTTTCGGCCTCGAGCGCGCTCAGGATGGCGGTCTCGAGCGTGGGCTCGCACTCTTCGAGATACAGCGCGACCTGTTCGTCGGCGACGCGCCGCCATTGCGGCAGCACGAAGAAATAGCCGGCCAGGGCGCCGAGAATCATCACGATCGCAACGCGGAACGCGATGATCGAGCCCGGGCTGAATTTCAGCGTTTCGAGCGCGTACGCGGAGAGCAGCAGCGTCAGCAGGAACCCGCCGACGACGAACGCGGCGCCGCGCATGGCAAGTTTCAGGCGCCAGCGCTTTCGGATGTCGCGGATGATGCCCGTCAGCTCCGACGTGAACACCTGTTCGTAGGACATGCCGTTCTCCCTCTGAATTAACCCGATCGTAGCACCAAAGAGCTGAGGTCAAGGCCGGTCAGGCAGGAAATAACCTGTCGAAGTTACCTGTGAAAATTCGATGGCGAACGCCATCGTCCACGCCCGCGGCATCCAGCGCGCTTACCTGCGCATCGTAGACCTCGCGGTTCCACCCGCGCGGGAAGAACGACGAGTCGGTGCCGAACAACAGCCGGTCGGCGCCGACCACCTCGAGCGCGCGCCCGAAGACGGCGGGCAGCGTCAGCCCGTGGTGATAGGCCATCCACCGGTTCGTGCTCGACGTGTCGAGGTACACATTCGCACTCAGGTCGGCGACGAGCAGCGCTTCGCGGAAAAGCCCCGCCCCGAAATGCGGAACGATGAACGGAACCGTGGGGTGGTCGGCCGCGAGCGCGTGCAGATCGAGCGGATTGCCGTAGCGCACGTCGAAGCGGCTCGGCAGCCCCAGCTTCTTTCGGACGCCGACCGACAAGGCGCCGCAGTGCACGAAGACCGCGGTGCCGGCGTGCGCCGCCGCAAGCTGCACGACTTCCTTCACGCGCGTGTCGTGCAGCGAGAACCGCTGCATCGCCGGAAACAGGCACACCGCGCGCAGGCCGAGCCGATCGATGGCGTGTTCGGTTCGCGCCAGAAAATCCGGCGCCGTGGGATCGAGCATGAAGAATCCCACGATGCGCGACGGATGCCGCGCGACCGCGCGGGCGACCGACGCTTCGTCGCCCGGAACGCTGGCAATCAGCGCGGTCCGCGCCACGCCGGCGCGATCGAGCTCCTGCACCCAGCGATCGGCGAGCGCTTCCGGCGTGCCAGGCGGCTCCCACCCGAGCGTGCCGACGATGTCTGCGGCTGATTCGGGCGCGAGCGGCGAGCGCTGGCGCCCGAGGGTTTCGAAAAAGTGATCGGAGAAGAAGTGGCAATGACAGTCATTCATGAAGGTGCCAGTCGAAAGGCGCTAGTCGGAAGTCGTTAGGCGCTAGGCGAGGGGATAGTCGCTAGGCGCTAGTCGAGAGTCGCTAGGCGCTAGTCGAGAGTCGCCGGGCGCCAGGCGCCAGTCGCCAGGCGCGAGGCGGCATGCGTTGTGCCTTGTGCCGCCGCATGAAAGCCAAAAATCTATCAGATGTACTGGTCTACAAGAAAGCTGTCGAAGCCGCCGGTGAAGTTTCTGCGTACCTGAAGCGTCCCGCGTTTCGCAAAGATTACGATCTGAGCGATCAGTTGCGACGGTCGTCAAGGCGTGTTCCCGCATTAATAGCAGAAGGCTTTGGACAGATAACCGATCGTCAGACGGCCGACTACTACGGACGCGCACGGGGTTCCGCCTACGAATCCCACTTGCATCTCACCACTGCTGGAGCTGAAGAGTACCTAACGGGCGTCGAGCTAACAGCGACCGGCGGTAAGTACATCGAGATAATCAAAATGCTGACGCCGTGGATTAACTATCTCCAGCGCTCCAACTGGCGCCAACGCGGCCAACGGCCAGAAGACAGTCACTAGGCGCCAGGCTGAAGTCGCAGGGCGCGGCCTGTCGCCTAACGACTTCCGACTCTCGCCTTGCGACTAGCTACGCTGCCGTCGGCGTGATCCGCGTTCCCTCTACCGGCCCTTTCATGCGGTTCGAGATGAAGGTTTCGAGACCGAGCAGCGCGATGCCCGCCATCAGCAGGTACCACCAGAAATTCTGGCGGCGCTCCTGATCTTCCGGCGTGAGCGTTGCGGAATCGGCCGCGGCCGGGTTCACCGATCCGGGACGGCCGGCGAGCGCGGCGCTCAACTCCTGTGTGTCGAGCACGGTCAGATCGGATTCGAGCGTGTCGAGATTCGCCGCCACGCTCACCGTGCCGGACTGATTCGAGCGGCCGTGCACTTCGTAGAACCCCGCCTGATCGAGCTGCACCGGCGTCGGCGCGCCCGATTGTTCGATGCGCTGCCCGCTGGGCGTCAGCACCATCGCACCGGTGCCGCTCTGCATGCCGAGCCCGGATGCGCGAAGGAGATGGCCCGGGTCGATGACTTCGCCAATCGTCAGCCAGTTCGCGGGCTCCTCATAGGTGGCGAGATGCCGCACGACTTCGTGGACGAACGGCAGGTAGACCGGCTGCTTGGCGAGGTCGTTCCAGTAGTCGTCGAGCGTTGACGAAAAGAGCATGACGTGGCCCGATCCGATTCGCCGCTCGGCCATCGCGATCGCGCCGTCATCGAACCGCGCGACGACGCGGTTGGTCGGGCCGTGCTCGCCTTCCTTGTCACCCACCGGCTCAGGCTTCAGCGTCACGCCGCGATACCGGAAGAAACGCGCGGTCGAGAGGTTGCCGCTCCGCGGCGCCTTGAAGATCTCGAGCACCGGGTGGCTCGTATCGAGCTCGGCCAGCGCACCGCCGCGTCCCTGCCGATCGACGACGCTCGCCGGCAGCGCGGGCAGCAGGTCGTTCGAGTCGGTGCCCCAGTTCGCGCGCTCGCCGAGCACGACCAGCAGGCCGCCGCCCTTCGAGACGAAGTTCTTCAGCACGTCGCCCGAGCTGAGCGCGGCGACGTCGTTGAGGATGACGACGCGATGGCGATCGAGATCGGTGCTGGCCACCGATTCCCCCTGCCGCATGTTGACTTGAAACGCAGGCGTCGTTCCGATGGAGAGCGCCTTCTGCAGGTACAGACTGGCGTCACGCGGCGCGCGCGACGGCTCGACGAGCAAGACCGGCACGCGCTGCGCCGGCGAGACGACAAAATGAAACGCGTTGTCCTGCTTCAGCGCATCGTCGCCGATGCGCACGGTGCCGCGGGTGAACGCGCGCGCGAGCGTGAAAGGCGGAAAGGTGACCGAGGCGGGCGCGCCGGGCTGTACCGAGATCGTCTGCGTTTCGGCCGTGCGCCCATCCAGCTCGAGGCGCACCTGCACGTTGTCCGCGGCCGCCGGCCCGCGATTGACGATGCTGGCCGCCACGGTCACGCGCTCCTGGCCAGAGAAGAGCGATCGCTGCGGCAGGACGGTCGACACGGCGAGATTGGACGTCTGCGCGTCGGTAATCGGCACCGTCTTGAGCGTGGTGCCTTCCGGGAGCCGGAGGTTTTCGTCGCGCACCCACCCGTTGCGCTGGAAGTCGCTGATCATGACGACTTCGCGCGTCTGCAGCGTCGAATCGGCGAGCACGCGCTGCGCGAGCTTCAAGGCGGGCGCGTATCGCGTGGCCTCGGCGCTGACTTTGGCTGCGTCGATGGCCGCGATGACGCGCGAGAGATCCGCGGTCGCGCGGACCTCGGCCTGTGCGTTGGTGCCGAACACGATGAGCGTGGCGTGGTCGGTCGCCGTGAGCCCCTGCACGGCCTGGCGCGCCGCCGCCTGCGCGCGCGCCCACCGATCGCCGTACCCCATGCTGTAGGAGCGATCGAGCAGGATGACGACTTCGCGCGGTCCGGCTGCGCCCGAGAGCGCCGCGATCGGGCGATCGAAAAACGGCCGCGCGAACGCGAAGACGATCAGCAGGATGGCCGCGAGCCGCATCGCGAGCAGCGGCCAGTCGCGAATGCGCCGCCGGCGTACCGACTGATAGGGGATCTTCTCAAGAAACATGAGCGAGGGAAATTCGACGACCTGCTTCCGCTCGCGCTGTGTCAGATGGATGACGATCGGAATGGCGAGCGTGACGAGCGCGGCGAAGAACAGAGGTGCGAGGAATGCCATCTACCTCACCCGGCTCAGCCGCTGGCGCGCGGACAGGTACCTGAACAACGCGTAGTCGAGCGGCGTCGCCGTGTTGACGAGCGTATAGTCGACGCGGTTCTGCGAGAACTTCGAGGTCAAGGTCGCGATGTGTTCCTGCACGAGCGACTTGTACTGGGCAGCCAGCGCCGTGGGCACGACGGGAATCTGCTCGCCGGTCTCCAGGTCCTGAAAACTCGCCGCCTCGGTGAAGTTGAAATCGATCTCCGATGGGTCCAGCACATGGAACACGACCAGATCGTTGCCGCGGAACCGCAGCGGCTTGACCGCCTCCATGATCGCCTCGGGCGACTCGTACCAGTCCGACACGATGACCAGGATGCCGCGGCGGCCGAAGTGCTCGGCCATCTTCTGCATCGGCACCTTGAGATCGCCCTTCCGCTCGGACTTGGCGCGATCGAGCGTGTGCAGCACGCGGTCGAGGTGCTTCGCGGACGGCGGGATGTGCGTGACGATGTCGTTGTCGAACGTGACGCAGCCGATGCGGTCGCGCTGCCGCTGCGCGAAGTACGCAAGGCACGCGCACAGATATTTGCCGTACTCGAGCTTCGAGATCCCGCGGCTCGAGAAATCCATCGACCGCGAGATGTCGAGGATGACCGAGAAGTTCGCGTTCGTGTCGGCTTCGTATTCCTTCAGGTAATACCGATCGGTGCGCGCGTAGAGCTTCCAGTCCACGCGCCGGATGTCGTCGCCCGGCATGTAGCCGCGATGCTCGGCGAAATCCACCGACGCGCCGAAGTACGGCGAGCGATGCAGCCCGTTGATGAACCCGTCGACGACCGTCTTCGCGAGCAGCTCGAGATTGCCGATGCGCGCGAGGACCTTCGGGTCGACGAAACGGGCGCCTGGCAGTGAATGTTGCTCCATATAATCCGTGGCGGGTCCAACGTGCAGGACCCGCCCTACCTACGTAGGCCGGGTCTTGCTTTGTAGACCCGGCTACATACCCGATCTCGGCGTCGGCACCGCTTCGAGCAGCTGATCGATGATCGAATCGCTCGTGATGCCTTCCGATTCAGCGTGGAAGTTCGTGAGCACGCGATGGCGCAGCACCGGATGAGACAACGCGCGGATGTCGTCGAAGCTGACGTGGTAGCGGCCGCTCGTCAGCGCCCGCGCCTTCGCGCCGAGAATCAGATACTGCGCCGCGCGCACGCTCGCGCCGAACGCGACCCACTTCTTGACCACGTCGGGCACCTGCTTGCCCTTCGGTCGCGTCATGCGCACCAGCTCGAGCGCGTAGCGCATAACCGACTCGGCCACCGGCACGCGGCGCACGAGGCGCTGGAACGCGACGAGATCGGCGCCGCTCACGGGCCGCTCGAACTGCGGGTTCAGGATCGCCGTCGTCGTGCGAACGACTTCGTATTCCTCGTCTTCCGGCGGATGCTCGATGACGATGTGGAACATGAAGCGGTCGAGCTGCGCCTCGGGAAGCGGATACGTGCCTTCGAGCTCGATTGGGTTCTGGGTCGCGAACACGTAGAACGGCTCATCGAGCGTGTACGTGCGCCCCTGCACCGTGACGCGATGCTCCTGCATCGCTTCGAGCAGCGCCGACTGCGTCTTCGGCGGCGTGCGGTTGATTTCGTCGGCCAGCACGATGTTGGCGAAGATCGGCCCGGGCGCGAACTGCATCTGCCGCCGTCCGGTCGCCGGGTCCTCGTTGATGATGTCGGTGCCGGTGATGTCGGACGGCATCAGGTCGGGCGTGAACTGGATGCGGTTGAACTTGAGGTCGAGCACTTGTGCTATCGAATGGATGAGCAGCGTTTTCGCGAGGCCGGGCACGCCGACGATCAGGCTGTTGCCGCCGACGAACAGCGTCAGCAGCACCTGATTGACGACTTCGTCCTGGCCGATGATGAGCTTCTTCAGTTCTTCGATGATGCGCTGGCGGCCGTGCTTCATCCGCTCGGCGAGCGCGATGTCATCCTGCTGCATGTCCTGTTCGATTTGGGCCACTGTTCGCTCCTTCGCTCTCGTTTCCCGTCCACCGCCGGGTCTGCAAAGCAAGACCCGGCCTACGTATCGTAGGGCGGATCCTGTTCGTTGGACCCAGTTCTAAACAGCACGACCCGGCCTACGTATCGTAGGGCGGGTCCTGCTCGTTGGACCCGCCGTCATGCCAGATGACGTACTCGACGATAGCTCCATTCCGCCATCATGATGCCGAGCAGCAGGAACAGCACGATCGGCATGTCCCACAGGTCGCGCTCTTCCACGGTCGTGACGCCGCGGCCCGTGTACTTCACGTCGTCGGCCAGCGTCGAGACGGTCTGGGGCGTGTAGTAGACGCCGCCGGTGTCTTCCGAGATGCGGCGCAACAGCGGCGCGCGCATGGCCGCGTCGAAATACTCGCTGTCGCTCGGCGCGACCCGCACGTGCGCGGTCGTCGGTCGATCTTTGTCGCCGATCGTCGTGCCGCTGCGCGACGCGTCGATGCGGGCCTCGTACATGCCGTTCTCGGCCGGTGTAAACGTGCCGCGGTACTCGCCGTTGCGCTCGCCGGTCCACTGCAGCGGCACGTCGATGACGGCCCCTTTCGGTCCGGTGACGTGCGCGTTGACGCCTGCGTCGTTGACTTCCAGAAAGCTCGGGTCGGAGATCTCGGCGATGAGCGTGACTTCCTCGCCGGCCTCGACCTGATCGGGCGTCGTCGTCACCTCGACCTGATCGGGCACCCCGTCGACGAGCCAGCGCATCAACTGCCGCCAGTACGTCTCGTGCGTCATGTCCTCGACGGGGATCGTCGCATCCATCTGCCACGTCCACGAGTCGTAGATGGGGAAGGCCAAGGTTTTTCCGCGGCCGTAGCGCTGATAGGCGAGCGCGATCGACTCGCGGCCGTTCCCGTCGACGCCGCGCAGCAGCGCCGTGGCGCCCGGCTTGACCTGGCGGATCGGGTTGACGCTGATCACCGGCGGCAGCGTGCTCCACCGCTTCACCGATTCCTGCTCGGTCTTCTCGATCTGCGTCACGGCGTGCGATTGACCCGCGCGCGTCGGCGTCACCTGAATGCGCGAGGTGGTGTCCGGCTGCTTCGACTCGAGCACCACCGGCAGCGCGTCGGCCACCGGCGTGCCGCCGTAGCCGCCTTCGGCAAACGCCCGCCGGCCGCCAATCATCATGAGGCCGCCGCCGCGCCGATCGGCGAAGTCGGCGATCATGCGCAGCTGATCGCCGGAGAACGCGTTGGCCTCGATGCTGCCGAGGATGAGGCCGCGATAGGAGAACAGCTCGTCCCGCGTCTTGGGGAATCCGGCCGCGAGTTCGTCCGGGCTGTCGATGAGAATGCGGAAGAACTTCGTGTCGGTCGTGCGCTGCAGCACGACGAGCTGCAGGTTCGGATCGTCGGCCACCGCGCGGCGGATGAACTTCACCTCGAAGTGCGGCTCGCCGTCGAAGAAGAGAATCTTCTCCTTGCGATCCTGCACGTCGAGCAGCACCTCGCGCACGTTGTTCTGCGTAATCTCCTCGCCTTCCTGCGGGGGGATTCGGAACCGGATCGTGCGCGCGCCGGCTTCGCTGGCCGTGAAATGCAGTTTCACGGTGGTCGGCTCGCCGTCGTTGGTGAGCGCGATCTCCTGCGAGCTGAGAATGCGGCCCGCGTCCTCGACGTTGATCGGCACCATCGTGCCGCGGTATCCGCTCTGCGAGACAATGACGTCGACCGAGAGCTTCGTGCCCTTCAGCACCTTGCGCGGCGTGCTGACGCGGCTGATTTGAATGTCGCGGCCCAGCGTCTCGCGCCCGATGCCGACGGTGAACACCGGCACCTGGCTCGCGCGCAGCCCGAGCAGCGACTCCAGGATGGACGATTCCTCGGTGTCGGCGCCGTCGGTCACCATGACGAGACCGGCGAGCGGCAGGCCTGTAAACTCCTCCTTCGCTTTCTGCAGCGCCTCGCCGAGCTTGGTCCGGGTGCCGCCGTACGACAAGTCGCGGGCCGCGCCGACGCGGTCGGTGTTCGAGGCGAACCGGAAGATGCGGACGGCATAGCGGCTCGACAGCGCCTTCATCACCGGACCGTCGGGCGCGAAGGTGGTGTTGACGAACTCGCCGCGCGGCTTGCCGTCGTGATCGGCGACGCGCATGCTGCGCGAGTCATCCAGCAGGATGCCGAGAAAATTCTGCTGCGGCACCGCCGCGCGAAGAATCAGAACCGGCCGGAAGAGGCAGAAGAGGACGACGCCGACGAGACAGAGGCGCAGCGTGATGAGCACGATCCGGTCGAGCCAGCTCGCATCGCCCGGCGCGCTGCGGTAGGTGAGCACCGTGACGAGCGCCGCCGCTGCCGCCAATCCTGCCGCGACGTAGACAGGCGACGACAACGCGAGCCGCAATTCGCCCTGCTCGAACACGTACGGCGAATACTTGAAGAAAAATGCAAACAGGGAGTCGAACACGGTACTCTCAGCTGACCTCTGTTCCTATGTTGAATGTAAGGCCATTCTACTTCGCGTCGGCGCTTTGTCTACTGCTCGTATCCACAGGGCCCGTCACGCTTTTTTCACAAACCCCGCCGATTCTGAGATGGGCGGGCGACGCCGAAGGGGGCGCGCCGTATGTCGAGGCCGATCCCGCCGACCCCACGCGCGTCGTCGGCTTCGATGTCGAGGTCGCCGAGCTCATTGCGAGCGGGCTCGGGCGCGATCCACGGTTCATCGAGGTCGCATTCGCCCAAATCGATCAGTCCATCGCGCGCGGCGATGCCGACATCGGTCTGAGCGGCATCGAAGATACACCCGCGCGCCGGGCCGGCTACGCCGTGACCCTTCCGTATTATCAGTTTCGCGAGGTGCTGAGCGTCCGTGCTGCGGACGCCGGACAATTTCGTTCGCTTTTCGATTTGCGCGGGCGCCGGGTGGGCACGCTCAGCGGCACCATCGCGTACGAAATTCTGCTGGCCGCCGAGCGCGATCACGGAATCGTCGCGGTCTCCTACGAGGATGACGTGCATCCGTATTCAGATCTGCTGATCGGACGGCTCGACGCCGTGCTGCTCGACAACGTGCTGGCCGAGCGCCGCAGCCGTACAACGGCGGGGTTCGTCACGCATCCCGACGCCGTGGCGGTGTCGCATTACGTGGGCGTCCTGGCGCCGGGCAACGGCGCGCTTCGGGATCGGATCGATCAGATCCTGCGAGAGGCCATGCGTGACGGCCGCCTCGAGGCGATTTACAGAAAGTGGAAGATCTGGAACGAGGATCAGCCCGCGCTCTTCTCGAACGTGCTCGCAGGCGCATCGATTCCTCCGGTCACGGGTTACGAGACCGACAGCATTGCCTCGCTGCCGAAGTGGCAGGCGACGCGCCGGTACCTGCCGTCGCTGCTGCGCGCGGCCGTCATCACGCTCATCCTGTCGTGCGGCGCGATGGTCCTGGCCGTGGCGCTCGGCGTAGCCGTTGCGACCGGGCGGCTGTATGGCAACCGCATCACGCAAATCGCGCTGACCGGTTACGTCGAGCTGATTCGCGGCACGCCTCTGCTGCTGCAGCTGTTCGTGCTGTATTACGGCATCGCCGCGGCAGTACGGCTGCCCGCATTCGCGGCCGCGCTTCTCGGGCTCGCCCTGAATTACGCCGCCTACGAGAGCGAGATCTATCGCAGCGCGCTGCTGGGGGTGCCGGTCGGACAGCTCGAAGCCTCGCGCACGCTCGGCTTCAGTGAGTTTCAGACGCTCAGGCTGATTCGCGGCCCGCAGGCGTTTCGTACCGCTCTCGCGCCGATGACCAACGATTTCGTCGCGCTGCTCAAGGACTCGTCGCTGGTCTCGGTGCTGACGGTGGTCGAGCTGACGAAGCAGACGCAGATGTTCGCGACCAACCTGGGCAGCTGGGTGATTCCGGGCGCGATCTGCGCGGGATTGTATCTGGCAATGTCGCTGCCGCTCGCCGGGCTCGCGCGCGCGCTCGAACGGCGATGGAGGATCGCATGAGCACGCTGACGCTGCGCGACGTCGAGCTCAGGCGGGGCGGGCGCACGCTCCTGTCGGGCGTCAACCTCGACGTGCGGCCGGGCGATCTCATCGCGCTGCGCGGGTCGTCCGGCTCCGGCAAGACGACGATTCTCCGCGCCATCGCCGGACTCGATGCGTTCGAGCGAGGGACGATCGAAGTGGGCGACGCGCGTCTCGAGGGCCGCACGCCGCCGGATCGCGCGATGCTGCATCGCCTGCGCCGCAGCGTCGGGTTCGTCTTCCAGTTTCATTGCCTGTTCGAGCACATGTCTGCGTTGCAGAACGTCTGCCTGGCGCCAGTGCACGTCTACGGTGTGCCGCAGCACACAGCGGCGCAGAGCGGGCGCGATCTCCTGAAGCAGCTCGGCGTCGAGTCGAGGGCGGATGCATCGCCGCGGGAGTTGTCGGGCGGGGAAGCACAGCGCGTCGCC
Organism: uncultured Bifidobacteriaceae bacterium; assembly: GCA_964356125.1. GTDB lineage: Bacteria > Acidobacteriota > Vicinamibacteria > Vicinamibacterales > JAMQPK01 > JAMQPK01. The sequence continues at coordinate 223 of CAYHHH010000035.1, read as the reverse complement.
ATCGCGCGCGCGCTCGCGGTGAATCCGCCGGTGCTGCTGATGGATGAGCCGATGGCGTCGCTCGACCCGTCGCGGCGCGCCGAGCTCGGCGCCCTGCTGCAGCGGCTGACGGCGTCTGGAAGGACCTTGTTGGTCACCACTCACGACGAACGGTTTGCTGAGGAGTACGCGACGCGGATACTGACAATCGAGGGTGGAGCCGTACGGGAGATGGTCGGTGGTT
>CAYHHH010000034.1:14413-36307 GCA_964356125.1 uncultured Bifidobacteriaceae bacterium | reverse complement strand
AACGAATAGTAGACCGATCTGAATAATCCAATGGTTCGACGGGCCTCGCAGTGTAGCGTGGTCGACGGGCGAATTCAATTTGGCGCCAACTAGCGGCACTAGCACCAGTTCCGCCGAAGTTGCGAGCAGAACACGGACACGATAGGCAGATCGTGATAGCGACTGGATCCTTGGCTGACAGCGCCGCTTATCTGATTCACCGCCGCGCGGGCTGGCTGCCGAGCTGATCCAGAGGGCTTCGTACGCCTCGCCCACCCTGGTTCAACACGTGCGTGTAGATCATCGTCGTGCTGACATCTCGATGGCCGAGCAACTCCTGAATCGTTCGTATGTCGTAGCCCGCTTCGAGCAAATGGGTCGCAAACGAGTGCCGCAAGGAATGGCACGTCGCCGGCCTCGAAATGCCTGCCATCCGGGCCGCCTCCTTCACTGCCCGCTGCAAGACCGATTCATGCAAGTGGTGCCGACGCCGTACGCCGGTCGATCCGTCCACATAAAAGCGAGTCGCGGGAAACACCCACTGCCAACTCCATTTAAACGGTGCGTTCGGATACTTGAGCGAGAGCGCGCCCGGCAGTGCCACGCTCCCGCGTCCAGCGGCCAGATCCCCCTCATGCTGAAGCTGTACGCAGGTCAAATGATCCCGCAGCGGCTCCTTCAGGGATGCCGGCAGCATCGTGACGCGATCCTTTCCGCCCTTGCCGTCGCGGATCATGAGCTCGCCGCGATCGAAGTTAATGTCCTTCACACGCAGCTCGGCGCACTCGAGAAGCCGCAGTCCCGCGCCATACATGAGCGACGCCATCAGCCACACGGGACCGCGCAGATGCGACAACAGCAGCGACACCTCCTCGCGCGATAGCACCACAGGCAAGCGAATCGGACGCTGCGCGCGGACGATCCCGTCCATCCATGCCAGCCTCCGGCCAAGCACAACCTCGAACAGAAACAGAACGCCACTGAGAGCCTGGTTCTGCGTGGATGCGCTCACAGCCCTGCCGGCGAGATCGGAGATGAACGCCGTCACCTCTCGCTCGCCGAGGTCACGCGGATGGCGCTTCCGGTGAAAGACGATGAACCGGCGAATCCAGGCGACGTATGCCTGCTCGGTGCGCCGGCTGTAATGGCGCACGCGGATCGCCTCGCGAACCTGATCGAGAAGTCGTGGAGGCTTCGAATCTGGAGAAAACACAGCACACCTGTCGTATTCGTATGAGTCTGCGAATTGCGTGCCGTGCTTCTTCCCGTGCACCGCCAGTCTGCGTAGCAGAAATCGCCATGCGCGAACGTCCGGGGTGTGCGCAAAATGCCTCCTGGAAGCCGGCGGCCAGGGCGACTTCGGTCGACTGAAGACTGACAAACGCTGGTCTACTACTCTTCAACTTTTTACTTTTTACTTTCCACTTTTGAAAGCGTTCATTGCGCCTCAGCGCCTCTGCGGTGAAGACAGGGTGTTGTTCATCATGAACAGCACCGCGCCCACGGCCAGCCCCGCGGCGCCGCGGAGCAATTGCGCGCGCGTGGCGCCGGCGAGAATCGCCAGCGAAATGGCAATCGCCAGCAACGGAACCGTGGGACCTCCGGGAATCACGAACGTGGCGGGGCTCACACTTTCCTCGAACCGCCTCGAGCGCAACCGCAGCGTCGCCGCGCACGCGCCTGTGTAGGTGATGAGCCGGGCGACCGCGCTGGCCACGGCAAGGATGACGAACGACCCAGACAGCGCGAGGCCCAGGGCCACAAGCGTCGTGAAGATGACGGCATTGGACGGCGTACGGTAGCGCGGATGAATATGCGCGAACCAGCGCGGCAGCTCGCCGTTCTCGGCCAGCGCGAAGAGCATGCGCGAGCCGGTCAGCACGGCGCCGAGGTTGTTCCCCGTCATCGACACCACCGAACCCGCGCTGATGAGCAGCGCTCCAGCGGCGCCGACGAAGAGCATCGACGCATCGGCCAGGGGGGTCTTCGACGACAGCAGATTCGGCAGCGTGCCGATCGCCACGATGTCCGCCATCGTCATGACGGCCGTCACAGTGAGAATCGTCGCGACGAACGCGAATGGCAGGTGCTTGCGCGGATCCGCGGATTCGCCTGCCGGGACGCCGATGACGTCGTAACCGCCGAACGCGAAAATCAACAGGAGCGCCGCCGTCGAGATCTGCGTCATCGAGACCGCGCCCGACGGCGAGAGGCGGCCGGCGTCGACGAACCAAAGCCCGACGAGGATGAAGAGCGCGAGCGGCAGCAGCTTGGCAATCGTGAAGGAGTCAATCGCAAATGCGCTGAGGCGGATGCCGCGCAGGTTGATCCATCCCATGGCGAGGGTGATGGCCGCAAGTGTGATCGCACGGCCAACGCCCGTCGTGAAGGCCGGCCAGTAGAACCCCAGCGCGAGCACGATGCCATTCGCGACGCCGGCCTGGCTGGTCACGCGCGTCACCCACTGCATCCACCCGACCTCGAATCCCACGAACCGGCCGAACGCCGCGCGGGTGTAGAGATACGGGCCGCCGGTTCGTTCGAAGCGGCTACCGACTTCGGCGAAGCAGAGCGCGACGAGCAACGACGCGAACCCGATCGCCAGAAATGCGATCGGGCTCCAGGTGCCAATTTGCGCGGCCACTTGGGACGGCAGGATGAAGATGGCACTGCCGATCGTCTGGTTGATGCCGATCGCGGTGAGATCCCATTTTCCCAGCTCGCGCCGGAGCGTCGCCAATGGCTTACACCGGGTGCGCTTTGACGATCTGGTCGTTCAGCTCGACACCGAAGCCAGGACGATCGGGAACGGCAATGCTGCCCTTGACGAACAGCTCGTGCGGCCGCAGCACTTCGGGTCTCCAGTCGACCTCGCCCCACTGGAGCTCGAGGATGCGGAAGTTCTTCAGCACCGCGCACACCTGCACGCTCGCGGCGGTCGAGACCGGGCCGCTGGGATTGTGCGGCGCCACTTCGACGCCATCCGCTTCGGCCATCGACGCAATGCGCGTCAGCTCGAGCAGGCCGCCGCAGTGTTTGACGTCGGGCATGATGACGTGCACGGCGCGCGTGCGGCAGAGCGGCGCGAACCCGGCCATGCCGAACAGAATTTCTCCGCCCGCCATCGGCTGCTGGATGCGCTTGCGAATCTCGAGCGTCTCCGCCACGCGCTCCGGAGGCACCGGCTCTTCGTACCACGCGAGCTTCTGCGGCTCGAGCCGGCGCGCGACGCGCTCGGCGAGCGGCACGTCGAAGAAGCTGTGGCAGTCGACCATGATCTCGACGTCGAATCCGATGGCCTCACGCATCGCCGCCACACACGCGATGCCGTTTTCGGCCGCGGCCTCAAGTGCCGCGGGCGTCGAACTGAGCGGAGGAAAACCATCCCACGGTGCGGCCTTCACAGCACGGAACCCGTCTTTCACCGCTGCGCGCGCCGCCGCCGCAAACCCCTCCGGCGTGCGAGGCCGCGTCGCGCGATTCACGTTGGCGTAGACAGGCAGCGTGTCGCGAAGTTTTCCGCCGAACAGGCTGTAGGTCGGCACGTCGAGGGCTTTGCCCGAGAGATCCCACATCGCCTGCTCGATCGCGCTGTAGGCCGTTGCGGGAATCAGCCCTCGTCCCGTCGCCAGCCGTTCCCCATCGCGCCGGTATGCGGCGATCTCGAGCGGCGACTTCCCTTCGACGAGGCCGAAAAACGTGCGGAGCTCCTGTTCCATCCGCGCCGCATTCTGCTGGCTCGTGTTGGCGAAGCCGAATGCGTCGGAGGCTTCGCCGAGTCCCGTCAGTCCCGCGTCCGTGCCGAGACGAACGAAGAGCCACACGGTACGCGCAGTGGCGCGCATCGGCAACAGCTCGAGGGTCGTCACGCGCAGCTTCGGAGCCGCCTCGAGGAAGTGCGGCGAGAGCGCCAGGCCTGCAGCCGCCTTTGCGCCGATGGTGAGCAGCGTTCGTCGGTTCATAGTTGTCACTTTATGGGCCAGCGTTCGGATTCGGTTCTCGCGGTCTTCAGATACTCTTCGATGCGCGCGACGATCTTCGGATTGCCGGCGGCCACATCACGCTGCTCACCGGGATCGGAGACGAGATTGTAGAGCTCGAGCGGCGCATCCTTTTTCAGGCGGACGGCTTTCCACTCTCCCATGCGCACGGCCTGTTGAAAGCCGCGCTCGTGAAACTCCCAGTAGAGGAAATCGTGCGGCCGCTGCGACTCGCCGCGCAGCGCGCGCGCCATCGACAGGCCATCGATCCCCGACGGCGTCTTTGCCATCGCAACATCGCCAAGCGTCGGCAGCATGTCCCAATGCGCCCACGGATGATTGCTGACGCGCCCGGCCGGAATGGTGCCAGGCCAGCTGGCGATCATCGGCACGCGTATGCCGCCTTCGTACAGGTCGCGCTTGATGCCGCGCAACGGACCCGAGCTCTTGAAGAACACCGGGTCGGCGCCCCCTTCCTGATGCGGCCCGTTGTCAGAGATGAACATCACCAGCGTGTTGCGCTCGATGCCGCGCGCGCGCAGGAGATCCGCAAGCCGGCCGATGTCGCGGTCCATGCGCGTGATCATCGCGGCGAAGGCCGCGTGCGGCGTCGGCTGCGACCGGTACCCGAGCGACGGCAGCTCGGGACTGGCGCCGACCTGGCGCGCGTCGGCTTTCTGGTTTTCGAACGGCTTCTCGGGAAAGTGGCCGCGGTGCGCGGCCATGGAATCCTCGGGCGCCCGCAGCTCGGCATGCGGCACGGTGTAGTTCAGGTACACGAAGAACGGCCGTGGATCGCTTTGCTGGATGAACGCGGCCGTGTCCTCGGTGAACAGATCGTTGACGTAATCGCGCTCGAGATCGATGGGAGCCCGTGCGCCGTTGCGCCAGAGATGGTCCGTGAACTGACGATGCGCATGACGATGGTCGAGGAAGCCGAAGGCGTGAGCGAATCCCTGACGATCGGGCATGCCCGTGGAGCCCGGAGAGCCGAGCCCCCATTTTCCGATCACCGCCGTTCGATATCCGGCGTCACGCAGCACCTCGCCGATGGTGACGTCTTCGGGACGCAGCGGGATATCGCCGTTGCCGCGAATCCAGGCATGGCCGGTGTGCATCCCGGTCATCAGCGCCGTTCGCGATGGCGCGCATACCGTCGTGCCCGCGTAGTACTCGGCAAAGCGGATGCCTTCGCGCGCCAGACGATCCAGCGACGGCGTCGAAAAGCGCGACTGGCCGTATGCGCTGAGATCGCCGTACCCGAGATCGTCGGCCTGAATCAGCAGAATGTTCGGGCGTGATGGTGTCTGCTGGCGGCCGACGGCTGTGTCGCTGATAAGGCCGGCAGCGACAACGGCCACCAGTGCCGTGCAGATGCGCGATGCGGTGATATTTCTCTTCACTCTCACTCCTCAACCTGCGCATCGTCTGCGAGGCGAAACGTGCCGTGCTCAGCCGAGGCCAGAAGCGCGCGAGCCTGTTCCTCGTCGGCATTGGAGACGAGCACCTGAACCATTCCGAGCCCGTCAATGGTAAGCCCGTGCGTCTTCCGCAGCGATTCGCCTCTCAACTCGCTGGCGATGCCTGCCGCAGCCAGGAACCCCTGGATCTGCTGCGCCTGCATCTCTCCGCTTGCCGTGAACACGCTGATTTCATCCTGCATTGGCAGCCTCGATTCGCGTATCGACCCCCATGAAATCGAACGACGCCTCGACGCGCGCCGCATCCAGGTACGCTCCGACGAGCGTGCGGATCGACGCGTCCATCAACGCTGTCAGCTCGGGCAAATCGTCCAGCGTTGCGAGGCGATGAGAAAAGCTGTGCATCTCGTCGGCATCACTCCGAACGCGTGAGCCACGAGCGCTTGCGCCCCAGCAAATCCGTCGCGATCAGTGCATCGTCGGTCAGTTCGATGCGGAGCACAAGGCTTTCGATGATGCTGCCCAGCCCGAGTATGGTCGCGTCGACCTTTATACATGGCGAATGGCCAACTCAAAGCACAGGCTGGTCGGATCATTCTCGTGCGATCTCAACACGGAGCCACTGAGACACTGAGACGCACGGAGTTGGTTGAATGCGAACACGAAGACACGAAGATCTACTTCGACTGGGCAGCTGGCGATGTCAGCCGGCGCAGTCGAAGCCAGCCAAGACACGACGTAAATGCGTGTACGGGTATTTCATCGCGTCTTCGCGCTCTTCGCGCCTTCGTGGTCATAAGGTTCTTGAACAATCAGATCGAGAATCCCGGCGCCGCGGCGATGAGGAAGACGCGTTTTGCAAAGATCATGGGCGCGGCTATCTGAAGATCGATTTCGGAATCATTGCGTGGACCCCCTTGGTCCCATCGACGGCCTGCGTGACGCGAAGATCGACGGACAGTGAGCACAGGATGTACGCATCGTCGCGCGAAAGACCTCTGTCGACCAGGTATTCGACCATCTCACGCGTCGCCAGACGGACGGCCTCGTCGAGGTCCGGGTCAAGGCCCATCGTCATGTAATGCGTGGGGGTTTCAGCGCGGGGCCATTTGAGTCTCTGTCCTTTGCGCAGCCGCACCTCGATCGTCCCCGTGAGCGACGTCTCGAGAGCGGCGCCGGTCACTTCTCCGTCGCCTTGCATGGCGTGACCGTCGCCGATCGACAACAGCGCGCCCTGCACATGAACCGGCAGGTGCAACACCGAGCCGGCGATGAGATCTTTGTTGTCGAGATTGCCCGCGTGCCATCCCGGCGGATTGCTCGAGATTCGGCCGCTCAAGACCGGAGGCGCGACACCGATCGATCCGAAGAAGGGAGCGAGAGGCAGCCGCACGCCCGGCCGAAACTCGACACTGGCGGCGCCCGCCTGCCAGCGCAGGAGTCGAAGGTGGGCGTAGGGAAAATCACTAGGGAGCACTCCGCCGCCCGGGCTGAACGCCGCAACCCCGAATGGATGTAGAAAATCGATCGCCAGGAGGCTGACTTCCAGCGAATCTCCGGGCTCGGCCCCTTCAATGTAGATGGGGCCGGTCATCGGGTGCGATCCCGGACCTCTATCGCTGACGCCCCGTTCGACCGCGTGCATCGACGCGGGAATCTCGGCATCGGTCACGCCAGCCATCTTCAGTCGTTGAACGCCCCGCGCGACCATCGTTTCGACACGCACGCGGTCACCCGACGCAATTCGCAGGACGGGCTTCACGCGCGCGTCGTAATAACCCCAGTGCACGTGTGCTGGAGCGAGCCCCAGGTCATGCGTACGACTGATTCCCTGCGCCGATCCAAGGGCAGCCAGGCCAACGATGGCGCCCGCCGTGCACACGCCGCGTTTCATTCGCGCCTCCTTCGATTGGACGACCGCCTATGCTACACCCCGGCGACAAGCCGCAGGACATGAGCCCGAGTCGTCTGCGCCACCGAGCGCCTCACGGCGAGTAGCAACGGCCTCGCGCTTTCAACCCTTCGGCGGCCGTGCGTATGAGCAGTGAGGGCGATTTCAAAGCGACGGCGATGTCTTTGTCGTATCCCTCCGTCGCATGCGTGGCCCTTTCAGAGCCGGGCTTCGAGAACTCCACCGCGCATAGCCACAGGTGTGCCGCGGCCAACGGCAGGAACTCGCGGAACGGTCCGTGCGCGCGTCACCTCTTCGCCTCGGGCTGCCAGTTCTGCAGCAGTGTGATCGGCGCGGCGGCAGGGCAAGTGTGGGACAAGTGGCGGGAGAGCCCATATAATCAGCAACTTGCCCCTGACTCCCGGCATCCGCCTCGGTGTCTACGAAGTCACCGCGCAGATCGGCGAAGGCGGCATGGGCCAGGTCTACCGGGCGACGGACACCAAGCTGAAGCGTCAGGTTGCCATCAAGATTCTGCCGCCATCGCTCGCGGCGGATTCTGACCGACTGGCCCGCTTTCAACGCGAAGCGGAAGTCCTCGTCTCGCAAGCCGTTTCTCCGCCCCGGCGCGTTCCTTTTCATCGTCGTCGAACTACACTGACATTCAGCAGGTAGTGTTGCCGAAGGCGCTCTGGCCGGTCATTCGGCGGAAGCTCGACGCGCTACACCGGACGTGCACGCTTCAGGATCTCTGGATGATGCATCGGCCGATTCTTTGACCGCGAACAGGTGCAGACCGTGTGTGTGCATCTGCCGGCGGCACTCCGCCCACTCGTGGAGTTCTGCTTTATCACGGGCTGGCGGATGGCCTCGGAGGCGCAGCCGCTTGAGTGGCATCAGGTGGACTTCGCGGCCGCCCGGATTTGAACCGGTGTAGGTGCGGCGTCTTTGGTATTCCGGTAGCTTCGGATGGCGGGGGAGCAGCTGCGCTCTGGCGATGATTCCCTCTGCGACGATTGCCGCAAGCTCGAGGGATTGCTGCTCGGAGGAACGCCGCGAATCAATCGAGGTCGGCGAGTGCAGCGTCCGACCAATCGAGGTCTATTGATCCTGCCACCGGCGAAATCGGGGCGTGCCCCACGTGCGCAGCCACCGAACGACGCGCTCGTGTGGAACCGTGGGTTGGCCCGCTTCGATCTTCTGCCAGCGCCGATCGAGCTCCGCAATCTCGTCTGAGTCCACGGCGATCGGCTCACTGTCGAGCATCGCCAGTTCAGCGACCAGTTCTGAGACGGTCAGACCCAGTTCTGCGGCGCGGGCGTGTAGCACGTCGGCCGTTCGCTCGTCGATTTCGATCTTGACGTTCGTGCTCATACCAAGATTCAAGTTTATCGCACGATAGGAAACATTCGGGCCATCTCGCGGGTTACCATAACGCCCGTTCTCGGCCCCTCGTCAGTACTCCCCCCTCACGACAGTCCTGGTGATGGACGAACTCCGGCGCGGTCCGTACCCCACCCGTGGGTCGCACCGTCAAAGGTCCGGTCTCGCTTTCCATCACCCCGCCGCCAACTCCATGTCGGCGCCGCTCCTAGGCCAAACGGCCCAGAGAAGCGCGCCGAAGGGCAGAATCAAGAGCGCCGGCACGACCCACATGGGCCAGTTCCACGCCTCGCAGATCTCAGGCGTGACGCCAAGATAGTACGCGCTGAAGGCCGACAGCGCCACCCCGCGGTACACCCTCTGGCCGTCCCACACCCACGTCCTTAACGCCAGAAAAACCGCCCAGGACAACGCAAACCCGGCGAACATGACGCCATATACCATCGCGGTCTGGGTGTACCAGTTCGTCACCGTCGAAGCGGTGCCCGCGAAGAACTCGTGCTCGACTTTGCACAGGTTCAACAAGTCCAGCAGGAAGTAGGCCGCGACGAAGCCGGGGAAGCCCATGGCGAAGTGTGCGACGAGCGAACTGCTGTGCAGCTCGCTGTGGCTCTTTTCGGGCACGAGGCGCAGGCAGCTCGCGATGCAAGCGGTGCAGGTCGTGCACTTCTCGGGGCGGTTGCGGTCGAGCGCGAACTGCCCATACAGGACCTCGATCGGCCGGATCGGGCACGCGCCCACGCACCATCCGCTGAGGGAGCGGAACAAGAAGCCAGACACGAACGCGACGCCGGTGATCGCGAGCGCCGTCCACAAGGTGGCCCATCCGACGGTGTTGAAAACGAGATGCCTGGTGGGGATGCCTGCAAGCATGAGCGCCCAGCCGAAGGCCTGCAACCGCTCGGTCGCTCGCGGCGAAAGCCTGCGCTGAGGGTGGCGGCCCGCCCGCTGCGAAAGTGTCTGGACAGTCGAAATCGGGCAGATGCTGACCCACGCGTTCGGCGCGAGCAGCAGGATCATCGGGGCGAGCGGAATGGCGGCGAACCACAGGATCCGAAGGCCAATTCCGGGCCAGGCGGCGATGAGCACCAATACCACTGCGAACACCAGTAGAGCGATGCCCATCGTCACTTGGAGCAGTCTTTGGACGAGCAGAGAATACGTTCGGTCGATGATGCGTGAAGATGCCACGGCCATTCAACACCTCGGGATCGGTCTGGACTGCCCTCGTCCAGCCGGCACCCTATCAGGTCGTGTGCGTCGGCCATATGACGGCCGTCATATGCACGTGTAGCCCATGAACGTCTTTCTTGAGGAATTCGGCCGAACACTGCGCGCTCGACATGTGAAGGATTCTGCCTTTTTCAGCAGCCTCCGAGCGGCGTTTCACGCGTTCACCAACCGAGTCCATCGTTCGAACACGCTTCTACCGACGCGAGACGACAGGAAACATTGAAGGAGCACGGGGGACTGCGGACTGGCGGCTGGCGACTGTTGACTTATTCAGGGCCCACCGTCTTGCAGCACGCGCGCAGTCACGAGCAACTGCCCGACATGCCGCTGGGCGTGCTCGGCGGCGTGAAAGAGCAACCCCATCACGGTCGACGGCAATTGTTTGCGTCCGACGAGGCGCGCATCGGTCAGTGTGTGGGGCGGCATCGCGCGAAGCTGACTCAACGCGCGATCCACCTGCGCGTCGATTTCGCCGAGAAGATCGTCGACAGTGCTACCGGTGTCCGGCTGACGTCCCTCGACGCCAAGCGTGTTCTGCTGGTCAGGCGACAGGGCTTCACCGCGCGCGTATGTGAAGAGGCGGTCGACGACTCCCGCGATGTGCTGGAGATGAAAACCAACTGAGGCCAGCCCGGCCGGACGCTCCCAGAGCAGATGCGGCGGGAAATCCTGCACCAAGCGCCGCGTTTCTTCTTTCGCCTGCAGCAGTGCATGAGCGATCGGCTGGAGCAGATCGGGAACGCCCTCGACCGGCCCCCGAAGCCACGCCTCAGGCGACATCGTCAGTTGCCCGAAAACCGCAGGTACCCGAACCGTGTGGGCTGATGAAACCCTGGGAAGATAGTCGGCGACCAGCTGAGCTGCTCCGCCTCGCGGTCGCGATCGCGGTTGAATCGATAGAAGTTGCCCCGCCATACCTCTCCCGGCTTTGGCGTCGCCACGTTCAGATCGGCGAACGGGATACGTGCTTCGACCGTCCAGCGTCGATCGCGATCGCCCGAGTTCTGCACGGTACCGTCCACCTGTACGGCGTAGGTCATCGTGCCGGCGGTGTACGACCAGTCGCCTTTGAACTGCTTCGAGCGGCCGTCAGGGCCGAGCTCGTTCGTGATGATGGCGTCGAACGTGCCGCCGAGCGGATTCCACTGCAGCTCGAAGTAGCGGTCAAGGGATGACGGCGTGACAAAAAACTCCACGACTTCCTCTTCCCAGAAGCGGCTGTCTCTTTGCGTGAACGTCGCCTGGATATCGCCATCGTCCACGATCCAGCCGACGTAGAGCGCCGCATGGTCGTACCAGATTCGAACCTCCGTCGTCACGCGCGCCGCCGCCATGGTGTCGTGGTGGACGAACGGCGTGAGCCGCGCGGCTTTCTGCCACGCCGCCTCATCGAGCACGCCGTCGATCGTGATCGCGGCGTCGATCCGCGGCACGCTGGTCGATTTCGGATCGGGCATTGGCGCCGAGGGCGTTGGCGGCGCCTGCATCGCGAGAACGCCAAGGAACAGGAAGATGTTCTTCATCATTGAAGTTTCACCAACGCCTGATACGAATCCACCCACAGGCCACCGTCGACCGGCGTCACAAAGCCGAAGGGCCAGTTCGCGTCGACGCACGAGACGGTTGATACTGACCTTGAATCTCCCACGCGGTCTTCCCGGACGCTTTGTCGAACGCAACGAGATAACCAGGGCTCATGCCGACCAAGACTGAGCCGGCGTCGACGAGCCCCTCCACCCTGACCACGCGGATGCGCCCTTCGACCGATAGACGAACTTCGAGCGGCCCGCCCCAGCGTTCACGACCGGTCGCGACATCGATCGCATAGAGCGTTGCGCTTTGAGTCGCGAAGAACGTCTCGTCCGTTGCGATGGGTTGGCTGAAGCAGAAGCCGCCCGTGTCTCCCACGGGCGTGGCGGGATACCGCCAACGTTCTTCTCCTGTATTCGCATCCAGCGCGAAGAGATGCCCGTACCAGCTCGCCGGTCTGTTCGCGTCTGCCGGCCTCAGGAGGACGTTTCCACTCACGTAGACGACGCCATTGCGGACGACGGGGTTGGACTCACACGAGACGTGGCGGGCGAATGGCTTTTTCCATTTTTCCTTGCCGGTGGTCGCGTCGAGCGCGTAGAAGACGTTGTCGTCGCCGAGCACATAGGCCAGCCCGGAGGCGGCAACGACCGACGCCGACTGAGCGGTGTGCGGACCACGCCACACTTCCTTGCCCGTCGCAAGCGACATTGCGACCAGTGTGTTCCCCATCGGCACCATGACCACGCTGCCGGACACAGCGGGCACTGTCGACACGGACGGGCCGTAACGGAGTGCCGCGGGACGGGACGTCCACTTCAGCTTGCCGGTAAGCGTGTCGACAGCAAACAAGCCGTCCTTATTCGTTGAGTTGCCGGCGAGGATCGTCGTACCCGCAACGGTGGCAGGACCCCAATCTCTGAAACCGGGATTCACCGTAAATGTCGCAGTCGGTGCAGACCGCACCGGTCCGGGAGAGGAAGGCGCCGCCTGCGCCATCGCCAATACCGTCCACAGCGTGCCGCATACGATTACGCAGCCTCCGCGTCGAGCCAGGTTCTGGAACATCACGGATGGACATTAGCACCGGCCGCGCCCACCTCGAAGGGAATCATGATTCGTTGAGGATCACGACCTTGCCGAAATGCGCGCCGCTCGCCAGGTGCTCGTAGGCGGCGCGCGTGTCTTCGAATGAAAACACCCGATCGATGACCGGATCGATGCTCGAGTGCTCCAGCACGCGCACGAGTCGCTCGAACATCGCGACCGACCCGACATAGACGCCGCGAATACGGATGTTCTTATGGAAGATCGCGTAGGTATTAATCGGCCCCTGCGTGCCGGCCAGGATGCCAAGGAGGCTCATGTGTCCGCCGTAGCGCAGCGCCGCGATGCTTTGATCGAACGTGCCTGCGCCGCCGACCTCGACGACGAGATCGACCCCGCCATTGCCGGCGGCGGCTCGGGCCGTCTCGCCCCACTTGACGTCTGTCTTGTAATCGATCGTCGACGCCGCGCCCATCTGCGCGAAGCGCGCGCGTTTGTCGGCCGAGCTCGACGTCGCGATCACCGCCGCACCTGCGTGGCGCGCGAGCTGGAGCGCAAACGTCGAGACGCCGCCCCCTCCCTGGACGAGCACCGTGTCGCCGGGCCTGACCGTTGCGGCTTCGAACAGCGCGTGCCACGCCGTGACGCCCGCGCACGGCAGCGTCGAGGCCTGCTCGAACGTATAGCGCGTCGGAATCTTCACCCACGCGCGCTCGTGAAGGACGACTTCCTCCGCGAGCATCCCGTCGAGCGATCCGCCCAGCGCGTTCGCGTGGTGCTCTTCCGCAAACGCACCGTCGATCCACGTCGGAAAGAACGCTGCCGCCACGCGATCGCCGATTGCGAGGCGCTTCACATCACCGCCGATCTCGATCACCTCGCCGGCGCCGTCGGACACCGGCACGATTCGCTTTGCGCGCTTCTTCGATCCGCGCGCGACCATGAGATCCCGATAGTTCAGCGACACCGCCCGGACGCGGACGCGCACATCGCCAGGTCCCATGCCGGGCCTCGGGCGGTCAACCTGTTTCAGTGAGTCGAAGCCGTCTTCAGGATGGAGCTCGAATGCTTTCATAAGCCTTCTGTCATCAGCGCAGCAGCGAGGCCGCAATGGTTCGCCACGCCGCCCTTGCGGACAACTGCGCGACGACAGGTGGAACCGTGAGGAACGACAGCAGCACGGCCCAGATATAGGCCGGATGAATGCGGCGGCGCGTGACGAGATCGTAGATGGGGCCCGCGAACAGGAAGGCCAGAACCAGCATGCCGATGGCGGGTGTCTTGCCGGAAAAGAACGGCAACCGGCTGACTCCGGGGCCGATCAGCGCGCCGGTCACGGACATCAGCATGAGCCGCTTGTGCACCGGCGCATTCCTGCGGAAGTACCACGCGGCCGCGATGAGTACCGCGAAAACGGAGATGGCCGCAATATTCAGGAAAAGAAATCCTTCCACATCGGAAAACTCGACGCCGGGAATGCCACGATGCCCCAGGCGCGCAGCTGTGATGGAGGTCGACACGCCAACGACCAGCATCGCGGCGGCCAACACCATGCTCGCCGCGCCGAGACGCCGATGGATGTCGGTGCGACCGCCGAGCACGAGGGTCGTCTGCGCGACGAACACAATCAGCCAGCTCGTAAACACGAGGGCATGCACGTGGATGATGGATGGCAGCGCGGGCTCGCCCGTCATCACTTTCGGTCCGTAGGTATTGAAGAATCCGGCGACGATGGTCAGCGACGACACGATGGCCATCGCACTGTAGAACCGGTGATCGGCGGGATGTGCCTGCGCAAATCGCCGGCGTTTCGGCTGCACGTCGTTCATCTGAAATTGACGCTGATGAGGCAGAGGGGGCACCATTGAGAGTGCTGTTTCACCACAAACGGCTTGCTCGGCTCCAGGGCCTGAAGGGGCCGCCGATGCAGAAACCCATCACCATGCACTTCTCGATCGCGTTACAGGGATTGGTCAGACCCTGGAGAGGCTGGCGAGCCAGGCATCCGCTTCTTCCATCGTGCGAAACACTTCTACGCCACTATCGGCACGACTCCCCATCTGTTGATACATGCGGGCCATTCCAAACACCACGTCTTTGGGGACGACCAGCCCCATGCGATGGCCCGCACGGCGATCGGCATTGGCCGCATCGTGGTCGACCATCGCTCTGACTCCGATCGGCGTGACGTCAAGACGATCGATGTTTCGAATATCCGAAAGCTGCGGCATGCGTGAATCAAAGCCAGGATCATTCAGGAGGCGGGCCTTGTGGCCAAGTATGTCTGCGTCGGTCAGCACTCCCCAAGCTTCGGTGAGCACAACAGCCCGCTCGCGATCGATACGATAGGAAATAGGCATAGAGAAGCGGGATAATAGCACTAGCGCTAGTAGCCCAGCTTCAATTCCCCTTCGGACATGCCATTCACCTGGCCGTCTTTCAGCCACTCCAGCGACGCCTTGAACAACAGCAGGTGGTTTCGTTCCCACATCGCGTTGTGCGACGCGCACCCGAGATCGATGAGCACTTTCTCCTTCGAGCCCAGATCCGTATACAGCTCGCGCACCCGCCCCGGCGGGACCTGCCTGTCATGGATGCCCGCCACCATGAGGAACGGCGTCTGCATCTTGGCGACGACCGCCTGATTAAATCCCCACGTCGGCACTTGCGGCGCGCGGCGAACTCCCGTGCCCCAGGTTGCGCCTACCGGATCGGACGCGAGCATCTCGCTCCACACAGAGGCGCTCGCAGCAGGATCGTATTGATCCGGACAGCCGACTTGCCGATCCCAGTTGGCCGTGAAGTCTGCGTGCGATTGCACGTTCATCGACGCGTTGCCCGATGGCAGCGGGTTGGGCGCATCGAGCGCGCCGGCACGGTTGTAGGCGGGCGCCAGCACGACCAGGCGCGCGACTGTGTCCGGGTTCCGCGCCGCATATCCGCCCGCGCGAGGTCCCCCTTGCGACCAGGCGACGAGGGATACCTTATCGACGCCGCGCAACGTGCGCAGGTGATCGACCACGGCTCCGATGTCGTTCCAATCCGATCCCATGGTCGTGATGGGAGAAGGACGCGACGGCGCACACGGCGCAGGCATCAACTGTGGTACGAACTGCGCCTGCTGCACCTTCGACAGATTGCAGGGATCGTTCATCGACGGCGGGCGCGTGGACCGGCCGTAGCCGGTCATATCCATCGAGAACACGTCGAATCCCGCGTTCGCGAGATACGCCATCCAGCTGTAGTCCTGATACGGCACGTCGAACGACACCTCGGCCGGCGTGCCGGCGCCGTGCACGAACAACACGACGTTGCCAGGGGCCGGACGCCCACGCAGCCCGATGCCTGGAAGCACCACTTCACGCACGTAGATCTGCGCGGTCTGACCGGCCATGTCCGGCGTTGTCGACTTGACGGGCACGTAGTGATCGAGGCGAAGCAGACCTGCGTTGTCCTGGGCAAATGCAGACGACGCTGCCAGGAGCATGAGCGCGGCGAGTGCGAGCCGAGTGCGACGTTTAGGACTTTGCGATGTCCGCACGCGCTACTGCCCCTCCACGACGATGAACTGTGCGTTCGCGGCACCTTCGCGCAGCTTCTTCGCCTGCTGATATTCAGGGGAGTTGAACCACGCCTGCGCGCGCTCGAAGCTCGGGTACTCGATGATGACGACGCGGCTTCGTGCCGCGGGCCCTTCGAGGGTGACGGTGCGGCCGGCGCGGGCGATGAACCGGCCGCCGTACTTCGCGATGATGTCGGGAGAGCGTTTCGCGTATTCGGCGTATTGCTGCGGGTTCGTGACATCGATCTGCCCGATGATGTATCCCTTCTTCGCAGCGTCCTGCGCGCCCCACGCGCGCCCGGCCACGACACCCACAATCAACAGCAGCGCGCCAATCAAATTCATTTTCATCGCGTGAATGCTCCTTTGCGCAGACTATAACCCATGCCGCAAACGTTTCCAGACATGATGGACAGGAAAGCCTGCCGCCGCAATGCACAATCCGACGATGGGTGAATAATTGCCCGCCTCGATTTCGCCCCATACGATGGCCGTCACGCCGATGACCGTCCCCAGCAGGAAGAAGAGCGGTACCCATGGATATCCCGGCGTGCGAAACGGGCGTGGCGCCTCGGGCATCTTCCGCCGCAGGACGTACACCGCCGCGACGGCAAAGAGGAGCGCGGCCCATTCGACGACGACGAAGTAGGTGGTAAGCGTGTCGAAGTCTCTCAGCACGAGCATCATGCCGCTGGCGCCGGCGCTCGGGATAAGCATGGCCAGCCATGGTGTGCCAAATCTCGGGTGCACGTTTCCGAGAAACGAGAACGTGAGGCCGTCGCGCGCCATCGCAAAGGCCACGCGCGACCGCTTCCTTGATCCATCCGTCGTAGGTCCAGATGACCGACGCCACGGCGCGCGCCAGCCCGCCCCCGTGCACCGGTCCGCCCTGTGCCAGATTCACGGCGCTGCCCTGCCCCAACAGGAACGCTCCGAGAATAATCGCCGCTAAAATGACCCTGCGAAGATCGTGCGTCACCAGGTTGCTCGACACGATTTCAGCTATCGCTGTCGTCCCACGAAGACCGGCTGCGTCCAGGCTCGCAGACCTCCGCTGTCTTCGATTCTGGCGCGCACGTATCCCTCGCTGCCATTGAAGGTGTACTGAGCAGGGTTTTGCTGCGACGTTGCCAGCTCACGGCCGTTCGCGCCGATGAAAACCACGCGATAGCGTTTCGCAGCCTGGACCGGCGACGTGGTCTGAATCTCCACGCTCAACGCGTCCGATGTAGATACGATATTCTTCAATTCAACACCGGACGACGCATAAAACTCTCCTGCATTCAGAGCCGCGACGATGTGTTCCCGTGTGAGCGCAGGCGCTCGGACGACCACCCAGCCGCGTCCCGGATTCGCCTGGTCCAATGTGAATTCCTGGCGGAAGTTGTGCGCATCGTCGACCGCCACTCCGAAGACACGCATGCCCGCAGACAACAGCTGATCCCACATCTGCTCGGTCGCTGGAACGAGTCCGTCGCCACTATGATTGACCGTGGGGTGCCCGCTCGCAATCTCCAGCAACACAGGTCCTTTCAGGGGCAGCATTTCGCTCGCCGTGAATGCCCACCGGAAATTCGGATGGTTGATGAGGGCCACAGCGCCTTGCGCACGAATAGCGTCGATGCTGGCCTGCAGAATGTCAGTCACCGTGGACCCGCGTTGAGCCGGGATGACGCTGCTGATCCCGATTGCGTTCACATGGACAGTCTTCTCATTCGTGACTTCCTCGGCGCCCAGGAGCAGAAAGTTGTCATTCGGGTTCGAGTCGAAATCCGCAGGATCCGTGAACGTGTTGTGATCCGTGATGGCGAGAAACTGATAGCCATTCCGCTTGTACCACGCCACCAGATCCCAGGGAGAAGAGTCGCCATCCGAATTAATCGTATGAGTGTGAAGATTGCCTCGATACGAGTTAAGGATCGACGCCGGGCCCTGTGCGGCCCCGGCATAGGCAAGGGACGCACACGCGAAAGCCAGCGCTGTTAGTGTTTGTCGCATCCTCAATTTGGCCTCGCGGCGGCTTCGGCCGCCAATCGCCGGTACACGGTCCGCGCCTCTTCGAACTGGCCGTAGACGTGATCCTTTTCCTTTGGCGAGCGCCATCCGGGCCAGGCGTCAGCAAGCTTCTGAAGCCTGTCGATCCACCTCAGCGCGTACTCGGCCGACGCACGATCGCGAACAGACAGATTCCCGACGATCACCCAGACGGGATTTGTGAATCCTTGCGGATAGCCGGTATCCAATGGAAATCGATCCGCCGGTGCACCTTCCGCACGGACGTGAAACCACCCGCTCCTGCCGACCTGCACAGTCTTGCGGAAGTCCGCCGTTCGGCGATCGGCGCTCAACGGGATGTCCTCCACGGATCGACCGTTGAAGAAGAGCGTGACGTTCTGCAGCGGAACAATCGACCGTACTTGCGACTGCACGTCGACAGCTCCGCCACCTGACTGCACGGTCACGGTCTCGCCGGGCAATGCACCGTTGACCGACAACTCGACGAGCGGTCCGTTTGTGACCAGCGCGCGTCCGGCTCGCATGCCATCGAGCCAGGCGTGCATGTCCAACCCGCGCCCGCCAGTGAAGACATAGGTGCGATGCGACCCGACCAGCTTGCTCATGTGGAGATTGCTGATTGAGTCTTCGCCGCCAACGGCAGTCACCCTGATGCCGTTGTTCCACAGCGAGTACAACGGAAAGAAACCCGCCCGACCGGCAGCAGACCACTCAATCGCGTCAGTCGTTCCGAGGGCGGCATCGACGATTCCGCCTTTCGCTCCGCCGAGCTCGACGTCGATCGGATCGCGCTCGCCGGCATAGGCGTGCACGTACCCGACATATGCGCCCTGTGCTCTGGCCTTGCGGAAGATGTCGGTATTGCTCGGGTACAGGCTTTCGATGGCGGTCCCTTCGTACCCGGTCGTGAACGGGGACATGAGATGATCGCGCATCCCGAACAAAAACACGTGCCCCCAGAATGGCGGCCGATACTCCTGACCGACAACGAGAAGCATGTCTTTGCGCGACAGCGGATGAGGTCCGCCGCCGGGAACAAACAACTGATGATCGAGGATGCGGTTGTCCTTGTTGGCGATCTGATCGAGGACGATGTCCTGATCCTCGGCAGCCGACATCATCATCAGGTTCTCCAGCGTATTGTGGAGATTGCCGCCATAGTTCATGTGCACATGCGTGGAGCCGTTGTGCCAGCCCTTCGCCGACATGTCGGTCATCCGCTTCATGGCGATCTGGGCGGTCGTCACTTCGTTGGCCGCGATATCGATGTCGGCACTGTGGGGCCACACCTCGAAGCCTTTGACGGCCGTCACCCTCGTTTTCCCGACTGGCAGCTCTACACGGAATTCGCCAGTGGAATGAAACATTCTGTCGCCTGCCGCGTTGACGCGCGCGTACGCGTCTGCGGGCGCGTAAAACTTGCCGTCGGCCGCCGTGAGATGGATTCGTGCTCCGGTCACCTGCCCGCTGTGATCGACCGTCCGGACCGACAGCATTCCCATCGGCCGCTTCCATCTGCGATCGACGATGCGAACGATTCGATTTTCTCCACCGTAGACTTCGAGCAACGCCAGCTGAGGCAGGCCCTCGCGGTTGTCGATATACGCAATCCACTCGCCGTCAGGTGACCAGCGCGGATGGAACGCATCGTGCTGAAAGAACGTCAGCTTGTACGGCTCCCCTCCGGCGACTGGTTGTACGTAAAGATTTGTGAACTGATCCGCCGCTCCTCGAGTGGATGAGTACACGAATCGTTTTCCATCAATAGACACGTGCGGCCGTGCACGATACAAGGTCTGCTCTACAACCACCGCTCGTGCGTCGTTTATTCCGCTGGCGACCGCTGGCGCGAGCCAGATATTGCCTGACCCGAGCGGCACGCCGCGATTCGACACGAGCAGCAACTGCGTGCCGTCACGCGTCCAGGCCGGCGTAATGTGCAGATCCTCCGCGCCGAAATACAGCCGGGAGTTGTGGTACGTGTTGTCCTGCGACACCGCGATCTCGGGCCCTGCCCATTGGCCGTTCTTGATCGGGCGGATGTAGACGTTGAAGAAACCGTTCGGTTTCGTTGAGACGTACGCGACCCGAGTGCCGTCTGGCGAAAACACCGGGTCGGTGTAAATGAATTGATCGTCGGTCAGCGCTTTCGTTTCACCGGTCGCGACATTGACGCTTGCAAGCTGTATCGTCGACCCGCCGTTGTCTGCCGTGTAGACGATCCAGTTGCCGTCCGGCGACCAGTCGGGCATCGAATGATATGTCGCGTCATACGTGAGCTCGTGCGCAACGCCACTCGCGGAATCGACTTTCCAGATCGAA
Source organism: uncultured Bifidobacteriaceae bacterium (assembly GCA_964356125.1). Taxonomy (GTDB): domain Bacteria; phylum Acidobacteriota; class Vicinamibacteria; order Vicinamibacterales; family JAMQPK01; genus JAMQPK01. The sequence continues at coordinate 15,943 of CAYHHH010000034.1, read as the reverse complement.
CCGCTCATCGCAACGGCCAGCCATTTCCCATCGGGGGACCAGGCGGGCGCCCATGGCGTCGAGCTCGGCGCCGGCGGAAAATAATAGTTGTGCATGTACGTGGCACCGGTCCTGGCGCTTGGGTACGTGCGACCGTCCTGACCGATCACCAACGACACTGCCGCCGCGATCGTGGCAACGCTGACGGCAGTCGCGCGAAGCACTCGCATTACACGCCTTGGCGCATGTACTTCGCGACGGCCGCGACCGCGCGGTCGACTTCGGCCATCGTGTTGTAGATGTGCGGCGAGAGGCGGATACCGGGCCGATCGCTTCCTGTTCGAGTGGCGCAGCCGATGCGATCGTTCCGGTAGAGCGCGGCGGCGAGCGTCGGGATGTCGACGTTTCCAGGTCGGAACGTGACGACCGCACCCGATCGCGCAGGGTCCGGATGCGTCCAGAGGCGCACGTCGTCGATGCGCCGCAGGCCGGCAATCAGGGCCTGAGCAAGGGACCGCGAGCGCTGCTCTATCGCTCGGCGTCCGATCGTCGTCTGGAAATTGAGCGCCTCGCCAAAGCCGATGATGGCAGGCTCATCGCGCTGCCCCATGGCTTCCATGGTGCGTGACACGCCAACGGCACCGGGATAGGCGCTGATGATGCTCGGGTGGATGCGCTCTTGCGCGCGCGCATTCACGTACAGGACGCCGACTTCCTTCGGGCCGCACGTCCACTTGTGCGCGCTTCCCGTGTAAAAGTCGGGCTGCATCTCACTGAGGTCGACATCGAGCACGCCGAGCGCCGACGCCCCGTCGACGAGCGTGAGGACACCGCGTGCCCGCGCGAGCCGGCAAAGCTCGCTGGCCGGAAGCACGTCGCCGACCGTGCTGGTCATGTGCGTGAAGGCCAGCACTCGCGTTCGTGCCGAGATGGCCCGCGTCGCCGCTTCGGCGAAAAACTCCGCCCCAGGGTGTGGGTTCGGCTGACTGATGACCGAGACGGTGTACCCGAACCGCTTCGCCTTCTGCGTCCACGCGCTGTTGTTGCTGGGATGATTGTCGGAAAAAATCACGACTTCATCGCCGGCTTTAAGGTCGAGCCCGCTCGAGACGATGTTGTTCGCCTCGCTCGTGTTGCGTGTGATGACGATCTCCTCCGCAGTCACATGGAGGAACCGCGCGAGGAGGCGCCGGGCCTCCTCTTTTCCGGCGCTCATCTTCTGCCGGTTCTCGAACGATGGATCGCCATCCATGTCTTTCGTGCTCAGATACATCGCTTCGAGGACAGGAGCGGGAGAGGGACAGAGATTGGCCGCGTTCATGACCGCGAGATCGCGCGGCATCAGAAACTGCTCGCGCACCGATGTCCAGAAGCGTTCGTCCGGCTGTTTCGGCGTCTGTGCAAGAGGAGCGGGCCACGCCGCCAGTTGCTGTGGCAGCAGGACGGAACCACTCAACGCAAGCAAGCGCGAGAAATCGCGGCGGCTGATGCCAGCGGCCGGCGAGCGTTGCATCCGCATTCAATCCCTCCTTCGGCTATCGCCCCTTAATT
>CAYHHH010000034.1:0-14313 GCA_964356125.1 uncultured Bifidobacteriaceae bacterium | reverse complement strand
GATCTTGCCGGACAGGATGGCGTTCCGAACATCGTCGATTGTCGCCAGGCCGCCTGGCGCGGTGCCGCCCCACTCGAATCGGGTCGTCTCCGGTGCCCAATAAAACAGCGCCACTCGCCACGTGCGTGTGCTGCCGCCACGCTCGTAATACACGAGGCAGTGATCGTACGAGCAGCCGGCCACGACCAGCCGGCGGATTGGCAGCGTCGAATCGACGGGCGTACCGCTGGCCTGAAACTCGGCTCCGATCTCCGCGATGTCGAGCGCCTCACTGGCGAATAACTTCTGCAGCTCCGCGCGGACACCGAGCGGCATTCCCCTGATCGATGTGACGCTCTGGAACCGCTCGTCCCTCACGTGGTCGCGGAGCGCCCCGGGCAGTGGGACGGGGGCCGCCGCCTGACCGCAGGCCACCACGGCCGACCAGAGGATCGCGCACAAAAGCGCGGCTGTGGGGGCTCGCTTCATCGCGACTCGGTACCGATCCTACCCTAGCGCCAACTTCCCTGTTGTGACAATCGCCAGAAGCCGGTATAAACACCCTCGTCATAACAGTTTCAACTGCAAACGAAAGGCGGATCGGTGTGGATATCAAAACACGGGTAAAAAACATTCTGCTGACGCCAAAAACGGAATGGCCCGCAATCGAGGCGGATCCCACGCCGACCGGAACCCTCGTCTCCAGCTACGTGATGCCCCTGGCTGCGATCGGAGCCGTTGCCGGTTTCATCGGCCGCTCGCTGGTCGGTACGACCGTGCCATTTCTCGGTACGTATCGCGTTCCCATCATGACCGGCCTCGTCGGCGCGGTGCTCGCCTTCTGCTTCGCCATTCTCGGCGTGTTCATTCTCGCGTTCATCATCAACGCGCTGGCGCCGACTTTCGGTGCACAGAAAGACTCGCACAAGGCGTTCAAGGTTGCGGTCTATTCGTACACGCCGGCGTGGATGGCCGGCGCGCTGCAGATTCTGCCAGGGCTCGCGATTCTGGGCATCATCGCAGCACTCTACGGCTTGTACCTGCTGTACCTCGGCCTGCCGGCACTGATGAAAGCTCCACAGGACAAAGCCGTCGCATACACGGCTGTCGTTGTTGTGTGCGCAATCGTGCTGTCGGTCGTGCTGACGAGCATCGACGGTCTTATCGGCGCACCCGCGGCACTGGGCACGCTTGGGTCTGTTTCTTCGTCCGCCGAACCGGAGTTCGCTCCCGACAGTGCGATGGGAAAGCTCAAAGCACTCGGCAAGAAGCTGGAGGAAAGCGGCGCCAAGATGGAGCAGGCGCAAAAACGCGGCGACAGCGCGGCTGAGACCGCCGCGGCGTTCGAAGGGCTGGGAACGCTTCTCGGCGGTGGCAAGCGCGTGGACGCGGTGAGCATCGATCAGCTCACGCCGCTCGTGCCGGAGCAGTTCGCCGGATTGGCGCGGCAGAGCAGCGACGCGGAGCGCAATGGCATGGCCGGCATTACGATCGCGAAAGCGGAAGCCTCGTATGGCGACGGGGCCGGCCGTTCGGCGAAGCTCGAAATCACCGACTCGGGCGGCGCGACCGGCTTGATGGGCCTCGCGTCGTGGGCCACTCTCCAGGGCGCGCGTGAAAACGACCAGTATTCGGAACGGACCGTGCGCGTCGGCGGCCGAATCGTCCACCAGAAGATGTCCAAGACCGGCGGCACGCACGAGTACGACGTCGTCATCGGCGACCGCTTCATCGTCAGCGCCGAAGGCGACGGCATCGACTTGGACGCACTGCGGAACGCCGTGTCGGCGCTCGATCTCGGAAAACTCGAGGCGATGAAAAACGTGGGCGTGGGGAAATAGGCGTCGAAAGCCGGCGCCGGACAAGGTGTGGCATGCGAACGCTCTCACTGGTTGTATCCGCGGTGATCGTCGCCACCGCAGCAGCGTTGGGCCAGTCGAACAGCGAACCACGTCCACCTGGCAACGACACCGCCGGCGCCACCATCGTTGCGGGCACAGGTAAATGCCTCACCTGCCACCGCATACAAGAGGCCGGCTCGCGCTCCGGGCCCGATCTCACCGACATTGGTGCCATCCGAACGGCTGATCAGCTCAGGACCGCGTTGCTCGATCCTGACGCTGAGATTCTTCCTGAGAACCGCAGGTACCGCGTCGCCACGCGCGATGGCGTAACGACGGTCGGCAGACTGTTGAACCACGACACGTTTCAGGTTCTCATGCGCGACGCGAAGGATCAGCTGCGGAGCTTCCAGAAAGCGGATCTGCGCGAGCATGGCTTCGTCGAGGGTTCACCGATGCCGTCATATCGCATGACGCTCTCTCCCCAGGAACTCTCGGATGTCATCGCCTATCTGAGCACATTGAAAGGAGTCGTCTCACGATGAGATGGCGCTTGCCGATCGTACTAGTCGCTGTTCTGGCGCTCGGGTCACTCCTGCTCGCCCAGGTATCCTCCGATCGGCTCCTGAACGCACAGAAAGAACCGCACAACTGGCTCACGTATTCCGGAAGTTACATGAGCCAGCGGCACAGCCTCCTCACGCAGATCACCACCGCAAACGTCAAGGATCTGGAGCTGAAGTGGGTGTTCCAGGCTCGATGGCTGGACTACTACCAAGCAACGCCCCTGGTCGTCGATGGGATCATGTACACGACGCAGGGCAACGATGTTGTCGCACTCGACGCGGCAACCGGGAAGATCTTCTGGATTTATCCCTACACACCGTCGGATGTGAGGTTGTGTTGCGGCCGTATTACCCGCGGTCTCGCGATTCTCGGCGACACGCTCTTTCTGGCGGCCGCCGACGCGCATTTGATTGCGATCGACGCGAAGACCGGGCGCCCGATCTGGAATCGCATCGTGGCGTCTGGGTTCGGATATTCGATGACAACGGCGCCCCTGGTCATCAAGGACAAGGTGATCGTCGGAACCGCGGGAGGTGAGTACGGCATTCGCGGGTTCATCGCGGCGTACGACGCGGCGACCGGCACGGAGGCGTGGAAATTCAACACCGTGCCGTCACCGGGAGAGCCCGGGCACGAGACATGGGGCGGTGGTTGGGAGCATGGCGGTGGATCGATTTGGGTGACGGGCTCGTACGATCCGGAAACCAATCTCACATTCTGGGGAGTGGGAAATCCCGGCCCCGATTACAACGCCGAAACGCGACCGGGCGACAACCTCTACACATGTTCCGTCGTGGCATTGGATGCCGACACGGGACAACTGCGATGGCACTATCAGTTCACACCAGCCGACGAATTCGACTGGGACGCCGTGCAGATTCCCGTGCTCGCCGACATCTCGTGGAAGGGACAACCGCGAAAGGTCATGCTGTGGGCCAATCGCAATGGCTTCTTGTATGTGCTGGATCGCCGAACGGGTGAGTTCCTGCAGGCCACTCCGATCGCGAAACAGAACTGGAACGCCGGCTTCGATAACGGCCGGCCGATTCGCAGCCCCAGCGCGATACCGTCTCGCGACGGTGTGCTGATCTATCCCGGCAACCAGGGCGCGACCAACTGGTTCAATCCGTCGTACAGTCCGCGCACGGGGCTGTTTTACGTGAACGTCTGGGAGAACACCCACCACATCTTCGCGCGCGCCGATCAGGAATATAAAGAAGGCTCCAACTATACGGCGGGAAGGCTGAGCACGAACTATCCCGGGCGAGGCATCGGGGCGGGCATGCGCGCCGCTCAACGGCCGAACCTGCGGAAGGAAGAAGAGAACTTTGGTACCGTTCGCGCGTTCGATCCGCACACCGGCGCGTGGCGATGGGAATACAAGCAAACGGACTTGACCGACGCCGGCATTCTCACCACAGCAACCGATCTTCTTTTTACAGGAGGGCGCGAAGGGTACTTCTTCGCACTCGATGCGAGAAACGGTTCGCTGTTATGGAAGATCCAGCTCGGTGGTCCGACCCAGAATGGCCCCATCACCTATGCCGTCAACGGACGGCAATATGTGGCCGTGAGCGCGAGCAATTCGCTGTTCGTCTTCGGGCTGCGATAGACACACAGCAGCCATCTCAACGTTCCGGTTCAGCGGCGGGCCGTCCGCTGCAACCGGCTGATAGGTGTTAGGCTGCTGTGCGAGGCCGGCCGAGCCACGATACGGCCATAAACAGGGCTAGCCACACGCCTGTCCGAAGGGTCATGGCGCGAAGACTGTCCACGGCCACAGCCCCGCCACTACGGTAGACCACCAGGATGCCCACGAGCACAAGGAGATTGAGCAGGAAGATTGCTCCCGCGGCGTATCGGCCCGCGTTGGCGCTGCGCCAGACGGTGACGCCAGCTGCCAGATACGCTACGCCCATTGCCGTGTTGTAAATGAGCAGGGGCCGAAACACCTCGTACCCCGGGTCGGAACCCAGGAGCACGCGGCCGCCCGCGAAGAGCGTAGCGATGCCGAACAGGACCGCAATGGCCGCCGCGAGGAACTGGACAATACGGACTGTGTGAGGCGGCATTATGGTTTTCCGTTCTCGTCTTGCTCAGGCCACCATGTACTCTGTGCCACGGCTACACCGAGCCATGTAATCGCAACGATCATCGACATCCCTCCGATGAGAACGAAGAGCGGGGGCGCCCCCAGCGACACCTCTGCAAGAATCCCAACGGGCATCAGCATGCCCACCAGCGCGAGCCGCGAGACCCACTTGCTGGTTGACGTGTGAAAGGGTAGTCGCAGCAGAAGATACCCGACCACGATATTCAGGAATGCGAACAGATTGCCGTGGACGTGGGCGAGTCGCGACTCGAAGTGCTTGCCGAGCGCGTACTCAGCTATCCACTGCTCTTTGCCAGGTGCGAAGTCCCGAAGATAGATCAGCACGAAGCCGAACGCCATGAAGCCGGCCATGAACAGTAGGCCTGCAGCGATGTTTGCTTTCCCGTGTCGCATTTTTCGCTCCAACTGTGGACGGGTGGTAGTTCGCGATACCTCTAGAGCAACGATCGCGCCTAAGCCGCGCGCCTCGGCGACATGATCTCAAACACTGGTCGGCGCGTCGGCTTCAGGCGCGTGATCCTTCTGGTGCAGCGTCGTCCATTCCGCAACCAGGCCCATCGCACGCGGAGGGAGATTGCCGGACAAGACCGCCAAGCTGCCAATCGCAATTCTGGCTTCGTATTCGGCGTACTCCGCGTGGAAGTGTGGCGGTGCGTGGTCGGCAAAGTACATCTTGATGACGATGCCGTAGAAGCGGCTGATCTCAGGCATCGGACGACACCAACCGAATGTCCGGGAACACTTCGGCCACGGACTTCCCAGTCAGTCGTATGTACATCGCGTCCGGGCAGAGGTCGAGGTCAGGAGACCACTCGATGGCTCCGTGAGAGCCGAGATGAACCGTATTGAAAAACGCCGCGTCGTTCCACGGTTCGAAGACACCTTGCCAGGCTAGGTCCGAGAGGTCAACTTCTCCTTCGGTTCCGTCGTCGTACCGCAGCCAGATACGGTGATTCGGCAGCGCCTTTACGTCGGTCGGCTTCGGCATGTCCCTCCCCTACGAGAACAGAATACCGCGATCGGGAATTCCGCTTCGATTCAATCAGTCGGCAGCACCGCGACGCCAAGCGTCACCGTGCCGACTGAAATGCGTAGGCGGCAGGCGTGATGAGACCGTCATACGGAAAAGTCTGATCAAGAACAGACGCTGCCAACCACGGCCTTGCCTATGACCCCATTCCTCTTATAGCGTGAATCCGACGCCGCAAAATCCCGTCAGGTGGACGTTGAACTCGAACCGTTGCGGAGCTGTACCTCCCCCAAGGATGAGAATCGTCGCGGGAATCGGCGATCCGATAATCTGCTGTCCCGCCGGAATGCTGGCGGACACTGCCTGCGGGCCGTTACCCAACGCCGTCAGCGCGACCTGCGCCGTGCCGCCACTGCTAAATTGATAGACAGGCACGGAGATGGCCCACTTCTGTAGCTGAACCACGTTGATCGACGTGGCTCCAACAAGCACTTCTGGACCAGCGTAGACATCCGTAACCAGAAAGCCAGTACCCGCAGGACAGTTTGGAGCCATGAGCGAAACGTTCGTGAAGATCTCGCCGGCTGGAATCACTCCCGTAGCTGAAGTGGTCACGCGATTGGTGAGACCCGTGACTCCGACATCCCATGGGCCGGCTTGCTGCGCGTTGACCGTGGGTGTGCCAGAAACGGCCACGGTCCACGCGCCACTTTGTTGGGCGTTGACAGTGGGCGCGTTGACGACGTTTACATCGCTCGGCGGCTGACCCTGACCCTGACCACGACCCTGCGCCTGAGCCCGGTTGGAGGGGAGCGAGGTCAGGATGGTCACCAGCACGAGTAAGCACATCACCGCGACGACACCGATCTTAAACCGTTGCATAGGGAGCTCCTTTCTGAGAGCCGAGGTAAACCTTACATTTTAGACGTCAAGATTATATGGCAGGACACCCACAGTGAACGCGGCCCAGAGGAGAACTTCGCTGCGAAGCCGAGAGGGGTAACGGCAGCGAGCAAAACGAGATATGCGCGACGATGCGCAGTGGGTTTGGAGGCGGCCCGCCGTCGTGGTCTTTGCGTGACTGAAGGATTCAAACGTGGCTGTCAACGTCTGCGCTCAGCCGCGAGCCGCTCGCCGTCCACTGCGGCTCGCCGGTTGCAGCGCTTTGTCAGGCCGCGTGCCGCCGAGGGTCTCGCGGGTCACACGATCCGCAAGATACACCTTGAGCAACGACTGGTACGGCACATCACGTTTGTTCGCCAAGACCTTCAGGTCGGACAAGAGCGCCGTCGGAAGTCTGAGCGAAATCGTCTCAGTCGATGCCTTGAGATTGGGAAACACGGCCTGGCGAGCCTCCGCCCAATCCACACACGGGCCCGCATCGTGGGTCTCCCAGTACTCCCGCTCCGCTCGCTCTGACGCGAACGTCGGAACGGCCTTACGCGCTGTTCGCTTTGCCATAGCCCCTCCGCTCTCGCCCACTCATGGGCCTCACCGAGATCACGCGCAGCAGAGAGCCGCGTAGAGTGAAGACCACGGTGAACACCCGCCACGCCTCGATGTGACAGAAATCGCGCGACCTCTGCCCCGCCCATTTCAAGCGGATGTCGTTTGCCGTGGAACAGGACGTAACGCCGAATCCACCCGACGTAGCTCTCCTCAGTCCTCGGGCTGAAGTGGCGAACGCGGATGGCGGTCCTTACCCGATCGAGTAGCTTCGAAGAACTCGCGTGCTGGGCCTGTAGACTAGCGACTGTTGACCTGCGCCTGTCGACTCAATCGGCGCGCCCACCCGGTGGCCTCGTCCCTGAGATGTGCACGGCAACAATCGGGAAGGGTCCTGTTGCGCTCGCACTCGCGGCTGTCAGCCACTCATCGAGCAAGGGCCTTACCTCCGCCACTGCATACGCCATCGCGTCGACGTCGATCGTCTGACCACTGATGCTGATGATAAATCGCTGTACGAATTCACCTCGCCACATATCGTACGAGCACGAGAAGGTACTCGTGTCCGGATGCGCAGCACCTGCGAACAAGACGAAACACAGATGCGGATCCTCGGTCGAGACCCACGACACCACGCCCCATACCGGCGGTGCAGGCGTCGGAATGGAACGCATGTCGGTTCGAAGGTGCTGGACATGATTCCTCAGCACGTCGATTCGACTGGTTCGACGCAGGAACCGCTGAATGTGCCTGGACTTCTTCTTGATGCCAGGCGCCTGCTGAACCAGCTCTCTCAACCGGTGTATCGTGTCTATCAGCGCCCACAGATGTCCGAGAAGCTGGACGACATCGGATCGATTCGCCTTGCCGTTCGTCCGAGGCTGCTCGATCCGCGACGCGACTGCCCTGATCGTCGACACATGCCAATCGATCAGATCGAGGGACACGCCGATGGCATCCGCAAAATAGACGGCGCTTCGAGAGGTCGGCTTCGTTCGTTTCGGCATGGCTTCAAGATTAACGCGAACAAATACAAGGGCGGAGATTTTTCGACATCTATCTCGGCGCCCTGAAGCCAGAGCGAGTCCATCATGCCTTGCGAGACCTTGGCCAACCGTTTTGTGCCGTGGCGGCCAACATAGCGCGCCACTGCGCCGCCCCCCATAGATCTGCGTACCGTCCTTCGTCGCGATCGTGCTCATCGCTTGCCTCCTCAGTTCATGGAAGCCTTCGCCAGCGCCACTGCCTGAACCTCGGTGATTTTCGCATTGACGCGCAGATACAGCGCGTGACCCTGCCTATCCTTGAACCAGATTTCGTCGAGGGCGCCAAACACGTTTCCACGGGAATGGCCCACCAGTACACCGTCGCGCTCAGTGACCTTGCCTTTTCCGCCGGATTCCACCATCTTTCGCCAGCTCGCTTCGTTCACAATACTGCTGCCGAGCGAGAAGTAGCGAACCCGCTGCTTGTCCTTGCTGTCGCCGTACTTGCATTCCCGGAACAATTGTTCCCCATCCGGCCTTCGCTCGAAATCCTTGCCCATGATGGCGGTCACTTCATCGAGCGTGAGCTGCGCGCACAGCGCGCTGACTGACAATCGAGCAGTCTTCGATCCGCGCGCAGCATCCTTTGCGCTGCCGCGTGCCGCGCCTTGAGCGTGCGCCGGCGGTGTGAACGTGACGACGATCGCAAGCGCAAGAAGTACGATGTGCATGGTGAGTCTCCTTAGACAGCTGGCTGGAACGATCCTCGCGCAGCGACCGGACGGAACGTTCGAGAGCGCAGCTCCATCTCGCGATCCAACTCGAGATCGTCATGGCTACCGCAGATGCTCCATGTAGTACAGGGTCGAGAACGCGATAACGAGAACAATAGCCGGCGCCGCGAGGCGTTTCGCAACGTCCCAGGGTTGCCGCCAATCTGCCGTTGCCAGGAATGTCAGCCCCGTCGGCAAGAGCAGAACTATGGTGAGTTGAAACAGATGCGCCGCGGCGCCTTCGTCGCCGTCGGGCGACGGGCTGAACCTGCCAAGCATCGTCAGAACGGTTGCGCCGACCACCAGGAACATCGCGAACAGGGAAAGGCCGAGCACGATGTACCCGCTGATTCGGTTGACGCTCTGCTGGCTCATGACATCATTCCCCGCTGCCCTCACGTGTTCTGATAATAATTTTCCCGTTGCGATCAATGAACGCACTGTCGAGGCCACCTCTGCATGACGGACACCTCGGTGTCCGGGCAACGGCTTCGGTTTGGACTCCGGCGCACTCGTAGCACAAGAAGCGTTCACAGTCTGTACACAGGACACCACCGAAGAACGCCATCAGTCCTCCCAGACATTACCAGCGACCTCACAACGGCCTGGCGATAACCCGCGCCGAGCTGATTCGTTGGCCTTGCTCAGGCGGGGCGCATCCGGTATCCCAACCAGTACTTGACGTCCACAATGGCTCGGATCACGTCCTGCTGCTTCTGTGGATCGGCTTCCTCGAGTTCGCGTAGAAACGCCTTCGCCGCCTTCACGATATGAGGGTCGGCATTCAGCTTGTCAGCGAGGTGATTCGATCCGAGCAGCACCCGCACGATCTTGACGCGGAAGCTCACGTCGATTGGCAGCGCCAGCAGATTCGAGAGGGGAAAGGCCGCCTTGACGTCTCCGATCTCCGCCAGCAGGTCCAGCGCTTTCGTGCGAGCCCTTTCGTCCGGATCGTCGCGAATGGCTGACATGAGCGGCTCAACGGCTGCTTCGCCAAGGGCTTTCATTTCGCGCTCGGCCGCGTTGCGAACGGGGAATACTTCATCTGTGTCGTCCCGATCGCTGCCCGAGAAGTAGGAAAGCGTCGATCCGAAGCGTGTCGTCACGGCTTTGAGTCCCGCCGGGTTGCGAAAGCTCACCAAGGCATGGATCGCCGCGTCAATCACGCCGTATCCCCTGTACGACGAATGTTTGGACTGGGACGATCCGTGCTTGGCCCAGTAGGCGAATCCTTCCTCCTCAACCCGTGACGCTTCCTCTTCGTAGCGTTCGAGAAGTGAGATCAGTCGCGCTACGATGCTCGAATCTCCAATCCGCTCGAGGGCTGTTACCACTGCGACGAGATAGTAGGCCGGCAACCGTTCGGCCGGCCCTTGAGGCAGCAGCGCGATCAGGGGTTCGACGGCTCGGCGGTCGCCAAGCTCACCTAGAGCCCGCACAACATTGCAGCGCGAGACTTCATTGAGTGAGGATGTGCCGGGAACGCTGAGCAACAGGCGCACATCCGGTGTCCGTGCTCCAGCAACCTCCTGTTCGAGAGCTCGCAACAGCGGTTCCACCGCCTGGGGATCTCGGAGGCAACCCAACGCCTCGGCAGCCTCTTCGCACACGACCTGGTTTTCCTCTTCCAGGACAGCACAGAGCGGTTCGACCGCTCGCGGATCGCGCAGCTTCCCCAACGACAGGGCCGCGCAGGCACGGACGTCGGCGCTCGTGTCGCGGAGCGCGGCGATGAGCGCATCCACAGCCAGCAGGTCGCCGACGAAGCCCAGAATGTGCGCCGCGCCCGCTCTCAGTTCCGGATCGTCGTGCGTCAGGGCCTTCACCATCGGGGCGACGGTCCTCGTGTGTGGCCGCTTGCTCAGGAGGTCGCCCGCATCACCCCAGCCCTTCCCCTTACGAAGGAAGCTGGCGATGAGAGGCTCGGCGGGTAGATCCTCCAGAGCTGCCAGCGCGCGCTTCGCCAGAAAACGAACATCGGATTTGTCGTCATCGAGCGCGTTGACGATATCCTCCGGATAGGACCGGCCGAGATTCCCGAGGGCAGAAACAACCGCTGGTTCCAGTCCTCCAGCGAACATGATGTGACCGTCCTTGTTGGCCCGCAGCAACGGCCGCACGGCATCGCGGCAGTCCAGCGCGGCCAGCGCCCCGACGGCGGCGACTCTCACGTCTGTGGAGGAGTCGTCCAGACGGGCGATCACCCGCGACGCGACGCTCTTGTCACCCAATCGGCCCAGGCCCTGGCAGGCCAACTGTCGGATGCCGGCGTCCTCGTCATCTAGAGCTACGGTGAGCGTCTCTGCGACTTTCGGAGCGGCAAGGCTCGACAACGCCTGCACGGCACCACGGCGAACCGTCGCCTCCTTGTGTGTCAGCGCGCGGCTGAGACCGCGAACGTCGCTGGTCTTTCTCAGACCGTCGATGTCGGGCGGACCAAAGATCTTCCTAAAGATGGACATGGGCGATACTCAAAACACATACGGCCAGGGCCTTCGGAGATCGGGCACCAGCGTCTCCAGACCGCAACGGTCTGACGTCCTGCGGCTCACCCGCGGCGGACCCACGGCTCCTGAGACTGTCGAACTAGTTGCCGCAAATTCTAGCAGCCGTCAGATGTCAAACAAAACCGAGCGCACGATGCAGGACAAAGTCTATATGTCTTCGGCTGTCGACTGACATGATCACGGTCCGCCTCAAGGCGGACCCTACCGATATGATTTTTGCGTCCTTGCGTCGTGGCGGTGAGACATTGTGGGTACAAAAAGAAAGGCGGGTCCAAAGTTCAGGACCCGCCCTACGTGCATGGCGCAACTAAAGTTGCGCCCTACCGAAGCTACTCGATCGTCCCTCCGCCACCAAGAGCTTCCTCTGGCTCGATGAGATACTCCATCTCCCGATCCAACTCGAGATCGTCCTCGGTCGGCTGCGGCGGAGCCGGCGGCGGCGGCGGTTCGTCCGCGGGGATCTTCACGCCGCGGTAGAACTCGAACCCGGTGCCCGCCGGAATCAGGCGGCCCATCGTCACGTTTTCCTTGAGGCCGCGCAGGTAGTCGATGCGGCCCGAGATCGACGCCTCGGTGAGCACGCGCGTCGTTTCCTGGAACGACGCGGCCGAGATGAACGAGTCGGTTGAGAGCGACGCCTTCGTGATGCCGAGCAGCAGCGGCCGGCCCGTCGCCGGACGCTCGCTCTTCGACAGCACGCGCTCGTTCTCTTCGAGGAAGCGGAACTTGTCCACCTGCTCGTCGATGAGGAACTCCGTGTCGCCGACCTCCTCGATCTTCACCCACCGCATCATCTGACGCGAGATGACTTCTATGTGCTTGTCGTTGATGTTCACGCCCTGCAGCCGGTAGACCTCCTGGATTTCGTTGACGAGGTATTTCTGCAGTTCCTTCTCGCCAAGGACGTTCAGGATGTCGTGCGGATTGCTCGGGCCGTCCATCAGCGGCTCGCCCGCGCGCACGCGCTCGCCTTCCTGCACGTTGATGTGCACGCCGCGCGGCAGTGAGTACTCACGCGGCTCGGCGCCCGGCTCGTCCGGAACGATCATGATCTTGCGCAGACCCTTCACGACCGCGCCGTGCTTGACGATACCGTCGATTTCCGAGATGACGGCCGTCTCGCGCGGCTTGCGCGCCTCGAACAGCTCGGCCACGCGCGGCAGACCGCCCGTGATGTCCTTCGTCTTCGTCGTCTCGCGCGGAATCTTCGCGAGCACGTCGCCCGCGAACACCGTCTCGCCGTCGCTCACCATCAGATGCGAGTGCGACGGCATGTGGTACTTCCGCGACACCTTCGCCGTGGGATGCCCCTGCGAATCGAGCGCGCGGATTTCGATCGCCGGCTGCTTCTTCTCGTCCGGCGAGTCCATGATGATCAGACGCGACAGACCGGTCACTTCGTCGACTTCCTCGTGCACCGTCATGCCCTCGAGAATGTCCTTGAAGCGAACCTGGCCCGGCTCTTCGGTGAGAATCGAGAACGTATACGGATCCCACTCGACGAGCACCTGCCCAGCCTCGATCTGCTGCCCGTCGTGCACGCGCAGCTTCGCGCCGTACACAATCGGATAGCGCTCGCGGTCGCGCCCCTTGGAGTCCTGCACCAGCAGCGATCCGGCGCGGTTCATGACGACGAGCGTGCCGTCCTTTGACTCGACCGCCTGGATGCTCTGGAACCGCACGGTGCCCGCGTTCTTCGCTTCGACCGTCGACTGCTCAGAGACGCGCGATGCCGTGCCGCCGATGTGGAACGTGCGCATCGTCAACTGCGTGCCGGGCTCGCCGATCGACTGCGCGGCGATGACGCCGACCGCCGATCCGAGCTCGACCAGCTTGCCGGTCGCCAGGTCGCGACCGTAGCACTTCGCGCACACGCCACGGCGTGACGCGCATGTGAGCACCGACCGCATCTTGACCTTCTCGATGCCCGCATCCTGAATCGCGGACGCGAGATCTTCGTCGATCTCCTGGTTGGCCTCGATGATCGTGTCGCCCGTGAACGGATCCATCAGCCTCTCGAGCGTCACGCGGCCGATGATGCGGTCGCGAAGCGGCTCGATGACCTCGCCGCTTTCGATAATCGCCCGTGCCTCGATGCCGTCGAGCGTGCCGCAATCCGGCTCGGAGATGATGACGTCCTGCGCCACGTCGACGAGACGCCGCGTCAGGTATCCCGAGTCGGCCGTCTTCAACGCGGTGTCCGCAAGGCCCTTGCGCGCGCCGTGTGTCGAGATGAAGTACTGCAGAACCGTCAGCCCTTCGCGGAAGTTCGCGGTGATCGGCGTCTCGATGATCTCGCCCGAGGGCTTGGCCATCAATCCGCGCATGCCCGCCAGCTGGCGGATCTGCTGCTTCGATCCTCGAGCGCCCGAGTCGGCCATGATGTAGACCGGGTTGAAGTTCCTGCCGGCCTGTTCGGTCTCCTGCATCTCGCTGAACATCGCGTCGGCGATCTTCTCGGTGACGTCCGACCAGATCGAGATGACCTTGTTGTAACGCTCGCCGTTGGTGATCGCGCCTTCGAGGTACTGCTGTTCGACCTTGATGACGTCCTCGCGCGCGCGGTTGACCAGCGCAGGCTTCTCTGCCGGGATGATCAGGTCGTCGATGCCGATCGACAATCCCGATCTCGTCGCGTACGTGAAGCCGAGGTTCTTCAGGCTGTCGAGCATCTCGACGGTCTTCTCGAGACCGTAGCGGAGGTAGCACGACTGCACGAGCTGCTGCAGCCCCTTCTTCTTCAACAGGCCGTTGACGAACGGCATCCCCTTCGGAATCGCGTCGTTCAGAATGACGCGGCCGACGGTGGTGTTGATGATCTTGTTGTCCACCGTCTGCACTTCGGCGTGGATGACCGCCTGGTCGTCGCGCGCCGTCGTCATGTCCTGCAGCTCGCCCGTGTAGCGCAGTCGAATGGGCGAGAGCGTCTCGAGCTCGCCGGCTTCGAGCGCGATGATCACGTCGTCGGTATTGCCGAACGCGCGACCCTCGCCCTTGGCGCCGGGCTTCGACTTCGTCAGGTAGTAGCACCCCAGCACGATGTCCTGCGACGGCACCGCGATCGGCGCGCCGTTGGACGGCGACAGGATGTTGTTCGACGAGAGCATGAGCACCGAGGCCTCAATCTGCGC
>CAYHHH010000033.1:0-36974 GCA_964356125.1 uncultured Bifidobacteriaceae bacterium | reverse complement strand
CACCTTCGGCAAGAAGGAAGAGCAGATCTTCCTCGGCCGCGAGATCGCGCAGCACCAGGATTACAGCGAGGACACGGCGCTGAAGATCGACCACGAAGTGAAGCGCTTCGTCACCGACAACTACGAGCGCGCAAAGGGCGTGCTGATGCAGTACAAGCCGAGCCTCGAAAAGGTCGCGGCTGAGCTGCTCGTCCGCGAAGTGCTCGACGGCGAACAGGTGCGCCGCATCATCGCGGGCCTGCCGCTCGAAGAGGCGAAGCCGCACGCGCCCGCAGGTCCCGTGTCCTCTCACGACGAGGAAACCGGACGCAGAAAAGAGCGGCCCGGAATCGTTCCGCCGCTCACGGATCCGCTGCCGCAGGAATAAGGCTGGTTCCTCGAGCGACATTCATTCTTCCATTGCCAGACGGGCGGGCGCTGCACCTCGGTGCCCGCACGCTCGTCATGGGCATCCTCAATATCACTCCCGATTCATTTGCCGATGGCGGTCTGTATCTCGATCCATTCGCGGCGGAGGCTGCCGCTGTTGAGATGGAGGCGTGCGGCGCCGACATCATCGACGTCGGCGGCGAGTCGACGCGCCCTGGATCGGAACCTGTCAGCGCCGAGGCGGAAATCGCGCGCGTGCAGCCGGTCATCGCGCGCCTGTCGCGCTCCCTCACGATCCCCATCTCGATTGACACGTCGAAGCCTGCGGTGGCCGAGGTGGCGATTGGCGAAGGCGCCTCGCTCATCAACGACGTGACGGGGCTGGGAGGCGCCCAGCGAGCCCTGAGTTATGATGCGTCTCTCGCCGAAATCGCCGCTCGTTCGGGCGCGGGGCTCATCCTGATGCATGCCCGGGGGCGCTCAAGGGACATGTATAAGGAGGCGGTGTACGCCTCGGTACCGGAGGAAGTCAGGGACGAGCTGCGCGCGAGCCTCGACCGCGCGCTGGCCGCGGGCGCACGGCGCGAGTCGGTGATCCTCGATCCCGGACTTGGATTCGCGAAGCGGCCCGAGCACAGCTATGCGGCGCTCGCGGCGCTTCCCGAGCTGGCGGCGCTCGGGTGCCCGCTGCTTGCGGGGCCGTCGCGCAAGTCGTTTCTCAGCGCGGCCATCGGCGAGCGCGCGCCGGCCGAGCGCGATATGGCGACGGCGGCATCGGTGGCTGCCGCGGTGCTCTTCGGCGCGCACATCGTGCGTGTGCACAACGTGCCGGCCATGGTCGATGTCGTGCGAGTCGCGGACGCGATACGTCAACAATGCTGAACTGGCTGCAGTCCTTCGTCTCGCGCATGCCCGCCATGACCTGGTGGGACGTCCTCGATATCGCCATCGTGTCGCTGGTGGTCTACGAGGTGCTGAAGGCGATCCGCGGCACCAGAGCCATCCAGATGGCCGCGGGCTTCGCGCTGCTGCTGGCGATGTTCTACGTTTCGCGCTGGGGCCACCTGCAGACGGTTGACTGGCTCATCCGCAACCTGCTGCCGTACCTCGTGTTTGCCGCCATCGTCCTGTTCCAGGCCGACATCCGCCGCGCGCTCGCGCACTTCGGCCGAGCGCCCTTCTTTCGCTATCTTCTGACGCAGGAAGGCGCGGATGAAACCATCGAGGAAATCACCGTCGCGGCCGCGCAGCTCTCGGCCGCGCGCACAGGCGCGATTGTCGTGATCGAGCGGCAGATCGGCCTGCGCAACTACATCGAGGCGGGCCTTCCGCTCGATGCGATGCTCACCTACGATCTGCTCGTGAGCATCTTTCAGCCGAAGTCGCCGCTGCACGACGGCGCCGTCATCGTGCAGAACGATCGCGTGGCGGCGGCCGCGTGTTTTCTTCCGCTGACCGTGAACCCGCAGCTCGCGAGGAGCATGGGCACACGCCACCGCGCCGCAATCGGCCTGACGGAAGAGAATGACGCTGTGGCGGTGATCGTGTCTGAAGAAACCGGCCGCGTCAGCGTGGCGCTGGACGGCCGGATCGAAGGCCCGTACGATCCGGAACACTTGAAGCGCCGCCTGAGGGCGTTACTGAAATGAGCCTGCGCGATCGTGTGTTTGCGCACACCGGGTTGAAGATCGTGTCGGTCGCACTCGCCGTGCTGCTGTGGATGATGGTGTCGTCGCAGCGCGCGTCGGTGGAGCGCGGGCTGCGCATTCCGCTCGAGCTGCAGAACCTTCCCGAGAATCTAGAAATGGTCGAGCCCCCGCAGGAAGCGGTCGACGTTCGCGTGCGAGGGACCGCCGATGCGCTGGGCCGCATCGCTCCCGGCGATCTCGTCGCGGCCGTGGACCTCAGCGCGGCGCAACCGGGCCGGCGGTTGTTTCATCTGTCGCCGGAGCGCGTCAAAGCTCCGTTTGCCGTCGTCGTGACGCAAGTGACCCCCTCGGCGGTCGCCATTCGCTTCGAGCCGTCGGCCACGCGCATCGTCGCGGTCGTGCCGTCAGTCGAAGGCGAGCCGGCGCCGGGATTCATCGTCGGAAAGATTTCGGCCGATCCGGCGACCGTGGCAATCGTCGGCCCCGAAAGCCTGCTGCGGCGCGTCACGGAAGCGATTACGGAGCCGGTGTGGGTCGGGGCGGCGAAAGCCGATGTGCTATCGACCGTCATCGTCGGCGTGGCGGACGAAGGCGTCCGGGTGAAGAGCGCGAAGACGGCTGTCGTGTCCGTTGCGATTGTGCCGGCGCCCGCGGAACGGCAGCTCTCGGCCGTTGCCGTGCGCGCGCGGAATCTTGGCGCGGGCCTTCGCGCGACCATCACGCCGCTGTCGGTCAGCGTGCGCGTGCGCGGAACGAAGGAAGCGATCGCGAAGATCAGAGACGCCTCGATCGTCGCCTATGTCGACCTCGAAGGCATCGGCCGCGGCGATTACGGACTCCCCGTTCGACTCGAGCCGGCGGCCGGCGTCGGCGTCGATCAATTGGATCCCACTGTTGTCAGCATTCACGTCGAATGACACACCTCTTCGGGACTGATGGAATCAGGGGCACGGCGGGCACCTTTCCCCTGGATGTCGAGACCGTGCGCCGCGTCGGCGCGGCGCTGGTCAGGGCGTTGCCGCACGAGAACGCAAAGCTCCTTATCGGCCGGGACACCCGCGAATCGGGCGTGTGGATCGAGCGCGAGCTGGCGCACGGCGCGCGGCTCGCGGGCGCGAGCGTCCAGAGCATCGGCGTCGGGCCCACGCCGGCCGTCGCGTATCTGACCGGATCGCTCGACTTCGACGCCGGCGTCGTCATTTCGGCGTCCCACAATCCTTTTCAAGACAACGGCATCAAGGTGTTTTCCGGCGCGGGCGTGAAATACGGCGGTCGGTTCGAGAACCGCATCGAGGCGCTCGTCGCGGACTCGGCATGGCAGCTGCCGAAGGGCGATGCACCGGATGTGATGCACGCCGATCATCTGCGCAAGTATCTGGAGCACGCCCGCACCGTGCTGCCAAACCTGGAAAAGCTCGGTCGCGTGCGAATGGCGGTCGATTGCGCCAACGGCGCGATGACCACCGTCGCGCCGGCGCTGTTCTCGGAGCTTGGGTTCGATCTGACCGTGCTCGGCGCGGAGCCTGACGGCCGCAACATCAATAAAGGCGTCGGGTCGACGCATCCGGACACACTGGCTGGCGTCGTCAGGCAGGGGGGGTACCGATTGGGTGTCGCCTTTGACGGCGACGGCGACCGCGCGATTCTGGTCGACGGGCACGGGCGCGTGCTCGACGGCGATCATGTGATGCTCATGTGCGCGAAGCAGATGCGGGCCGAAGGCCGGCTGCGCGGCAACGCGGTCGTGGCCACGGTCATGAGCAACATCGGCCTGGAGCTGGCGCTGAAGACGCTGGGCATCGAGCTGGTTCGCACGAACGTGGGCGACAAATACGTCATGGAGGAAATGCAGAACCGCGATCTGTCTCTCGGAGGAGAGCAGTCGGGTCACCTGATTTTCTCCGAGCACCTGTTTACGGGCGACGGCCTGATCACCGCGCTCAGCGTGCTTCGGACGATGGCCTCGAGCGGCAGAGAGCTGGCGGACCTTGCGGACGATCTGACGACGTACCCGCAGGTGCTGCTGAACGTGCGCGTGCGGGAGAAAACAGATCTCGAGCAGATCCCTGAAGTGGCGGCGATCATGACGCGCGTGCAGCAACAGCTCGTGGGGAATGGCCGCCTGCTCGTGCGGTACTCGGGCACCGAGCCTCTCGTGCGCGTGATGCTCGAAGGGCAGGACCTGCAGCAGATCGATCGATGGGCCCATCAGATTGTCGATGCCATCAATCACACTATCGGTCAACGTTAACAAGGTTGCGACGCTGCGCAACTCGCGCGGCGGCAGCGAGCCGGATGTGCTCGAGGCCGTCTCGACGTGCATCGCGGCAGGTGCACCCGGCATCACCGTGCATCCGCGCGCCGACGCGCGCCACATCAGAACGTCGGACGTGCACGGCATCGCCGGGCTGCTGCAGAGCTCGCCGGAAGTGGAGTACAACATCGAGGGTGATCCCCGTCCGGACCTTCTGGAGCTCGTCCTGAAGGTCCGTCCGACGCAATGCACGCTCGTTCCCGTGAGACCCGGCGAAGTCACGAGCCAGGCGGGTTGGCCCGCCGACACGCCTGTCGACAGCCTGGCGGGAATCGTCTCCGGTATCAAGAAACTTGGGGTTCGGGTGAGCATCTTCGTCGACCCGGTTCCCGAGGCGGTGAAATGGGCTGCGGCCGTGGGTGGCGATCGCATTGAGCTCTACACCGAACCGTTTGCCCGCGCGTTCGAGGCGGGTCGTGGTGAAGCCAGCTTCAAAACCTACGCTGACGCCGCGGAGCTCGCACATACGCTGGGCCTCGGCATCAACGCGGGGCACGATCTCGATCTGAAGAATCTGCCGCTCTTCCGCCGGCTGCCGCATCTGCAGGAAGTGTCGATCGGTCACGCGCTGGTCAGCCACGCGCTGTATGTCGGTCTGGAGCGCTCGGTGCGCGACTATCTGCATGCGCTGCGCTAACGCTCGGAATGCCGGGTCCACCCGCCTGCGCGAAAACGCTTCGGCGGGCAAGCAGGACCCGGCCTACGTACTGCACCTGTCGTACGTAGGGCGGGTCTTGTTCTTCAGACCCGCCTTGATCGCAGGCGCCATCTTGCTTCTGCTCGGCGCCGACGCCGCGGCTCAGCGGCGCGTGACGTTTCGCGCCGAGGACGGCGCGACGCTGAGCGGCGCCTATTACGAGCCCTCGCGGCGTCCGGCCCCAGGCATCGTGCTGCTGTCCATGCTCAGACGATCGCACGCCGATTGGGATGCGGCGGCCTCGCAGTTGTCCGCGGCCGGGTTCGCCGTCCTTGCCCTCGACTATCGACATGGCGACGAGCTGGGCGCGTACGCGCTGGATGTGCGGGCGGCGAAAGCCTTCCTGCGCGAGCGCTCAGAGGTGACGCCTGGCAGCCTCGGCATCGGCGGAGCGTCGATTGGCGCCAACCTCGCGGTGCTCGACGCCGCCGACGATCCCGGCGTGCTCTCGATCGCCCTGCTGTCGCCGGGGCTCGACTACAAGGGGCTGCGCACGGAAGCGGCGATGAAGAAGTATGGCGGCAGGCCTGCGCTGCTCGCCGGCAGCACGAAAGATCCGTACGCCGCCCGATCGATTCGTCATCTCACGACAATCGGCTCAGGACTGCGCGAGGTTCGCCTGACCGACGCGGTGGCGCACGGCACAACGCTGCTCGGGGGCGAAGGCGACCTGCTTTCCGTGCTGGTGGACTGGTTCAAACGCACGCTGATATGATCGACTTTCCCCATGAAGCTTGAATCAGTCATTTATGCGATTGCAGGCGTGTTTTTCGGCCTGATTGTAGGTTGGATTATCGGAACCCAGCAGGCGTCCATGGGGCCGCGCCCCGCCGCGCCCGTGGCCGCATCCGCGCCAGCACCCATCCCTTCGCCGGACGCCTCTCCAGGCACCCCTGCGCCGGCAATACTCGACGAAGGGCAGGTACAGGCGCTGCGCAACGTCGTCGACCGCGATCCCAAGAACGCGGTCGCGCGCGCGCAGCTCGGGAATCTCTACTACGACGCCGGCCGCTATCCCGACGCCATCAGGTGGTACGGGGAGTCGCTCGAGCTCAATCCGAAGGACACCAGCGTCAGCACCGATCTCGGCGTGAGCTACTACTACAACAACCAGCCCGATCTCGCCATCAAGCAGCTCGAGTATTCGCTGCAGATCGATCCGAAACACACCAAGGCGCTGCTGAACCTGGGCGTCGTGCGTGCGTTCGGCAAGCAGGATCTCAAGGGCGCCACCGAGATCTGGCGGCGGCTCGTCGAGGTCGCGCCGGACAGCCCGGAAGGCCGCAAGGCCAAGGAGGCGCTCGAGAGCCTCGCGACCGCTCACGCGGGTGTGCAGTGAGCGCTCGCGCAGAAGACGCCTTCCGCGCCGACATCGTCGAAGTCGGCCGCCGCATGTACGCGCGCGGGTACGTCGCGTCGAACGACGGCAACATCAGCATCAAGTTGGACGACGCCACCATCCTGACGACACCGAAAAGCGTGTCGAAGGGATTCATGACACCCGACATGATGGTCGTCGTCGATCTCGACGGGAAAAAGATCCGCGGAACGCGCGACGCGTCGTCCGAGCTGCTGATGCACCTCGAGGTGTACAAGAACCGCCCCGATGTGCGGGCGGTGGTCCATGCGCATCCGCCGATTGCCACCGGCTTCGCGGTCGCCGGCATTCCACTCGATCGCGCCGTGCTCGCCGAAGTCGTGACGACCCTCGGCAGCATTCCCATCGCCGAGTACGCCACGCCGTCGACGCCAGAGCTGCCGGCCGCCGTGCGGAAGTACATCAAGGCGCACGACGGCCTGCTGCTGGCCAACCACGGCGCCCTCACGATCGGGCCCGACGTGTACGCCGCGTATTACAAGATGGAGACGATTGAGCACTTCGCGAAGATCAGCCTCGTCACGCGCCAGCTCGGACGCGAGAATCTCCTGTCGCGCGCAGAGGTCGACCGCCTGCAGGGTTTGCGGGGGAATTACGGCATTAAATCGCCGGCGCCGATTTGCACGGACGCGTCGGAAACGACATCGAACACCGGTCAGGCGTCATGCCAGGTTGTCGAGGCGCCCGCCTCGCGCGGCGCGCGGCTCATTCCTACTGATCCGGCGGATTTCCACCCCAACGCGGCTGCCGCCGGGGCCCCCGACGCGGCATCCGCGTCGGGGTGGCGTGCGTTGGGGGCCCCGGATTTGGACGGGGAAATTCGGCTATCATACCGCGAGCTTACGGCCCTCATTGAGGATGCCGTGAAGGCTCTATTGGGGGGGCAGCATGGGTGAGGCGCTCGGCATGGTCGAAACCAAAGGATTCGTCGCGATGGTTGAAGCGGCGGATGCCATGGTGAAGGCCGCCAAGGTGACTCTTGTCGGATGGGAAAAGATTGGCGCCGGCTACGTGACCGCGATCGTGCGCGGCGACGTGGCGGCGGTGAAAGCCGCGACCGACGCCGGCGCGGCGGCCGCGCGACGGGTCGGCGAGCTCGTCTCGGTGCATGTCATTCCGCGTCCGCACGCGAACCTCGAGGACGCGCTGCCGATCGGAAAAAGTGGCGTCAAGGCGTAGATCGAAGCCGATGGCCAAGCAGGTCGGCGAGCACTTCAAGATCCGGAGCGTAAGCGACGGCAGCGCGTGGGGGTGGGGCCCCACGCGGACTAACTAATGATATTGGCCAAAGTGGTCGGCACGGTCGTGGCGACCCGCAAAGATCCGCGCCTGGTGAGCAGCAAGCTGCTCATCGCGCGGCCCATGGATCCCAAAGGCAAACCCGAAGGCAGTTACGTGGTTGCGATCGACACCGTCGACGCCGGCTTCGGCGAGACGGTGCTGATCGTGAGCGGCAGCTCCGCGCGTATGGCGGCCGGGTTGAAGGATTGTCCTGTCGACGCAGCCATCATCGGCATCGTCGACGAGATTGAGTTTAAAGAATAATGCAACTCGGACGAGTCGTCGGCACGCTGGTGTTGAACAACAAGAACGAGACGCTCGACGGCGTCACGCTGCTGCTCGTCCAGCCGATGTCGTCCTCGCGCGAGTCCGTGGGGCGCGTCATCGTCGCCGCCGACTCGATGGGTGCGGGCATCGGCGAAGAGGTGTTCTTCGTGCGCGGCAAGGAAGCGAGCTTTCCGTTTCATCCGACCGAGGTTCCCGCCGATGCGGGCATTGTGGGCATCGTCGATAGCTGGCACATCGGGTAAGGTCATGATCCTCGCACGCGTGACCGGCACGCTTGTCGCCACCCAGAAAAACAGCAAGCTCGAAGGCGCGAAGCTGCTGTTCGTGCAGCCGCTCACGCTCGAAGACACGCCGCGCGGTCCTGAACTGCTCGCCGTGGATGGCGTAGGCGCGGGCGTGCACGAGAAGGTCCTCATTGTCCTCGAAGGACGCGCAGCCAGCGATGCGATCGGCCAGAAAGGCGCGCCTGTCGACGCGGCAATCATTGGTATCGTCGATACGGTGGACCTGGGATGAACGAACAGGACGTCCGCGCGCTCGTGCGTGAGGCGATAGAACGGCATCTGGGGAGACCGGATAGCGCAACTAAAGTTGCGCCCTACCGAGTTGAGCTGCGACCAGACGTCGATGAAGCGCCCGAGATTCGTAGGGCTCGACTTCAGTCGAGCTACGATCACCCCAGCCACATCCTCCTGAAAGTTGTCGCGGGCAGCGAGGCTGAAGACGGCATGTGCGCCATCGAGCCGCGCGTGCGCTGCAATCATTGCGGGTTCTGTCAGTCGTACGGTCATTAGGCCATGGCGAAGCCGTCGATTCTCGTCACGTACAAGCTCCCCTCTTCTGCAATCGAGCCTCTTGCCGCGGTCGGCGATGTCGAGGTTTATCGCGACGGTGTCCTCTCGAAAGAGGAGCTGATCACGCGCGTGCGAGGCAAGCAGGCGCTCGTCGTCGCCGCGCTCGACAGGATCGACAAGGACGTCATCGACGCCGGCAGCGACCTGAAGATCGTGTCGAACGTCGCGGTCGGCTACAACAATCTCGACGTGCCGTACGCCCGCTCGAAGAACATCATTCTCACCAATACGCCGGACGTGCTGACCGAGGCGACGGCGAACATGGCGATCACACTCATTCTCGCCGTGACGCGGCGCATCGTCGAGGGCGATCGCGTCGTCCGGCGCGGCGAGTGGAAGGGGTTCGCGCTCGACTTCATGATCGGATCGGATGTCCGTGAGCGTCAGCTCGGCATCATCGGGCTCGGACGCATCGGGCTCGCGGTTGCCGAGAAGGCGACACACTTCGGCATGACGATCGCGTATCACAATCCGTCAGCGCGATCGGTCGCGGGCTACGAGAGCATGTCGTTCGACCAGTTGCTCGCCACCTCGGACGTGATTTCGCTGCACGTGCCCCTGTCGCCTCAGACACGCCATCTGATCGATCGCACGGCGCTGTCGCGCATGAAGCGCTCGGCGTATCTGATCAACACGTCGCGCGGTCCTGTCGTCGACGAGGACGCGCTGGCGTGGGCGCTGCGCGAAGGGATTATCAAGGGCGCGGGGCTCGACGTGTACGAAGAAGAGCCGAAGATTCACCCCGGCTTACTCGCCCAGGAGAACGTCGTGCTGGTTCCCCATATGGCGAGCGCCACCGCGGAAACGCGCGCCGCGATGTACGATCTCGTCGCGCGGAACGTCGTCAATGTCCTTAACGGCCAGGCTCCGATCACTCCGATACCGTAAGAACGTCGAGCCGGTGATGCGCCGGCTCGCGGTGGCCATTACCGGCCTCGAGCTGCCGGCCGTCGAGAAGATCTCGCAGTCGCGCGAAGAAGATCCCTTTCAGGTCACCATCGCCACGCTGCTCTCTGCGCGCACGCAGGACGCGACGACCTACGCCGCCTCGGAGCGGCTGTTCAAAAAAGCCGCCACGCCTGAGACGATGGGCAGGCTGACGGTGAAGCAGATTGAAAAGCTGATTTATCCCGTCAGCTTCTATCGCTACAAGGCGCGATACATCAAGGCGACCTGCGCGAAGCTGATGAAGGAGTTCGGCGGGAAGACGCCGTCGACGATGGAAGAGCTGCTGACGCTGCCGGGCGTCGGGCGAAAGACAGCGAACCTTGTGCTGATTCTCGCGTACGAGAGCCGGAAGAACATCTGCGTCGACACGCACGTCCATCGCATCGCCAACCGGCTCGGCTGGGTCCGCACCACGTCACCGGACGAAACCGAGCAGGCGCTCTATGCCGCAACGGACGCGCGCTGGTGGCCGTACATCAATCTGTATCTCGTGACGTGGGGTCAGAACGTGTGCCGGCCGGTCTATCCCCGATGTTCGGCGTGTGCGATCACAGACCTGTGCCCGCGCATCGGGGTCACAGCCATCAGCAAGACCAGGCCGAAGAGTTATCCGCTGGAGCCACCCTGAGGCGGAGTCGGCGACCAGCCGTGGCCGCACTTCACGCACAGCCATGACGGGCGATCCCAGGCGCGAGCTTTTATCTCGACGACATCAGGCGATCCGCAGTTGGGGCATCGCTGATTGTCCTTGGGCGGGTTGGACATGTAGGAGGCAGCGAGCATAGCACGTTGGTGCTAGCCGAAATGGCGCAGCCTGTATCAGCGAGGCAAAACCGCAGATGCCGATGCCGACGGGAATGCGATCGGTGACGATCCAGACCCACCACACGTCGCCGCAATCACGCTCGTAGAGGTAGCCGCAGACGGGACAGTGGCGATGCGACTTGTTCCATCCGATGAACAGCTCGCCTGTGCCGCAGTGCGGGCAGTGCTTGCTCCAGCCGCGGCGCATGGCTTCGAGGGCCTCCGGCCGCGAGATGCGGGTCACTGTGGCGCTGGCGTTGCGGCGTCAGCGCCCACGGGCCGCTCGTCGGGCATTGGTGGAGGCAGCGTGACGTCTGCGGGTATCGGAACCGGCAGGATCGGCGCAGGCAGTCGCAGGGGCGCGGGCGCCATCAGGGGCAGGTCCTGCTCGTCGAGCGTCGGGAAGGAGTTGATGAAGAGCGCTTCTCCGAGCAGCGCGAGGAACACGATCGCGAACACCACGAAGATCGCGGCGGCCCAGCGCATGACGCGCCAGCGGAACCGCCTGCGCGGCCGGTTGTGCCCGAACATCGAGTGCCGGTAGTAGACCGGCGCGCCGAACATGGGCGGCGCCTCGGAGGATTCCTCGATGCTGTGCACTTCGAGACCCGAGAGATCGTTGGACGGGCTGTCACTGACCAGCGGCACCGGACCTGCGGGCGCCGCACTCGATGCGTCGAGCGCGGCCACTGCAGCGGGCGGCGCTGTCACCGGTGCGGCCGGTGCCATCACCGGAGTGGCGGTCCACATCACTGGCGCCGTGGTCGAACTGCCGGGAGCAGGCGGGGCGATCGGCGGTACAGGCGGCGCGACGTCTGGAGCCGTGAGAGACACCGGGGCAGCGGTCAGTGTACCGACACCAAGGTCGTCGATCGCCTGCGTGACGGCCTCCAGATCGATCGCGCTCTTCCGTTGAAGGTGGCCGCGGTGCAGCGCCCGATCGCAGATGAGATTGATGACGCGCGGGACGCCGCCTGACACGCGGAACACCAAATCGATCGCGTTCGGCGAGAAATGCACGCGGTCGTCAGCGCCGCCGGCCACGCTCAGGCGATGCGTGATATATCCGGCAACGCCTTCGCGGTTGAGCGGCTCGAGCGTGCAGCGCGCGGACACGCGCTGATCGAGCTGGCGCATCTCGGGCAGCTTCAACTTGGCTCTCAGCTCGAGCTGGCCGATCAGCACGACCTGCAGCAACTTTTCCGGCGACTCGAGATCCGACAGGATGCGAATTTCCTCGAGCAGCGCCGGTGAAAGGTTCTGCGCTTCGTCGATGATGAGCACCGCGAATGCCTGAAGCGGCACCAGCGACTTGAGAAAATCGTAAAGCGGATAGCTGAGGTCCGGGTGCGACGTGCCGGTCATCCTGCCGGTCTTCAGGTCGTCGATCGACATGACCCCGAAGTCGAGGAGCAGCATCTTCAGCAGATCCTCGCGCGACACGAACGGATCGGGCACGAAGGTCGTGAAGGTCTTGCGGTCGAGCCTCTCGAGCACCCCCTTGCACAGTGTCGTCTTGCCCGTCCCGATATCGCCCGTCAGCACGATCAGGCCTTCGCGGCGGCGGATCGCCAGGAGAAGGTCCTCGAATGTGCCTGCGTGCGCGGCGCTCTTGTAGAGAAATTTCGGATCGGTGGACAGGCTGAACGGCTTCTCGCGAAGGCCGTAGTACGGCTCGTACGTGAGGAGGGCGGACGAACCGACCGGCGCTCGACCGAAGGGGTGCTGCGTGGGGATCTTTTCCACCTGGTTACTCGACCGCGAACTGAAGCGCCGGTGCCGTTGAGACGATCGACGCGGTTTCAGGATAGCGTTCCACGAACTCGCGTGGATACACGCCTGGTACGGGCTCGCCCAACTGGCTCTTGATCATCACGGCGTTGACGACCGCCTTCGAGGCGAAGTGATTGTTGAAATACAGGTAGAACTTCTTCACCAGCCTGCGAGCGGCATCGGCGGTTTCAGACACCGGCTTCAGCTCGGCCGCCGAATACAGATAGTTGTAGCGATCCTCGGATGTGTCGTGCTTCCACCATTGCTCGGCGTTCCGGCCGTGCAGGCGCATGTAGTAGAAGCCCGAAATGTTCGGCAGCTGGTTCTGGCGGATCGACACCTTGAACTTCGGCTCGTCAATCTGCGTGAGCGCCGCGTCGTGCGAATTGAGCAGCGACAGCGTCGAGCTGAAATCGTCGCTCCAGCTGCGATGGCGCAATTCCACGGCCATCGGGTAGCCCCGAAAGCGCTGCAACAAGGCATCAAGATAGCCCTGCGATTCGGGGGTCTGCTTGAAGCTTGGAGGGAACTGCGCGAGCAGGGCTCCGATCTTGCCGGCCGCGGCCAATGGTTCGATGCCGCGCCGATATTCGTCGATATAGTCCACGTCAAGCGGCGGCACGCCCGGTATATCGGCATGAGTGAGCTTTCGGTATAGCTTCAGGGAAAACTCGAACCCCGGGGGGGTGCGGGCGGCCCAGGTCCGGGCGACGGTGGCCTTCGGCTGACCGTAAAACGTGGTGTTGACCTCGACAGTGTCGAAATGTTCGGCGTAGTAGGCGAGCTCGTCGAATTTGGTCCGCGCGCCCGTGCCCCGGCGTCCCTTCGGCCCCGCTGGGTAGAAGATGCCGTTCCACGTGCCCCGGCCCGCCGGATAGTTCCATCCCGATGTCCCAATCCGCAGGTTCGACACGCATTTCATTCTACCGCTTACAATTAAAGACGCTGCGAGCGGCGCGGGGCGATGGGGCCCCGCAAGCGAGCGGCGGGAGCGGGGCGGAGGGGCCCCCGCGACTAAAAACGTGCTGAGCGTGAATGAGATTTTCTACTCGATTCAGGGGGAATCGACCTACGCGGGCAAGCCATGCGTATTCGTCCGGCTTGCCGGCTGCGACCTCCGATGCACGTGGTGCGACACGGCGTACGCATTCAACGAAGGCCAGAAAATGTCGGTGGACGCCGTGCTGCAGCAGGTCGAGCGGTACGGCAGCCCGCTCGTTGAGGTCACCGGCGGCGAGCCTCTCCTCCAGGACGATGTATATCCGCTGATGGAGCGGCTGCTCGACAGCGGCCGCACCGTGCTGCTCGAGACCGGCGGCCAGGTTGACGTGAGCCGCGTGCCCGCCGCCGTGGTGAAAGTGCTCGACGTGAAGTGTCCCGCGAGCGGCGAGTCCGGAAAGGTCGAGTGGGACAATATCGATCGGCTGGGATCGCACGATCAGGTGAAGTTCGTCATTCAGGATCGCGCCGACTACGACTTCGCGCGCGACATTGTCACGCGTCATGCGCTGGATCGCCGATGCGCCGCTGCCTTGTTCTCGCCGGTGCATGGCGTGATGGAACCGAAAGTCCTGTCCGAGTGGATCCTCGAGGATCGCCTGCCGGTGCGCCTGCAGCTGCAAATCCACAAGCACATCTGGGGTGCGAATGTCCGCGGGGTCTAGCAAGGCGGTCGTGCTGCTGAGTGGAGGCCTCGATTCCTACACCGCCGCCGCGCTCGCACGCGAGGCGGGCTTTGATATCTACGCCCTCACGGTCAAATATGGCCAGCGCCACGGCCATGAGATTCTGGCGTCGCGCAAGGTGGCCGAAGCGCTCGGCGCGAAAGCGCACCGCGAGATTGGCGTCGATCTCGCGGCGCTCGGCGGGTCGGCCTTGCTTGGCGAGGGGGACGTGCCGAAGGGCGGACCCGTGCCGAATGAAATTCCGTCGACCTACGTGCCCGCCCGGAACACCGTGATGTTGTCGATCGCGCTCGCGTGGGCGGAAGTGCTCGGCTCCTACGACATCTTCATTGGCGTCAACGCGCTCGACTATTCGGGGTATCCCGACTGCCGGCCCGAGTTCATCGAGGCATTCGAGCGAACCGCGACGCTCGCGACCAAGGCGGGCGTCGAAGGCGGGCACTTCCGAATCCAGGCGCCGTTGATCGCGATGACGAAAGCGCAAATCATCCGGCGCGGCGTCGACCTCGGCCTCGATTACGGCCTGACGCACAGCTGTTACGATCCCCTGCCGCCGGGCACGCCGTGCGGCCGCTGCGACAGCTGCGTGCTGCGCGCGAGGGGATTCGAGGAGGCAGGCGTGAGAGATCCGCTTGTGGCCCATGTCGTCTGAACGTCTCTACTACACCGATCCGTACCTGGTCGAGTTCGATGCAGTGATCCGCGAGGTGAGCCGGCACGACGACCGCTGGAAGGTCGTCCTCGATCGCACGGCGTTCTACCCGACTTCCGGCGGCCAGCCGTTCGACACCGGCACCATCGGCGAGGCCACCGTCCTCGACGTGTTCGAGCAGGAAGACGGCACCGTCGGCCACCTGATCGATCGCGAGCTGGAGACGAGCTCGCGCGTGCGGGGCCACGTCGATTGGAGCCGGCGCTTCGATCACATGCAGCAGCATACGGGGCAGCACCTGCTGTCGGCGGCATTCGAGCGCGAGGCCGGCGCAAAAACCGTGAGCTTTCATCTCGGCACGTCCGCGTCGACAATCGATCTCGACAAGGAGCTGCCGGCCGATCAGATCGCTCGCGTGGAAGACGTGGTCAACAACGTGCTGTGGGAAGACCGCGAAGTTTGCGTGAAGTTCGTCACAGCGAGCGAGGCGGCCAAGCTGCCGCTTCGAAAGGAGCCCGCGCGCGAGGGGGAGCTCCGCATCATCGAGATCAAGGACTACGATCTCTCCGCGTGCGGAGGCACGCACGTGCGGCGGACAGGCGGCATCGGCGTCATCGCCATCTCCGGCTTCGAGCGATTCAAAGGAGGGCTGCGCGTAGAGTTCGTCTGCGGCGGGCGCGCGTTGCGAGCCTACCGAAGCCTGAAGAATGCTGTCGGCGGCAGCGTGCGCCTGCTCTCGGTGCTGCCCGATGAGCTGCCGTCCGCGATCGAGAAGCTGCAGACCGCCGGCCGGATTCACCAGAAGTCGCAGGAAGGACTCTATGAACGGCTGGCCGCGCACGAAGCCGCGAGCCTTGCCGCTTCGGGCGAACGAATCGGCGCGGCCACTGTCGTCGCCGTGGCTGTTTCAGGGTGGGACGCGAACGGTCTCAAAAAACTCGCTTCGTCTATTGTGGCGAAACCGGCGACCATCACCGTCCTCATCACGACCGAGTCGCCGACGCTCGCCGTCGTGGCGCGCTCTCAGGATCTCCCGCTCGACACGGGCGCCGTCCTGAAAACTCTGATCGATCGCTTCGGCGGCCGAGGAGGGGGAAAAGGCGCGATGGCGCAGGGCGGGGGACTTGTCGGAGAGCCGCGCGCGATTCTCGACGCGGCGCGGGACGAGATCAGTCGACAGTCGCAAGTCGATAGTCGCTAGTCGACAGTCCCGGGAAAGACTGCGGCGTTAGTCAGGAGCTATGTGCCGCACTCGCGAATATGCCAAGCCAAAGAGTCTTTCCGGTGGGCAATGGCCGGAGTTCTTCCTTCAGCAATCGAAACCCCTGTTCCTCGAGTAAGCCGTGAAAGTGCGAAACGTCAACCGGCGAAAAGCTCTGGGCCAGGGCCTGCATCGATGCATACGGCGTGGCCGTCACGTGCTGTTGCTGGCGCTCAGGCAGCTGTAACACGACCGACAACCTGCCTCCTGGCGTGACCAGAGAAAGCGCGTTGTGCAGCGCACGACCCAATCCCGTGTGCTCGAAAAACAATGCCGCATGCACCAGCGCCACCGGTGGAACGTGAAGCTCGCCTTCGCAGAGATCAACACAATGAAGTTCCAGGTTCGGATATGGACCGAATCGGCGTCGGACCTCGTCGAGGTATCGAGCATTGATATCGAATCCGACGACTCTCTTGATGATCGCAGGATTGACGTGTTCTAGTCCGTTGCCTCCTGCTATGCCCAGCACGGCCACACTATCCGGGACGCAGATGTCCAGCGCGCGCTTGAAAAGATCCGAGAGGGCGCTCAACTGCTTCGCATGATCAGGGCCCATGTGGCCTTCGTAGTCCTGCAGCGGGATTGAGAGCCAGGGATTTTGACGCTCTGAATCTTCCAATCTACCCATCTTCCAATCTACCAATTCACTATCTATTCACCGCCCACGCAATAAATCGGTCCGTATAGCTGAGCGCAATCCGCCGCGCCATGCCGTTGGGCACGGCGTCGAACGAATGCTCCGACCATGGCAGCTCCAGCAGCACCGATGTCGCGCCGGCTTTTTTCAGCGCCGCGTCGAGCATGCGCCCGAAGCGTGCCTCGACGATGTGGTCGCGAGAGCCGTAGATGCTCAGCGTCGGAGCGGAGGCCTTCGAGACCCACGTGATCGGTGAGGCATGCCGGTAGTGCTCGGGCTTCTGATCCGGCGTGCCGCCGATGAACATCTCGAGGATGGCGCGCACGTTCAAGGGATCCGGTTGAGGCGGACGGCGCCAGCCCTCCGCGAGATCGACAGGACCGTAGTAGTTGACGACCCCTCGTATTGAAGACGGGCCTTCCTGATACGCGAGGCGCATCGCGAGCTGTGCGCCCGCGGATTGTCCTGCAACCACGATGCGGGTCGTGTCCCCCCCGAAGGCCTGCGCCTCCTGCGAGATCCAGTAGAGCGCCGTGCGCACGTCGACGATCTGCATCAGGAGGAGGATGCCGGCCGCAAACAGCACGGGCGCGACCTCCGGCGAGCCGACTGCGAGCGGATAGAGAGCGGAGTTGAGCGGTGGCAGGACAATCCACATCGACAGGAACAGCAGGGCGGCTGCCGCTGCCGTCACAATCCATAACGCAATCCAGAGCACGCCGAATTATGGTGTATGGGCCGCGCATCGGAAATCTGTCATTGCGTAGGCGGGTCCAAAGAGCAGGACCCGCCCTACGTACGTAGGCCGGGTCTTGCACTTCAGACCCGGCGTTACTGCCTGGAGAATGTGGCGAGGCGGATGAGCGCTCTGTCTGCCGCTGCGTCAATGACGCCCGCCGGCACAGTGAAGTTGTTCGCGATGATTGAGAAGAGCAGCGTCTCTCCGTTGGCTGTTTCCACATAGCCCGCAATCGCGCGGACGTTGTCGACCGTTCCTGTCTTCGCTCGTACTCTGCCTTCGGCCGCCGATCCGGCAAGCCTTCTCGAGAGTGTTCCCTCGCGCCCTGCAACCGGCAGCGTATCCGCGAACGGCGCCGCGTGCCTCGGATCGGCGCGCATGCGCCCCAGGATACGGACGAGCGCATCGGATGTGACGTAGTTGTAGCGCGACAGACCCGATCCATCCGCGATCGCGTAGCTGTCGTCGGCAACGTCCCAGCTCTTCAGCACGGCTCGCACCTGCTGCGCACCCACCTTCGCGGCTGACGCCGCTTCGGCGGGCAGGCCCAACGCACCTGACGCACCCAGCGTACCCAGAGCTCGTAAGAGCGTTTCCGAGTACTGGTTCTGGCTCACTCGCATCATCGATGCGGCGAGCTGCCGGAGCGGCGGCGATCGATGCGAGACGAGCGTGCGCGCGCCCGTCACGTCTGGCTTCGCCGGAAAATCGTCGATGTCCACCGCATCGCCGATCACCTCGACGCCCTCTGCGACGAGCGCCCCTCGAAACGCCGACACGAAAAATGCCGTGGGATTGTCGACCGATGCGGTGCGCGCGAACGGCGCCGCCTTCGCCGGAATCTGCCCGTGGACGAGGACGCGCGACGACCCGGGGCGGCGGTGCAGCGTCAGCCGTCCGGTCTCCGTTTCCGCCACCGTCACCAGGCGGTTGTCGATCTGCAGGCCGCTGCCGTCAGGGCGCATCTGAATGGCGACCGCATCGCCTGCCGCTGCGCCGGCGTGAATCACCAGATCGACCGATCCCTCGTTGTACTCGAGCGCGCTCACCGCTGCCGCATAGCCGTAGGGCAGGTTGTCGAGCGTCCAGCCGTCGCCAAAGCCGTTGTCGTCGAAGAGGTCATCGTGCCCGATGATGCCGCCTTCGATTTTTGTAATGCCGGCCTCGCGCAGCTGTCGGGCGAGCGTCTGCAACACGCCGGGCACATCGCTGCGCTCGCTGATGCTCGGGTCGCCGCCGCCGACGACGATGAGATCGCCGCGCAGGGTGCC
Organism: uncultured Bifidobacteriaceae bacterium; assembly: GCA_964356125.1. Taxonomy (GTDB): domain Bacteria; phylum Acidobacteriota; class Vicinamibacteria; order Vicinamibacterales; family JAMQPK01; genus JAMQPK01. Next base: position 18,371 of record CAYHHH010000033.1, on the reverse strand, counting down.
TTCATCGAGCGGCGCGAGAGACGCGACCTTCGTCTCGAACTGATGGCCCCATCCGAGCAGCTCGGCGGCCGCCGCAAGCGTGACGAGCTTCATCGCCGAGCCAGGCATCATCAGCTTGCCGGCGTTGAGCGAGTAGAGATCGTCGGGTGAATCGGCGGGTCTGACGAGAACGCTCCAGAACGAGCGCTCGAACTGCGGTGTCTCGAAGATATTGGAGAGATCGACCTGGAGCTGCTGGACTGGAGTGCGCGTGCTCGCCGGCGCTGCCGGCGTCACTGCGACCGTCGTCGGGGGGGTGCACGCCGAAACGGTAACCGCGGCGGCGAGGGCGATGGCGGCGCGCGTCACGCCACCAATATTACGGTAAGGCGTCGAGCTTTTTGATGGCGTCTTCGTACTTGCCCGGTTCGATCTTCAGCGCGCCCGGCTGGTCCGCGCGCGTGGCGAATACGCCCGACCCGGCCGAGCCGATGACGACGCGCTCTTCCTTCTTGCCGTCGTCGAACTTCACGACGACGACGGCCGCCGGGTTGTTGTGGCCTGTGGCAGCTCCCGCGGTGGCGACAAAGCTCTCGGCGCGAAGGTTCGAGAAGTCGAGCAGCGCGCCTTCGAGGTTGCTGGAATCGACAGTCTTCGCGGCGGGTGCGACCTGCTTCCAGGTGTCGACCGCGTTTTCGCCGGTGCCCTTCACCCGCTCGAATGCGCGCGTGTCTTTCCCGCGCGTAATCTCGAAGCGCGTCGTGTTGAAGGGCCTGAAGTCGAACAGTTCCTTGCGTCTGAAATCCTCGACTTTTTTCTGCAGCTCCATCGCGACGCCGTTGTTGATGCTGAAGACCGCGGCCTTCGACGGATCGCGTCCCCACACCGAGCCGGGGTCGGCTTCCTTGCCGAGCTCGAACTTCAGAGAGGTCGTGCCCATGCCGAGCGTCGCGACGACCACGGGCTTGTCGAGGCCGTACTGCTTCAGATCCTTGAGATCGTCCGGGCGGTCTTTCAACGCCGTCATCTGCGTCGACTGCAGCTGTCCGAGCACGCCGTTCACGCTGACGAAATCCGCGGGCGCCTGCAGCGGCTTCACCAGCTTCCACTCGTTGTCGCTCTTCTCCAGACGAATCGCCTGCGCGCCGGACACAAGCTCCAGCGACGTCACCTTCGCCTGGTCGAACGCCAGCGCGGCTTTGTCGCGGAAATCGAATGTCGGTTTGTCGACCGCGGCCTCGAGCGCCGTGTCGACGAGAAAGACGCGGTTGCTCGAGGGAAGCTTGGCGTAGGTGCCGGAGCTTGCCGGCGTCTTCTCGCCGAGCAGAATGCGCTTGGGCTCTTTCTCGCCGTCCACGTGAAACGTCACGTCCACGCGCGGCTCGGCGAGGCCGTAGGCCTTCAGGTCGGCGGCATTCTCGTCGACAACCCGCTGCTCCTCGAGCTTCGACAGATTCGTGACCACGTCGCTGATGCTGTTGCGATCGGCCGGCGCGTCGACAGGCTTGACGATCGTCCACGCGTCGCCGGCGCCCTTGCGCAGCGCGGTCACCTCACCGCTGCTCGATTTGATCTCGACCTGATTGATCTTGGCCGCGTCGTAGTTGAAGACCGGCGTCTTTGCGTCCGGGTCCGCAACGGGCCGCTCCGATTCGAAGAAGTAGAGGTAGCCCCCCAGACCGAGCGCGACAACCAGCAGGATCAGTGTCGAGCCAGTGCGTCCCATTTATCGCCTCTGCCACCAGGTGTAGACGCCCGAGCCGAGAATGAGGCCGGGAATGAACAGCAGCGACAACCAGAGCACCCGCCGCTGTTGATCGGCCGTCATGGTGACGCGCCGATCGCCGGCATCGCGCGGGTGGATCGAGATGAGGTCTTCCTGCTGCGTCAGCCAGTTGTTCATGTTGACGAACAAGTCGGCGTTGCCCTGAATGCCCGCCGCGGCGTTCGAGCCGAAGTCGGAGTCGCCGACGACCATGATGCGCATCTGCGTTTTCGGCGCCGGCTTCGCGCCCTCTACAGGCTTTTCCGTTGCCGGTGGGGCAGGCGCGTCGGGCGCATCCATCGCCAGCGACAACGCAATGGTGATCGGGCCGCGCTGGTCGCCGGCCTTCTCGTCGAGCGAGACTTTTCCGCCCGTGGCGAGCGACTTCACATCAGCTTCCGACCAGCTCCGATCGCTCGTGTTGATGACGTTCTCGGTGTTCGCCAGGCCGAGCGAGGTGTCGGCTACGCCGCGAACCGATTGTGCGAGCGGAAACGCGGTGAGCAGGTCGAAGTTCTGCGTGACCTGGTGCTGCGGATAGCTGGCGACCACGGGCACCGACGCGTCGGTGCCGAGCAGTTGACCCATACCGCTCGCGTCGATGACGACGTCATGTCCGAGGCTGATGCCCCATTCTTTGAGCAGCGCCTCGATCGTCGGCGTGGCGCGCGCGGATTCGCCGACCGGCGGATCGAGCAGGAACAGCGCTTTGCCGCCCTTGCGCAGGTACGTCCTGATCGCGTCGACTTCGGGTTTCAGGTAATCGGCGTTCGGCCCCGCGATAATCAAGACCGACGCATCGGCCGGGACCCCCTCGGGCGACTGAGCCAGCACGACTGTACCGACCGTGTAGTTATCGCGCTTCAGCGCATCGATGACGCTCGCATATCCGGGCCGATCGTTGCCGGCGCTGTCGCGTTCGCCGTGCCCCTGCACGAAATACGCTTTCACCTCCCGGCCCGTCGTCACTTTGATGAGGGTGTTCGTCAGGTCCTGTTCGCGCTCGCTCAGCACTTTCTCGCGGCGCCCGTCGTACTCCATGACGACCGTGCCCGGCGCGACGATCGCGTACTCTCGCGCGCGCGCCGGCTCGCGATCCATGTCGACGTATTCGACCTGGAGGTTCGGGCTGGCTGTCGTGTACATCGTGAGCGAATCGCGAAAGCGCTGGAAGCCGCCGGGCGTGTCGAACACGAGCACCTTGACCGGCGTCTTCAGATTGCCCAGCACCTTGACCGTCTGATCCGACAGCGTGTAGGACGCGGCGGCGGTGAGGTCCCACCGCTTGTCGCGCCGCGTCACGGCCCAGTTGATGCCGATGAGAATCGCCAGCACGGCGGCGACGCTGATGCTCATCATCGCGCCGAGCTTCGTCTCGCGCTTCTGGAACGACCGGCCGATCTCGCGCCATTGCGTCAGCGTGTAGAGGCCGACGCACACGAGGCCGGCAACGGCCGCCCAGTACGCGTAGTTATCCCATTCCGGACGAAATACCCGGATTGCCACGCCGGCAAACACGAGCAGCGTGCCGACCCATCCGACGATGCCGAAAATCGTGTTAAGCATGCAGACTCACCCGCGCCAGCGTTCACTGTCGACCGACTTCGCGGTCAGGAATAACCCGAACGTGATGAAGCTCAGGTAATAGACAAGATGACTCAGGGCGATGACCCCCTTCGAGAAGTCATCGAAATGATCCGTAATCGAGACCGCCGTCAGTACTTTCTGCATCACCGGACCGGCCGACTCCGACATCCAGTTCACCGTCCAGAGCAGCAGGAGCAGCGCGAAGGTCACCATGCCGGCGACGATCTGGTTTCTGGTGAGGCTCGAGACGAGCAGGCCGAGTGATATGAACGACGCGCCCATGAGCAGCAGCCCGAGATAACCCGAGACGATGGGCTTCCATTCGGGGTTGCCGTAGACAAAGAGAATGCCCATGTGAATCCACGTGACGCCCAGCATCAGCGCGTAGAGCGCGAGCGCGCCGAAGAACTTGCCGAGGACGATCTGCGTGTCGGTGAGCGGCGAGGTCAGCAGCAGCTCGATGGTGCCCGACCGCTTTTCCTCGGAATAGGTGCGCATCGTGACGAGCGGCAGCACGAACAGCGCGACGACGCTGACGTTCTGCAGCAGCGGGCGAATCGCCATCGCGTTGACGTTGATTTGTCCCTGGCCGGGCATCCCCATCTGCAGGCTCGCCTGCAGGAAGAAGGTGATCGACGCGAAGAAAAACCAGCCGAACACCAGCGCGAAGAAGCCGATGACGATATACGCGATCGGCGACGCGAAATACCCCTTCAGCTCTTTCTGGGCGATCGCGAGCACGTTACTCATGGGCTGTCTCCTCGACTTTCACGTCGACGCGCTCTTCGACCTTCTCTTCGGTCGTCAGGCTGAGGAAGATTTCCTCGAGGCTCATCCGCGACGGCCGCAGCTCGAGCAGGCCCCAGTTGTTCGAGACCACCGTGCGCGCCAGCTCGCGCCGGATGTCGCGGCCGCGGTCGCTGCTGATCTCGTACGCCACGACGCCGTCGTGCGTTTCGGCGACGGAGAGATTCAGCACCCCGGGCACCGCGCGCAGGATGGGCGCGGCATCCTGGCCCGCCGCGTCGACCTGCAGGTACATCGTCTCCGAGCCGCGCAGCCGCGCGGTGAGATTGGCTGGCGTATCGATGGCGACCACGCGTCCTTTGTTGATGATGACGACGCGATCGCAGGTCTGCGAGACTTCCGGCAGGATGTGCGTGCTCAGCACGATGGTGTGCGTGCCGGCCAGCTCCTTGATGAGCTGCCGCGTTTCGATGATCTGCTTCGGGTCGAGGCCCGAGGTCGGCTCGTCGAGAATCAGCACCTCCGGGTTGTGCAGAATCGCCTGCGCGAGGCCGACGCGCTGACGGTAGCCCTTCGACAGCTTGCCGCAGTGGCGCGTCGCCACGTCGTCGATGCGCGTGCGGCGCATCGATTCCTCCACGCGGTGCTTCCGCTCGGTCGACGACATCCCTTTCGTCTTGATGCGCGCGACGAACTGCAGGTACTCGCGCACCGTCATCTCGGGATAGAGCGGCGGCGTTTCCGGAAGATATCCGGTGCGGCGCTTGGCCTCGATCGGCTGCTCGAACACGTCGAAACCGGCGACGAACGCCTTGCCTTCGCTGGCCGGCATGTAACCGGTCAGAATGCGCATCGTCGTGGTCTTGCCGGCGCCGTTCGGGCCGAGGAAGCCGAGGATTTCTCCCCGCTCGACGCGGAAGTTCAGATCGTCGACCGCGGTGACGCGGCCGTAACGTTTGGTGAGGTGCTGGACCTCAATCAACGGGCATTCTCCATGAATTTAATCGTTGTAAGCTTCTGTAAGCGGCAGCGACCGTGCCACCAACCCCCAATCCTAATAGAATCGGCTCGAAAGCAGCAAGAGGAAGCGCAGTTTTTCTTGTGCTCCTCGTCATTGTCACCATGGCCGCCGGCCTGGGCTGGTGGTGGATCCACCGATCCGTGCCCCTTTTAGACGGACGAGTCCCCCTGAATGGCCTGCGCGGTACGGTCGACGTCCGGTTCGACCGCTTCGCCGTGCCTCATGTCTTTGCCGGATCCGAGCCCGACGCGTGGCGGGCGGTCGGCTATCTGCAGGCTCGCGACCGCCTCTGGCAGATGGAGTTGTACAGGCGGGCCGCCTCCGGGCGGCTGTCGGAGCTGCTCGGCGAGGCGACCGTCGCGATCGATCAACGGTTTCTGACGCTCGGCCTTCGTCTGGCGGCCGAGCGGGAGTGGGCGCGGACCCCGCCGGAGGTCCGAACGGCGTTCGAGAGCTTCGCGGCCGGCGTGAACGCGGCAATGGCCGTGCGCGGCAGCCGGCGTCCGCTCGAGCTTCAGCTGCTCGGCCTGGCGCCGGAGTCGTGGACACCGGTCGACTCGCTGGCGATCAGCAAGCTGTTCGCCTGGCGGCTTGGCGAGAACCATCGCGCAGAACTGCTGAGGTACGCGCTCGTGCGGGAGATGGGCGCCCGAGCGCTCGCACTGTTCCCCGACTCGCCGAATTGGGCCCCTGCCATCCTGGAGCGCGCTGACAGGGGGCTGGGTGCGTTAGGTGCGAGGGGGGCGTTAGGTGCGAGAGGTGCGGGTGCGCGAGGTGCGGGTGCGCGAGGTGCGACGTATCCACGCGGCCTCGAGTGGCTGTCGCCGGATGCGCACGCGATGAGCAACAGCTGGGTCATCCACGGATCGCGTACGGCATCGGGCCGGCCGATTCTTGCCAACGATCCGCACCTGGCTATTGAGATGCCGTCGGTGTGGTGGGAGGTGCACGTCGTTTCGGGCTCGCTGAACGTGGCGGGCGTGACCATTCCGGGCATTCCGTTCGTCGTCATCGGCCACAACGCGCGGATCGGTTGGGGCCTGACCAACGTCGGGTCTGACGTCCAGGACTTTTTCGTCGAGCAGCTCGATCCGTCGCGGCAACGCTATCGAGTCGGCGACGAGTGGGTGCCGCTGGAGATCCGGCGCCACGAGATTCGCGTCAGCGGGCGTGACGAGCCGCTGATCTTCGAGGTGCGCTCCACGCGTCATGGTCCTGTCCGCAACCCCGATGATTGGTGGGAGGTGTATCCGGGCGATCCGGCGCTGCCTGCCCTGAGCTCCGTCGAAGGGCCTGCGCAGCTCGGCGAGACCGTGCTCGCGCTGAAATGGCATCCCGTGCTCGAAGGCAACGCGGCGGCAGCCTTCGGCGGCCTCGCGCGCGCGACGAACTGGACCGCGTTCGTCGACGCAGTGCGCCGCTTTTCGGCGCCCGCGCAGAACTTCGTGTATGCGGACGTCGACGGCAATATCGGCTACGCGATGTCGGGGCTGCTGCCGGTGCGCGCCGGCTCGGACGGCGGGCTTCCGGTTTCGGGCGTGCCGCGCGACGCGGATTGGCAATCGTGGGTTGACATCAATCAGCTTCCGGCCCTGCTCAATCCCTCGTCTGGGCAGATCGTGACCGCGAACAATGAGGTGGATCGCGGCCTTCCATATCTGGTCACGCGCGATTGGGTCGCGCCGTTCCGCGCTCAACGCATCACTGAATTGCTGGGCGATCGGCGCGGCCTCGATTTCGCCGCGATGCGGCAGATTCACGCCGACATCACGAGCCTGTCTGCCGATTTCATTCTGAAGGCGATCGAGCCGCCTGATGCGATCAAAGAGCTGCGCACGTGGGATCGCCGCGTCGACGAGCGGGGCGTGTCGCTCCTCTACGCCGCCTTCGAGGAAGCACTCTGGCGGCGGACGTTCGCGGACGAAATGCCTGCGCCTCTGTTCGAGCGTTTCTATCGGTATGCCGGCAACGAGCGGCTCGCGGGTCTTCACACTGTCATCAGCGATCCGCGATCGCCGTGGTTCGACGATCGCTCGACGCCCGACGTTATCGAGACGCGTGACGACATTGCCAGGCAGGCCGCCAACGACGCGCTCGCCGGGTTGCGCGCGAGATTCGGCGATCCTGCGGCGTGGCGATGGGATGAGGCGCACGCCCTCACGTTTTCCCACCCGCTGTCTGGTGGAGGTCGCATGCTGGACTGGTTCTTCAGCCGCGGGCCCGTGCCGGTCGGCGGTGACAGCATGACGGTGAACAAGACGACCACCGATCTGCGCCGGCCGTACGCGACTACTGAAGCCGCCTCGTACCGGCAGATACTTGATGTAGGCGCGTGGGACGCGTCGGTGGGGGTGAACACGACCGGGCAGTCGGGGCACCCGCGGAGCCCGCATTATTTCGATCAGAACAGGTTGTGGCGGCAGGTGGAGTATCGTCCGCTGCCATTCACGCGCGGCGCCGTTGACGCAGCCACGGTGTCGCGATTGGAACTGGTTCCGTAGCGGATAGTTGGTGGTTAGTGGTGAGTGGTTGGTGGCGAAGCCCACGAAGCCGCACCGCCAACCACCAACCACCAACCGACAAGGAGACACATCGATGGCGGTCGACGTAGGCGGCAAGGCTCCGGATTTCACGCTCGTCAATCAGGATCGCGAGAACGTCACGTTGAGCCGGGAGATCGGCAACGGCCACGTCGTGCTGGCGTTCTTTCCCGGCGCGTTCAGCGGCACGTGCACCAAAGAGATGTGCAGCTTTCGCGACACGATGAGCAATTTCAAGAACGTGAACGCGAAGGTGCTCGGCGTCAGCACCGATACGTTCTTCGCGCTGAAGGCGTGGGACGATCAGCAGAAGCTCGGGTTTCCGTTGCTGAGCGACTACAACAAAGAGGTCATCAACAAATACGGCGTTGTCAATCCCGACATGATCGGGTTGAAGAACATCGCGAAGCGCGCGGTATTCGTGATCGACAAGGGCGGCGTCGTCCGGTACCGCGAGGTGCTCGAGGACGCGAGGAACGAGCCCGACTACGGAAAGCTGAACGAGGCCCTCGGAACAATTGGCAAATAAGCCAGTCACGTGCGCCGTCTGCGAGATCCACGCCGAGTCGGTCTTCAAGATCGACGGCATGGATTGCCGCGAGGAAGTCGCCATTCTCGAGCGCCGGCTGAAACCGCTGCCGGGGCTCGAGGACATGGTGCCCGACCTCGTCGGGCAGCGGCTGCGCGTGCGGTACGACGCGGCGAAGCTGTCGAATGCGGCGATCGTGGAGGCGGTCGCGCAGACGGGCATGCGGGCGTGGCTCGAGCACGAAGCGCCCGTCGGTCACACCGCGGCCGCGACCGCGCGCCAGGCGCTCGTCATCGCATCGGGCGCCGCCCTCGCGGCGGGCCTGCTCTTCGAGTTCCTCGATCTTTCGCTGCTGCTCGTTCGAGGCACGTTTCTCATCTCGATTCTGACGGGCGGCACCTACACGGCGCGCCGCGCGTGGGCGGCGACGCGCGTGATGTCGCTCGACATCAACGTGTTGATGCTGGTCGCCGTCGTCGGCGCCATGACGATCGGCGAATGGTCGGAGGGCGCGACCGTCACGTTCCTGTTCGCGTTCGCGCAGATTCTCGAGGCGCGCAGCATGGACCGCGCGAGAAACGCGATACGCGCGCTGATGGACCTGACGCCGCCCGAAGCGGTCGTGCGGCGCGGCGGCCAGGAGACGCGCGTACCTGTGGATGACGTGCGGGTCGCGGAGATCCTGCTCGTCAAGCCTGGTGAAAAGATTCCGCTCGACGGGGTCGTGGTGTCGGGCACGAGCCCCGTCAATCAGGCGCCGATTACCGGCGAGTCGCTTCCGGTGGAGAAATCGGCCGGCGACGACGTGTTCGCGGGAACGATCAACGGATACGGAGCGCTCGACGTCCGCGTCACGCACCTTCGCCAGGACTCGACGCTCGCGCGCATTATCGCGCTCGTCGAGCTCGCGCAGTCGCAGCGCGCGCCAAGCCAGGCGTTCGTCGAGCGGTTCGCACGTTACTACACGCCCGCCGTCATCGCGCTCGCCATTGGTATTTCCATCGTGCCGCCGTTCGTGCTCGGCGAACCGTTCGGCACGTGGTTCTATCGCGCGCTCGTGCTGCTCGTGATCTCCTGCCCGTGCGCGCTGGTCATCTCGACGCCCGTGTCGGTCGTCTCGGCCATCGCCACCGCGGCGCGCAGAGGTGTGCTGATCAAGGGCGGTGCTCACCTCGAGCGCATCGGCTCGATCAAGTGTGTGGCGTTCGACAAGACCGGAACGCTCACCAAGGGCGTGCCGCACGTCGTCGAGGTGATTCCGCTGAACGAGACGGCCATCGACGAGATTCTCGAAATCGCGGCAGGTCTCGAGGCGCGATCGGAGCACCCGGTGGGCCGCGCGATTCTCGCGCGAGCGGTCGAGTCGGGCATCGCGCTGCCGGTGTCGGCGGAATTCCAGTCGATACCGGGACGCGGGGCAGAGGCGATGGTCGCAGGATATCCCGCGCTCATCGGCAACCATCGACTGATCGAAGAGCGCGGCCTCTGCAACGCGGCGATTCATTCGAAGCTTGACGCGCTGGCGGCGTCGGGCCGCACGGCGGTGCTGGTCGCACGCCAGGGGCGCCCGCTCGGCATCATCGCGCTTGCCGATCGCACGCGCGAATCGGCGCGCGACGCGGTCGAGATGCTGAGGCATCAGGGGGTGCAGCGGGTCGTGATGCTCACCGGCGATAACCAGGCGAGCGCGGCCGCGCTGGCGCGCGAGGTCGGCGTCGACGAGACGTACGCGGAGCTGCTGCCGCACGACAAGGTCGCGGCCGTGCACAAACTGAAGGCGACATACGGAACGGTGGCGATGGTCGGCGATGGCGTGAACGATGCGCCCGCGCTGGCGGCCGCCGACGTGGGCATCGCGATGGGCGCGGCCGGCACGGACGCGGCGCTGGAGACCGCCGACATCGCGCTGATGGCCGACGAGCTGCTCAAAATCCCGTTCGCCGTTCGCCTCGGCCGCGCCACGCTGCGAAATATTCAGATGAACGTTGCGCTCTCACTCGGGCTGAAAGCGATCTTCCTCGCCCTGGCCGTGGCGGGTTCGGCCACATTGTGGATGGCCGTCATGGCCGACATGGGCGCGTCGCTGCTGGTGATCGCAAACGGCATGAGACTGCTGCGCGCGGACTAACTAGGGATCTACTGATCGAAGGATCTATAGATCTAGATTATTCGCACGCGCGACACTCTAAGTCCATCTACTGCTTCGACGCGCAGCGTTCGCCCCCCGACCTCGATGACATCGCCAATCTTCGGACGCCGCCCGAGACGCCCGAGCATGTAGCCGCCGAGCGTCGTGTAGGTTTCCTCGTCGATCTCCAATCCGAACTTTTCGTTGATGTCGGTCACCAGCGCGAGGCCGTCGACTTCCGCCGATCCGTCCGGCAGCTGGCGAATCGGCGTCGACGCGCCGGTGCCGAAGTCTCCACCCAGCTCGCCGACGATGCGCTCCATGACGCGCTCGAACGTGACGAGGCCGGCCGTGCCGCCGTATTCGTCAATGACGATCGCCTGATGCGTGCGGTGGCGGCGCATCTGCCGCAGCAGCTCATCCGCCGTCATCGTCTCAGGGACCGTCAACACCTCGCGCGCGATCGCCGCGACGCTGAAGTTGGCGGGAGGTGACGCGAGCGCGCGAACCAGGTCGGGGACGAGCATGATGCCGATGATGTCGTCGAGCTCGCCGCGGTAGACGGGCAGGCTCGTGTGGCGTCCGCGCCAGACCTTGTCCACAACGTCGCTCATCGGCGCGTCGGCGCTGACGGCCGTCATTTCCGTTCGCGGCACCATCATTTCGGCCGCGGTGAACTCGGCGAAGTGGAAGACGCGGTGGAGCATCTGCTCTTCTTCCTCTTCGAGCACGCCCGCCTGCTGGCTCGCGGTGACCAGCATCTTCAGTTCTTCTTCCGAATGCACGAGGCCGTGGCCGCTCGCCGCTTTCATGCCGAACATGCGCACCACCGCCCAGCCCATGCCGTTGAGCGCACGGATGAACGGCCGGAACACGCGCAGGAACAGCTCCGTCGGTTTCGCGACGACGAGCGCGACTTTCTCGGGATACTGCAACGCGACCGTCTTCGGCGCCAGCTCTCCGAGCACGATGTGGAGCGCCGTGATGATGGAGAATGCGATGGCGAATGAAATCGTGTGGGAGGTGGTCTCGGAGATCGGTCCGGGTAGACCCGCCATCAATGGATCGATGAGCGTCGCGAGCGCGGGCTCGCCAATCCAGCCGAGCCCCAGGCTCGCCATCGTGATGCCGAGCTGCGTGGCCGCGATGAACTGGTCCGGATTCTGGAGCGCGCGCCTGACCGGGCGCGCCATGCGGCTGCCTTCAGCGAGCAGCTGATCGATGCGCGTCTTGCGCACCGAGATGATGGCGAACTCGGCGGCCACGAAAAACCCGTTGGCCAGAACCAGCGCCAGCACCGCAAGCAGGCGCATGCCGACGTCGAGGACGGGGCTGTCCATTGACGAAACCTCCGACCTTGATGTTACTGGAACGTTTACCGTTTACCGTAAACCGTTTACCGTCCGACGGTGAACGGCAAACGGTGAACTGTGAACGGCTAGGCTTTTCTACTGCTAAAAAAATGCGCGTCGACGAACTCGTCGATAGCGGCCTGATCCTGCGGCTCGACTTTCTCGAACTGCAGGCCCATGCCATGTCGCCGATCGCTCCATGCGACACGCCCTTCGGCGTCGATGTCGCGCTTGGAGCCGGGCAGGCGGAACCGGATGCGCACCTTCGCGTTGTTCTCGAGCGGGCTGGTGGTGCGGATGGAGATGCCGCCGCGGCTGAGGTTCAGCGTCAGCGCGGCCGCAATCGTGTTGCCGAAGCGGTAGGCGATCGGAATGCCGAGCACGACGCGCGGGCTGCCGCGGCGATTGAAGTTGTCGGGAAACAGGTGCGGCGCGAGCGACGGGAGAATGTGCTGCACCGCGCTGTACTCGTTGACGTAGCCGGCGACGCCGAGCGCGGCGAGCTCCTTCACTTCCTCTGCGCTCGTAATCGTACCGCTGAAGATGAGTATCGGCAGTCTCCCATCGTCCAATTTGCGGATGCTGCGCACCAGGTCGACCCCGTTGGCGTGCGGCAGGCGCAGGTCGATGACGAGCAGATCCAGCTGCGCGAGGTCGGCGCGCACGCGCGCGAGCAGCTCGGCGGCGCTTTTCACCGTCACGGCGCGATGACCGGCGCCCTCGAGCGCGGTCTTGAAGCGGTCGCGCACGAACGCAGTGTCGTCGGCGACGAGAACGGTCTTGGCGCTGGCGGCGCTAGTGGTCATGAGTCGGTGGAAGTCCCACGTGATGTATCGGAATCGGACCTCGAAAGCGTTAGCGTGCGTTGCAGAATTTATCAGGTTCTCGATATAATCCGGAACAAATGGCTACCTGCCCCGAGTGTGACGCAGAGATCGAAGTCGACGAGTACGACGTGGACAAAGGGGACCTCCTCAACTGTCCAGAGTGCGGCTCGAGTCTCGAAGTCACAAGCATCGCGCCCATCGAGCTCGACATCGCCGGCGACGACGATGACGACGACGACGACGATGAGGACGAAGAAGAGAAAGAAGCCGAAGTCGACGAGCTGGGCGTCGAGGAAGAGGACGAGACCGAGGAGGAAGAGGACTGGGACGAGTGACGCCTGAGCTGCGGTCGATTCTCCTCGACATGCGCTCGGTCGTCGTCGCGTTCAGCGGCGGCGTCGACAGCGCGTACCTGGCCTGGGCCGCGACGACCGTCCTCGGTGACAACGCGCTCTGTGTCACGGCCGAGAGCGCCAGCTATCCCGCGCACCACCGTCAGCTCGCCCTCAGAGTGGCGCGCGAGTTCAACCTACATCACGAAATCATCTTCACAGGCGAGATCGAGCGCGCCGAGTACCGCGCGAATCCCGAGAACCGCTGCTACTTCTGCAAGCACGAGCTCTACACGCGGCTGACGAAGCTCGCGCACGAGCGCGGCGTCGCGCACGTTGCCGACGGCACGAACGCGGACGATCGCGGCGACTACCGCCCCGGCCGCGTCGCGGCGAAGCAGTTCGGCGTGCGGAGCCCGCTCGACGAAGCGGGCATGACGAAAGATGAGATTCGAGAGCAGTCGCGGCTCGCAGGCCTGCCCGTGTGGGACGAGCCGGCGTCCGCGTGCCTGTCGTCGCGCATTCCGTATCATCACGAAGTGACGCCGGAGAAGCTGCGGCAGATCGAGCGCGGCGAGGACGCGCTGCACGCGCTGGGATTCCGCGTGTGCCGCGTGCGCCATCACGACACGCTGGCGAGCGTCGAGCTGGCGGGCGAGGATGTGGAGCGCGCGCTCGAGCCCGGGATGCACGGCGCCATCGTGCGCGAGCTGCAGGCGGCCGGCTATGAGTCGGTGACGATCGACCCGAAGGGGTATCGCACCGGCAGCTTGAACGAAGGTCTGATCCTCCGCCAGATTTGAAACCCACAGTTCTCTGGGCATCTGCGCTGGCAGCGATCTTTCTGATCGCGCACCTCGCGTTTCTCCCGCCGACACTCGAAGATCTCGACTCCATGAATTTCGCGCTCGGCGTGCGCGACTTCGATCCGTCCAGGCATCAGCCGCATCCGCCCGGGTATCCCGTCTTCATCGCGCTCGGCAAGCTGTCGCACGCGGTGTGGCCGTCGGAGGCCGGCTCGCTGTCCATCTGGGGCGCCATCTTCGGCGCGCTGTCGGTGTTTCCGCTCGCCGCGCTGTTCAGAAGCATCGAAGCGCTGGATCGCACCGCGAGCGATGCCACGCGCGATCGCCGCGCGGCGCTTGCGACGCTGGTGGTCGTGGCGTCGCCGTTGTACTGGTTCACCGCGCTGCGCCCGCTCAGCGACATGCCCGGTCTCGGCATGGCGCTCGCCGCGCAAGCGTGTCTCGCGCTCGCGTTCGTGCGACGCAGATCCCCGGACCATGCGGATCCGGCTGCGATCGCGCAGTCCGGCCGGCTGATCGTGGTGGGTGCGTTGATTGCGGGATTCGCCGTCGGCATGCGCACGCAGACGATCTGGCTGACGCTTCCGCTGCTGGCTGCGGTGTTGCTCGATCGCGCCGGACGCGGCGGCGCCGGCGCGTTGCTCGGCAGCGCGATGACCTTCTCGATCGGCGTGCTCGCATGGGCGCTTCCGCTCATTGTTGCGAGCGGCGGTATCGGGCAGTATCGCGCCGCCTTTGCCGGCCAGGCCGCGGAACAGCTCACGGGCCTCGACATCTTCCTGAGTAATCCGACGCCGCGGCGCATGGCGCTCGGCATCATCGCGTCGCTCGTGGGTCCATGGGCGGCGCCGGTGCTCGGCTGGATCGTCGTGGCGATTGCCATCGCGGGGCTCGCGGTGCTCGCCTGGCGCGCGCCCCAGTCCGCGATACTGCTGCTCGTCGCGTACGTGCCGTACTCGATCTTCCATCTCATCGTGCAGGAGTCGTACAGCCGCTACGCGCTGCCGATCGTGCCCGCTGTTGGCTACCTTGCGGTTCGCGGCTTGTCCGCCGTTGGCATGAAAGCGACGACGTTCGGAAGCGCGGCGGTTGTCGTGGCGTCGCTGCTGGTGACGCTGCCCGCGGTGAAGGCCTACTCCGGGCACCCGAGCCCCGCATACGCGGCCGTCAACGATCTGCAGCAGCTCGTGACGGGCACGCCCAACGCCGTCGTCGGCGTGCATCAGCGATTCGCGCGCGTGCTCGAAACCCGAGACATCGGTGCGACGATTCTGCCCTCGCCGGTGATGCGCGAATCCACGGCGCTCGCCGAGTACTGGCGCAGCGGCGGCACCATGCCGGTCTGGTATCTGGCAGATCCGGCGCGCGGAGATCTCGAGCTGGTGGATCCGCTGAGCCGCCGCGTGCACGCGCACTACGGCTGGACGTTTCCGCGCGAAGCGTTCATCAGCGGCGTGCGGCCGGACATCCTCGACCTTGTGTCGATAGACTCGCCGCCGGGATGGTTTGCCGAAACCGGATGGCACCTCACGCCCGAAACGCTCAACATCTCCGAGCAGCAGGGGCGCGCGGAAGGTATCGCGCAGATCAGGAGTCGCCCCGAGGCGGCGCTGCTGGTGCTGGGCGGGGAAAGCACCCAGGCCGCCGGCGGAAAGCCGGCTCGCGTCTCGTTGACGCTCGGCGAACGCGTGGTCGAGGAATGGGATGTGCCGCCCGGCGGGCGGTTTTTCAAGCGCATCGTGCTCGAGCCGGGGATGCTCGCCGGCGACGCACCGTTCACGCGGCTGGTGGTGTCATATAAAGGCGACAACGGCCGGCCCTGGCGCGTACGGCTGACGCAGTTGATGGTGGCATCGCCGCAATCGGTGTTTCACATCGAGCACTCGGGGTGGAACGAATCGGAGTACAGCGATCAGCTGCAGCGCCGGTGGCGATGGACGACGGCGCGCGCGGAGACATTCGTCAACTCGGCCGGGCGCGATCTCACGTTGACGATCGCGGGCGAATCGCCGCTGCGCTATTTCGACACGGCGCCGCGCGTGACGATCCGCGCGGGCATTCAGGTGCTCGCGACGGCGCAACCCTCGAGCGATTTCGAGCTGAGCGTGAAGGTGCCGGCCGCCGCGCTGGCGGCGTCGGACGGGATGCTGACGATCGAAACCGACCAGTCCTTCGTGCCCCACGACCGATCGAGCAGCAGCCCCGACAGGCGCACGCTGGGACTGCGGATTTTCAGATTCGAAATACGTTGAACAAAAGATCAAAAGGTCAGAAGGTTCTTGTTTGAAAGACTCTTCTAAGCTTCTGATCTTCTGTTTAAGATCCGGGTTTTTTTGCGAGGCACAACAACGAGCTGCCGACCGGCATGTCGAGGCCGGCTTCGATGATCTTCGCCTCGAGCGCGAGCGCGCCCGAGAACAGCGCGTTGATCGGGGCCGGCGGCACGTAGAAGTCCCCTTTGTTCCCGGCGTCCGCTTTTTCGCCGCGCAGCCGCTGCAGCGCGCGCACCGTGGCCGTAATCGGGAACAGCGACGCGTTCGTGTAGGTGAGCCGTTTTACGCTGAAGCCCGCCCGCTCGAGCGTTCCGCGGAGCTCCCGTTTCGTGTACCGTCGGACTTCGCCGCCGAGCGCGGAATGATCGCCTCTGAGCATGTCGAGCGCGGCAACGTTGATGACGACGAAACCGCCGGGCCGCAGCACCCTGAACATCTCGCGGACCGCGGCCTGCTCGGCCGGCGTCTCGAGGCAGTAGAGCACGTCGAACGACAGCACCACGTCGATCGATGCGTCCGCGACGGGCAGATGCGTCACGCTGCCTTGTATCAGCCGGTGTACGCCACGGTCGTGCGCGAATCGGATTCCGCGCTGGAACAACTCGAGGCCGAACGCGGTGCCGTATTGCTGCAGAAAGGGAAGGTTCGCGCCTGTGCCGGAGCCGGCGTCGAGCAGCCGGGCGTTCGGCCGTCCGGCCGTCGCCTCTTCAATCAGAGGCGCGACGAAACGTCTGAAGCCGCGAAACCAGAAGTGCCGTTGCTCGGCCTCGAAGGTGCGTTCGAGCAGCGCATCCATGCCCCACGCATTCTAAGGGGAAGCCTCCCGGCAATGCCTGAGTTAATTGACACTCGTACCTTGGCACGGTACTCTGTCCCCGCAATTTCATTCGATCGTCGACAACAACTTCAACTGAGGAGAATGTCATGCGACGTGTCCTGCTGGTCGGCGCACTGTGCGCCATCCTGGGATTGACGGCCGCGGCCTGTAAGAGGCCCGTGCCCGCCCCGGCTCCCGCACCTGCACCGCCACCGGCTGCGCCGCCGCCGCCACCACCGCCGCCGCCCAAGCCAGTGCCGCCACCACCGCCACCGCCGGCTCCTCTGACCGAAGATCAGATCTTCGCGCAGAAGACGGTGGATCAACTCAACGCTGAGCGTAACCTCGGCGATGTGCTGTTCGACCTCGACAGCGCGACGCTGCGTGACGACGGACGGGCAGCGGCCTCGCGCAACGCGGATTACCTGAAACGATGGACGGCAGTCCGGATCACGGTCGAAGGGCATGCCGACACGCGCGGCACGGCCGAATACAACCTGGCGCTCGGCGAGCGCCGCGCCGCAGCCGTGAAGGACTATGTCGTCAGCCTCGGCGTGGCGGGAGATCGCATTACGACCGTCAGCAAAGGCAAGGAACAGCAGGTGTGCTCGGAAGAGACCGAGGCTTGCTGGCAGCGGAATCGCAGAGGATTCCACATAATCACGGCTAAGTAATCTGTCAGGGGTGAGGGAAGAGGGGTGAGGGGTAATTACCCCTCGCCCCTTGCCCCTTACCCCTTTCGGGCTTCCACCATCCGCCTCAGCTCCTCCTCCGACACGCGATACTTCGCGACCTTCTTCCCGTCGATCATCAGCACAGGAATCTCCAGGCCGTAGCGATCGAGCAGCGCCGGATCGGTCGAAATGTCGATCTCGTCGAGCGTCATCGCGTGCGGATTGGCGTGTGTGGCGATGACGCGATGGACGAGCGCCTTCATGTCGTCGCACAGGTGGCAGCCGGGCTTGCTGTAGATCGTCAGACGCACGATCGTGCGATATCCTCGGCGGCGGCCCGCGGGTCCGCGGCAGCGACGATGGGGCGGCCGACCACCAGATAGCTCGCGCCCGCGGCGAGCGCTTCCCTGGCGCTCAGCGTGCGCGACTGGTCATCGGCCGGCGCAGAAGAGGCGCGGATGCCGGGCGTCACGATCGTCAGCGCGGGGAATCGCGCGCGCAGAATCTTGAGCTCCTGCGGCGAAGCCACCACTCCATCGAGTCCCGAGCGCGATACAAGGGCGGCCAGCTCTTCGACGTGACGCTCCATCGATCGGTTGACCCCGATCTCGAGGAGAGCCGTGTCGTCGAGGCTCGTCAGCGCCGTCACCGCGACGATGATCGGCGCGGGCGCGTTCAACCGGGACGCGGTTTCGGCCGCCGCCCGCTTGGCGGCTTTCAGCATGTCCGATCCGCCCGACGCGTGCACGGTCATCATCCACACGCCGAGTTTCGTGGCTGACGCCACAGCGCCGGCCACCTGGTGCGGGATGTCGTGAAACTTCAGATCGAGAAACACGCGGTGCCCTTGGCGCACGAGACGCCGCACGAGCGAGGGTCCCTCGGCCGTGAACAGGGTGCTGCCGATTTTGATGCCGCCGACGTGCCCTTTGAGGCGCATGGCGAGCTCGGTTGCGTGGACTGCGTTGTCCACGTCGAGTGCGACTAGGAGCTG
>CAYHHH010000032.1:22869-37697 GCA_964356125.1 uncultured Bifidobacteriaceae bacterium | reverse complement strand
GGTCACTGCCTTCAAGACCGAGCGACCCAGCGTGCCCGTAGGCGGCAGGCTGACTTTCACGCGACTGCGTATCCGCGACACGGACAGCACCGACCGGCTGCGCTTCCGCGCCGATTACGCGCTGGGCACCGGAACCAACGGCATCGACCCCACCACCGAGCCGGTGACCATCAAGCTGTCGACCCCGTCGGGGGTCTTCTACGAGCAAACGCTCAACGGTTTCGTCGTCAATGGCAAGGCGCCGAAGCGTCGCTGGAAGCTCAATGACGCCGAGCGTGCGCGCACCGGCATCGAGCAGTTGCTCATCGACGAAGATCCGGGCAACTCGGGCAGCATCTTCCTGCGCGACGTGCGGACCGACTTCTGGGACGACTACTTCGGAGTGGTCAGCGCCGAGATCATCATCGGCGCCGGCTCGCTCGCCGACAAGTTGACCGGGACCGCTCAGCTGGTGGAGATCCCACCAGGCAGCGGCAAGTGGCGCCTCGACCGCGAACTGTGAGCGCGCCCGCGCGAGCGAGGTAATCCGCGAGAGCCTCAGGCTGCTCACGGAGCACGACGAGGTCCGTCTGAAATGGCGCGAGCAGATCGAGCGAGGATGGCTCCAGGCTCAGGCGGGGAATACGCCTACTATTCGAAAAGACTTCGAGCGACGCCGGACTGTCGGATGATGCTGGTCAGCGTGCCAATCTTGAGCTCGGCATGATCCGGCACCGGCACCGTCGTACCGCTGGTTGCGAGCTTCCGCAACCAATTGTACCGGCATGAAAAGGTCGCCCGTTTCTGGCGACCTTTTCGTTTGTTGGGCAGCGGTTCGGGGCCGCCCTCAACTGCGCCCTCGATCGCGACGCCCTCGGCGCCGGCGCAATCGCCCACATCCTCGAAACCCGCCGCCACCGAGCTCAATGATTTCGTCGCGCGCGCGACGCAGAAACGCTGGAGCCCAGTCGTCCAGCTCGAACGCCTCGTCCAGGCCGAGCTCGAGGCCCGCCTGCACCACCGCGTCGAACGGCGGCTCAGGGACGCGCGGCTCGGGCGCTTCACGCCGATACGTCCACGACGGGAGTTACGGGCTAAGATTGCTTCATTAAACATTTCATTAATCGTTTCAGAGTTTGGCATATTTAGAGTTTTTGGCTTTATTTAACGCATGCATATCCATGATATAATCGTTTCATTATGGGCACGTTATCGACAGAGCTTAGCCGAGGGGTCCTTCACGCGGCGGACCTTCGGCAAAGGCTCGACATCTCTCCAGCGACACTGATGCGGGCCATACGGGAGGCAGGGACTGACGTTATTCCGATCGGTCGAGGCCGTGCCACGCGTTACGGGCTGCGGCAAACGTGGCCGACCTTGGACAATTCGCGTTTTCCCGTCTTTCGAATTCTGGAAACCGGAACCGCTCAGTCGGAAGGCGAACTATTCACGCTGGCGGCGCGACAGACGGTGTGGATGCCCAGCGGCATCGTGTCAGACGGGCTTCCTGTAGCGCTCGCAGACGCACGTCCATCCGGATTCCTCGGACGACACTTCGCGGCGATTCATGCTGATCTGCGGCTCCCGGCGCGCTTGATGGATTGGTCCGATCATCACATCCTGCTTGCCATGTCACGGCGCGGCGAGGACTTGCCTGGCCATCTCATTGTCGGGGATGAATCGTTTGCTCGTTGGCAGGCACTCGACATTCCGGCCAGGACGCGTGGCGGTTATCCTGATTTGGCCGCGGCCACGATCGCAGGACATCCTCCAGGATCATCTGCGGGCGGGGAACGTCCGAAGTTCGGAGCCTTCGTTGACGGACGTCACGTATTGGTCAAGTTCGCCGTTCGGGGCGGTGCCGGTGATGTCGTCGCCAGGCGCTGGTGCGATCTCCTCGTGCTCGAAGCGCTCGCGCTGAATGTCGTGGCTGCCCACGGTGTGTCCGCGGCTCAGACGAGCATTGTCGACGCCGATTCGCACTATTTCCTCGAAAGCGATCGATTCGATCGCGTCGGAATCAGGGGCCGTGTTGCCGTATTGACCTTGGCGGCGGTTCAAGACGATCCCGCGGACCCATGGGCTCGAGCGGCTGTTCTCCTGAGAGACGCCGGGCGCCTGTCTCGTGAAGATGCCCGTCGCCTTCAATGGCTCGATGCGTTCGGCGCACTCATCGCCAATACGGATCGGCATCCGTACAATGTCGTCTTCTTTGCTGACGGGGTAACGCTACGGCTTGCGCCGGCGTTCGATCAGGCATCGGCGCTGTACTCGCCGACGGCCGATGGCCAGGTGCCGCCTCGAACCTTTGCGCTGCCGCACGCGACCGCGGATACGCTGGACGTGTGGAATGACGCCCGCGCGGCCGCTCGTGAGTTTTGGCAACGGGCGAGTGATGATGCTCGCGTATCAGATGATGTTCGGGCGTGCTCTGCCGCGAATGCAACTGCGCTCGTCAACTGAGCGCCCATCGTGGCATTGGGACTACGCGAAGACGCACGTGACTGTAACGCCGGGACCGTACGTAGCGCTCACAGTGACGGACACCGGAACCGGGATGACGCAACCAAGAGCGGCGGTTGCGGAACTTCAGGCGGACTCAGTGTGCCCCCGGTCGGAATCCAGAACCTCGCGGACCTTTCGCGCAAGTGCCGCTGCGGAGAATGGCTTTTGTAGGAACGGAACACCAGCTTCGAGAACTTCGCGGCTGATGATGGCTTGATCCGCGTATCCTGAAATATACAGGACGCGAGTCGCAGGTCGAACAACTCTGAGATGGCGGAACAATTCCGGTCCACTTTCGCCGGGCATCATTATGTCAGTCAACAAGAGATCGATTGGCTCCGCATACCCAGAAATCGTGGCCAAGGCCTCCTGCGGGTTCGCCGCTTCAAGCACGCGATAGCCATTGCGTTCGAGAAGAGTTCGGCTTAATACCCTGACCGACTCTTCGTCTTCAACGAGCAGGATCGTTTCAGAGCCGCGATCAGTAACCTCCTTCGACACATCGGCTTCGCTCAGAGCTGCGGCGGGCTCGTCGATTCGGGGCAGATAAATCTTGAATGTCGTGCCCTGCCCAGGCTCGCTGTACGCCCAGACGTAGCCACCACTTTGCTTCACGATTCCATACACGGTCGCCAAGCCAAGCCCAGTTCCCCGATCCCGCGGTTTGGTTGTGAAGAATGGCTCGAAAATCCGGCGCCTCGTGACCTCGTCCATCCCGATTCCCGTATCGCTCACGGCGAGCATGACAAAACTTCCTGCGCTGAACGGGGCAATGCCATGACTCTTTCCGTAGGCATCGTCGAGTTCAATGTTGGCAGTTTCCACTGTCAGGCGGCCTCCTAGCGCCATGGCATCCCTGGCGTTCACAGCGAGGTTCATGATCACTTGCTCTAACTGGCCAGGGTCTGCCCTTACGGAACCAAGGTCAGAGCTCAACGTAAGGTTTAGCTCGATGTGTTCGCCAATCAGACGGCGCAGCATGTTAGCGAGGTTGTTCGTCAGACCGTTGAGATCCAGGATCGTCGATTGCATCACCTGCTGACGGCTAAAAGCTAAGAGCTGACGGGTGAGTCCAGCCGCTCGTTCGCCGGCTTTTCGAATTTCTTCGATGTCAGCCCGCTTTGGATCACCCACGGCGAATTCCTCGGCCAGCATGCCTGCGTAGCCAAGAATGGCAGTCAGAAGATTGTTGAAGTCGTGAGCAACACCGCCGGCAAGTCGACCGATAGCCTCCATCTTTTGTGCTTGCCTATACTGCTGTTCCAGGGTGTGGCGTTCGGTGACGTCCAAGGAAATACCGATGCCACGGACTGGTGCGCCATGCTCGCCGAGGTGGACACGCCCTGCGCCGGTCAGCCATCGGATCGTCCCGTCAGGCCAGCGCGCTCGGTTCTGTATCGAGAAATCGGCGCCTAACTTCATGGCTTTCCCGACGGTCTCGAGCACGGACTCCCGATCGTCGGGATGAATGCGCTCGACGAACGCCTCGAAGGTCCCGCCAAATGTTCCGGGCTGCAGTCCGTGATGGGCTTCCATGGTCTCGGACCATTGGATGACACCATTCGTGTAGTCCATGTCCCAGACCCCGATGTCGGCGCTCTGTAGGGCAAACCGCATGCGCTCTTCTGTCGTTCTCAGGGCCTCAACTGCCTGATTCCGTTCGGTGATGTCAGCGCCGGAACTCAACGTACCGATGACCTGCCCCCCGTCATCTCGCAGCAACGTGTTGCGCCATTCGATTAGACGTTCCTCGCCGGACTTGGTGAGAATAGGGTTCTCAACGACTGAGAAATCCCCACCGATCAGATTGTGAAATTTCTGTCTGAACTCGTCCCGCACCCGGACCGGAAGGCACGTCTCGGCCCAGTCGCGCCCAATCAACTCGTCTGCTGTCCGGCCGAGGATGCTGCAGGCGTAGCGATTCACAAGGGTGATTCGCCCCTGTACGTCCAGCGCAAGCAGGATGACTGCGGCGGTGTCCAGGTATTGTTGCGCTTGGTTCCGCGAGCGATCCAAACGGATTGCGAACAGCCACATGACGCCGGCCAGCACGAGAGCGTTTGACGTTGCAAAGAGAGCCAGACCGAACTCCGTGCCGTACCATCCTGCCCGTTGGCCAAGAAGTCGAAACCAGCCCAGAAGCGGAGGACCAAGTATCACCGCGGGCAACATCGTTCGCGTGAAAAGGCCACCCGGCCCGCTGCTGGTGACGACACCCATCAGCCCCGATCGTGGGTGAACCGCGGCGATCCCGACCCCGAGTACGGCGAGCCCGGCCGCTGTATGAATCGCCATCTGCGTGTAGGAGGCGATCCCGTAGAGGGGTTCGACGCTGTACGCGTAGCCAATAAGCACAATCATGGCAACGCTGGAGTTCGTCAGGGCCAGGAGTTGGGTCATGAGCGGCCAAGAGTTCCCGAGGAGTATCGCCACCGCGACGAGGACAAAGCACATTGCGGTGTTCGACCCCATGCGCCCCGGCACTCCGGATGTGCTGACGTCATCAACAACGAGCCATTGGTCGATCCCAATGCTACGTCCGGCCGCATACTCAAACAGCGTCCCGATCCCGATGATGAGGACGATGGCGGCCAAGGTAGTTGCGACTGCACGCCCGACACGGGACGTCATTGTCAGGCGGAGCCAAAGCGAGGCGCCGCACAGCGCAAAGCTGATAGCCGTGTTCGGCTTCATCGTCGACAATCCTGGTCCGACACTCGTCAGCACTGAAAGATGCGCGGCCCATCCAACCAGGACGAGCAGTCCAAGTCCTAGCGCGAGGGCGCTCGCGGCGTGGCTGACTGTGCGCAGTCGACCCACCAGGACACCCTCGGCTGCCTCGGTTGCAAATGGGGCAGGTTTCATGGCTGGTTCACGAGCAGTCGATCAGAAAGGACACCGCGCCCGGAAGCGGCCCTGAAGCCCGTGATCGGGCACCCACGTCCCAGACGGGTTCAACCGTTTGCGAGCGGACGAGCCGTGGAGTGGAGTAAAGACTAGGTCCTTGAACCACTGGAATTTTCTCGTCTTGACGCGCGCGATTTCGAATCGAAATGGAAAGAGGCACGAAAAACGACGATCGCCGCCGAAGGCCTCTGGCGAGGTTGACTGTCCAAACTAAGTCTCGTCGTTCTGGCTGCCGCCGTCAAGCCAAAAAAGCCGGGCCAGTCTCTTCACATTCGTTAACGCTTCTTAACTAGGGTAACGGGCGCGTGACGCGTACTCTCGACTCTGCCGATGACCGACGCCAAAGAGACGCGGACGCACGCGTTCGAAATCAAGTTCGTCGTGGACGCGCAGATGGGTGAACGCATTCGTGCGTGGGCACGCACCTTTCTCGACGCGGATCCGCATGGCACCGGTCCGTTTGGTGACGAGTATCGGACGAGCACGCTGTACTTCGACACGGCCGAGGGCCACGTCTTTCACCGATGGGGCTCTTATGGCAGGGCGAAATACCGCATTCGCCGGTATGGGGACAGCAACGTGGCCTTTCTCGAACGCAAGCTGCGCCGCCCGGGCATGCTCGTCAAGCGTCGCACGCAAGTGGCGCTCCACGAACTGGATCGATCGGATGACGTCAACGCGTCGCTTCTGCCGTCCGGTGAATGGTTTCATCGCCGAACGGAAACCCGCGCGCTCAGCGCCGTCTGCCAGGTGTCGTACCACCGCACGGCACGCGCCATTGACACCGGCACCGGATCGGCCCGCCTGACCCTCGACCAGTCGCTCCGCGTGGCCCCTGTATCCCGCGCTCAATTCAGTTCAGATCCAGGACACGTCATGTGTTCCGCGCTGATTCTCGAGTTGAAGTTCAAGTCACACGTCCCGACCATCTTCAAGCAGCTGGTCGAGGAGTGTGGTTTGAGTCCTCAGACAGCATCGAAGTACCGACTGGGTATGGCGGCGCTCAATCGCTTTACGTCGAGCGCGCTCCCCTCGTCGTCTGTCGTGATGACAGGACGGACGGAACATGCTTGATTTCGCATTGCCGGTCGCCGCCGATATCGCGGCGCCGGCCGTCGTTCTCGGGCGACTCGTCGCAGCGATGGTGCTCGGTGGGATCGTTGCGCAGATCTATCGACACAGTCGTGCAGAACCGGCATCCTCGTTCACGGTCACGCTGGTCCTGCTGGCAATTCTTATTGCCATGGTGACTCAGGTGATCGGCGACAACATCGCCCGCGCCTTCAGCCTCGTCGGCGCGCTCTCTATTGTCCGGTTCAGAACGGTCGTCCGAGACACTCAGGACACGGCGTACGTCATCTTTGCGGTCGCTGTGGGCATGGCCGTTGGTGCACACAACTTCTGGGTCGCGATCGGCGGCATCGGTGTCGTCGCGATCGCGGCATTTGCCATGCGGCGCGTGCCCGCTGTTGGCCAGGCGCTTCCGTTCACCCTCCAAGTACGTATTGGACTTGGTCACGACGTGAACACCCTGATCAATCCCACGTTGGACACCTTCGTTCGGAGTCAATACATCACGCAGGTCGCGACGACGCGCCAGGGATTGGCAACAGAGGTGTCGTACCGAACCATCCTCCGCGATGACAGCCAGGCGCATGCCCTCGTGACCGCTCTTAATCGCATTGAAGGTGTACAGAGTGCGGAACTTCAACGGATTGCAGAAGGCGAGGAGAAGTAAGTTGCGAACTATTTACACACGCGGATTGGGTGTGGCATTCGGGCTCGCAGGGGTTCTGATTGGATTCAACGCGACAGAGCGCGAGACGGCCTACGCGCTGAAAGGCAACGCCGATACGCACGGACGTGATGCGACGCCCGACTACGGACGTGTGTTTATCCAGGATCAGGTGAGCCGGCTGGACCTGAAGATGGCCGCAAGCGATTGGCAAATGGTCATCGACGACATGACTGACATGGCCGGTGCGGCTGGTGGTCAGTTCGGAGGGGGACAACCTGGCGGCGGGCAGCCGCCCGGTGGTTTTCCGGGTGGCGGGCAACCGCCTGGTGGTGTTCCGGGTGGGGGACAGCCACCGACGGGCGGGCCCGGTCAGGGTTTCACGCAGGACGCAACCGCGGCCTGCAGGAATCTCCTCGAAGGGAGTACGTGCGTCTTTGGCACGCCGCCGGCGAGCGGGCGATGCGTGCAGACCGCGGACGGGGGAGCGTTGGCGTGTGTTGTGCTCGGTGGCCGTGGCGGGGCCAATCCCGGTGGGGGTGCCGGGGCCGTGAATCCAGGACGCGATGACGTGGAGCTCCTGCCCAGGACGCCAGTCTATGTGCCCGCCAGTGTCATCTTCGACGGTGAGACGTTCGAGAACGTCGGCTTTCGGCTCAAGGGCAATTCCAGCCTCGTCAACACGTGGCGGGCGGGCACCGAGAAGCTTCCGTTCCGCCTGAACATCGATGGCCTTGAAGCTCGTTTTCCGGATTCGCGCGATCAGACGTTCTTCGGCTTCACAAACCTGAGTTTCAGCAACAACGCGCTCGACAGCTCGTATCTGCGTGCCAAGGTGGTCACCGATCTGTTCCACGATGCCGGCCTTCCTGCCCCGCGCACTGCCTTTGTGCGCGTGTATCTCGATCGCGGTGCGGGTCCGATTTACCTGGGTCTTTACACGATGATCGAAGTGCCGGACGAACCGATGCTCGACAGACTGTTCGGCGCCGACTCCGGGAATCTGTACAAGCCACACAGCACCGGTGGTCGATGGACGATCTTCGACAAGAACGCCTTTCCGAAAAAAACGAACGAGTTCGACGAGGACTGGACCGACATTCAGGGCGCGATCGCCGCGCTGAATGCCTCCAAGGCGGATCGCGTGTCATGGAGAAGCCGCCTCGACGCGCGCCTCGATACCAGTGGATTTCTCCGGTGGCTGGGGCTCAACACGATCGTGGCAAACAACGATGCCTATGGCGGGCTCTCGGCGCACAACTACTACCTCTACGGCAGTCCCCGCCATAGAGACCGGTTGTTCTGGATTCCGTGGGACCACGACTTGTCGATGTCCACGGGCGGCGCAGGCTTCGGCGGCGGCGGCGGCGGCGGCGCTGGCGGAGGCGCCACGCAAACCGTTGACATCTTCCACAGCGGCATCAACGCAAGCTGGCCGCTGATCCGTTTTCTGATGGACGATCCGGTGTACCGGGCGACGTACCGGGCTCACGTGGAGGACCTGTTGTCGACCGTCTTCGAGCCGTCACGCGTGAGCGCGATCCTGCGCGTCGAACAGGCGCGCATCGCGCCGTTTGTCATCGGCACCGAGGGAGAAGACCCGGCTCGGACGTTCGCCGGGACGCCCCAGCAATTCGACGCGGCTGTGTACGGTGCGACCGGCCTCATTGCGTACGTGACGAACCGGGTGGCCTCGGTTCGACGCGCGCTGGGGAGCGCACAGTGAGCGCAGTGGTCTGGCGTACCCTCGTCTCCGTGTTCATTTGTGCTGTGTGCGTGAAGCCGGCACACGCTCAGCCGGCTCAGGCTGAGTCCGGTCCGAATACGAACGGAGGCTTTGAGATATCACCACGCGGGTACGTGCAGTTCGATTGGCGTGGATATCCTGATTGGACCGTGGCCACTGGATCTGGACGGCTCGAGCATGAAACACTCGCCGTGAGGCGGGCGCGCATCGGTGTCGACGGACAGTGGCGTCAGATGTCGTTCGAGGTCACCGTCGACCCGCTGGACAATTTCGACGACACGCTGATAAAGGACGCGTACGTAGAGATTCGCTTCACGCGAGCGCTGCGGCTTCGTGGAGGCCAGTTCAAGCTGCCAGGCAGCCGGGAGTATGGGACCTCGGCGCGTTCGCTGGACTTCCTTGAACGATCGGCATTTGCGCAATCAATTGCACCCGGGCGCGACATCGGCGCGATGGTGTACGGGCAGCTCGGCAGGCGGTTCGCTTATGAGGCCGGCCTCTTCGCAGGCGATGCGAATGGGCGGAACTCACGTGCAGGTATGACCGCCGCTGGGCGCCTCGTGTGGAATGGCCCGAGAGGTGTCGAACTGGCCGGGTCGTTCTCCGAAGGTCGCACCTCGGCTGTTGATACGGAGTCAGCGAACGGTCTCGAAGGGCGTTCGCAGTCCGGCTATCGGTTTTTCGAGCGGTTGTACGTCGATGGCCGGCGCACACGTGTCGGCGGCGACGCCGAGTGGACACCCGGGCGCTGGCGCGCGACCGCTGAGGCGATGCGCGTGCGTGACGAGCGGGCCGGGCAAGGCCTCGATCTGGAAGACCTGCCGGGCGCCGTCGGAATCGGGTGGAGCGCGGCGGTCACGCGCGAATTTGGCCGGCGGCCGGGCCCGACGCGCTCGAGGCTGCGCGAATGGGCGCTGGGGATTCGGTTTGACTCCCTGGAGTTCGATGACGTCGGTCCTGAAACGCTGCAAGAGAGCGTGCGACCGCGCGCCACCGACGTTCGCGCTCGGGCGCAGCGAACGCTGACGACTGGTCTATCGTGGAACTTCTCACGCTGGGCGCGCGTGATGGGAAATGCGTCGCTCGAACGGTACGCTGAAGCGCGATCCGCCCCCGAACCCGGCAACCGGGGTCTGTATTGGGCGTTCGGCACGCGTTTGCAGATTCAGATGCCATAAACCTGTTGATGCCGGCGTCTTTGCTCCTCATCGACGATGACCGGCAGTTGTGCCGTTTGATGCGCGATTTTCTGATGCAACAGGGATTCGCCGTCGCGATCGCCTACGATGGCCTGACAGGGCTGGCCATGGCCTCTGGCGGGTCGCACGATCTCGTGCTCCTCGATGTCGTGCTCCCCGGCCTGGGCGGTTTCTCCGTACTCGATGAGTTGAGGCGGGTCAGCGACGTCCCGGTGCTCATGCTGACGGCGCGTGGCGAGCCGAGCGATCGCGTGTTCGGATTGTCGGCCGGCGCTGATGACTACCTGGCCAAGCCCTTCGATCCGGCGGAGCTGGTGGCCAGGGTCCATGCGATTCTCCGACGGTCGCCTGAAATGGCGCGCAGCAGAAAGATGCCGGTCATCGACATAGCCGGCGTGTGTCTTGACACCGCGGCGAGGCAGGTAAACGTGGCAGGTTCGCCGGTCGATCTCACCAGCGCCGAGTACGGCATCCTGGAGATTCTCATGCGGGCGGCCGGGCGTCCGGTATCGCGCGACGAGATTTCAGTACGGCTCAACCAGCGGGAAGCCGCGGCGCCCGATCGCGCCGTCGATGTTCATGTCAGCCGGATTCGCCATAAGCTCGGCTCGAAGGGTGCGCTGATTCAGACCGTGCGAGGGGCCGGTTATCTCTTTGCGCTCGATGCGCCGGGATTCGCCTCGTGAGGTTGTTTGCGAAGCTGACGGCGTGGTTCTGCATCACGCTGGCGCTCTCAATACTTGCCTTTGGCGTGACCACGCGCTTGTCCAGACCGCCGGAGTTCGAACAGCGCCCGTTGTTTCAAGCGATGCATCAATTAAGACTGGAGACCGCGGTGCGTGCCTGGCAGGAGGAGGGCGCCGCTGGCCTGCGGGCGACGCTCGAGCGGATGGACGAGATGTTTCCCAAAGGGCATGTTTTGCTCGATGCCGACGCACGTGACGTGCTGACCGGAGAGGATCGCTCGGCGTTACGCGCCCGATCGCAGCGGGGGTTCAACTGGGTCAGCACACGGGATGGCGGTTACACGCTGGTGTTCGCGATGCCGCCACCGCCGCCGCCACCGCTTTGGTTGTGGCCGTATCTCGTACTCGTCGCCGTCTTGATTGCCGTGATGTGCTGGGTATTTACGCTGCACCTGGTCAATCCGGTTCGACACCTCCGAGCCACGGTTCGCGAATTCGGCGCAGGGCACCTGACACTGCGAACGGAATCGACACGCCACGATGAACTCGGTGACCTCGCTCGCGATTTTGATTTGATGGCGGATCGGATCGAAACGCTTCTGACATCGGAGCGGAGGCTGCTTCAGGACGTGTCGCACGAGCTGCGGACCCCGTTGGCAAGGCTGGTCCTTGCGGTGGAGCTGATGCGGCCCGAGGAAGCCAAACAGGAGGTTGCACGACTGAGCTCGCTCATCGGAGAGCTGGTCGACATGACGAGAGCCGAGGGTGGCCTGATGAAGGTCCATCGGGAAGTCGTGGACCTCTCGTCGTTGCTCGAGGAGACGGCGGCGCGACACGAGGTGACGCTCGCAGCAGATGAGCACCTGGTCTGTCACGGACATGCGGCCTTACTTCGACGCGCCTTGGACAATGTGCTGGAGAATGCCGTGCGCTATTCGCCGGAAGGGAATCCGCCTACGCTGTCTGCGACGTGCAAAGAGGGTTGCGTGGTGATCTGCGTTCGCGACTTTGGACCTGGTGTTCCGGAAGAGGCACTCATCGATATGTTCCGTCCGTTTTATCGCTCAGTGCCGAATGACGCACATGGAGTGGGATTAGGTCTGGCGATCGCCCAACGCGCGGTCCGACTGCACCGGGGAGACATTCGCGCGCGAAACGCACAGCCCGGTCTTGAGGTGGCGATCAGTCTGCAGTCCCCTGCATAGGGCACATCACTGGCGCCAGCTATCCATAGACGGTCAGTACTGTATCGACCCTGGGATTGGTACTCGCACACGATAGAGCGAGTTGCCGATCATGTAGAGCGTCCGCAGGTCCTTGTCGCCAAACGCCAGGTTGCGGGCCCCGCCTGGCAGCGTGATCCGGCCCAGCAGCTGGCCGGCGGGCGAGTACACGGCGATGCCACCCAACGTGAGATAGAGGTTTCCCTTGGCGTCGGTGCGGATGCCATCCGGTCCGCCCGGGAGGTCGGCGATGATCGCGCGCTCGTTGGACGCCTGGCCGTTGCGGTTCAGGTCGTAGGCGAGGATCTGTCGTTCGTTGCCGACATAGAGGATCGTGCCATCCGGCGACAGCGTGACGCCGTTGGGCCGCGTCTGCATCCGCGCGATCGCTTCAATCCGGCCCTTCGGGGTGACATGGTAGATCCCGTAGAAATCCAGGTCCCGCACATCGAGCGGGGTGTACAGGGGGTCGGTGAAATAGACGTGTCCATCGCGCCGCACCACGATGTCGTTGGGCGCGTTGAACCGTTTGCCTTCGAACCGGTCGACAAGGACCTCGATCCGCCCTGTGCGGTCGGTCCGGGTGACCCGCCGGGCCTTGTACTCGCACGAGTACAGGC
The DNA here is from genome assembly GCA_964356125.1 of uncultured Bifidobacteriaceae bacterium. GTDB lineage: Bacteria > Acidobacteriota > Vicinamibacteria > Vicinamibacterales > JAMQPK01 > JAMQPK01. The sequence continues at coordinate 25,096 of CAYHHH010000032.1, read as the reverse complement.
GTCCCTGCCGATCCATCGTGTTGCCGTTGGCCCCGTTGGAGCCGTCCCGATAGACTTCGGGCGCCTTTCCCGGAATGTATTTGTAGATCCGGTCCTGACTGTAGTCGCTGAAGAGGAGAAAGCCTTCGCGCGACCACACCGACCCTTCGCCGCCTGTGAAGCCGGTGGCCACCTCCTCCACCTGCAGCTCGGAGAAGTCCTGGGCGGACAGGGGTGTCGACATCGTGAGCAGGAGGATGAGTGCTCGGAGCATAGGATGTCCCTCGACTGGCCGGCGATCGGTTTCGGCGTACGTGTTTTCGTCTGGCCAAGAGCCTACCCTCATACCTGGCCTTGTGTCCGCTGATTGAGCGAGATTACGCTTCAGCAATCCATGGACGCGTTGGCGAGGATCATCAGCAAGGCCACCTGGCGCCTCGTGCCCTTCCTGCTGCTGATGTACATCCTCGCGTTCCTCGATCGCGCGAACGTGGGATTTGCGAAGGAATCATTCCAGATCGACACCGGGATCAGCGAGGCGGCCTACGCCTTCGGCGCCGGCGTGTTCTTCGCGGGCTACGCGCTCCTGGAGGTGCCGAGCAACCTCATCATGCACAGGGTGGGTGCCCGCCTCTGGATGGCCCGCATCATGGTGACCTGGGGCCTCGTCTCGGCGGCCATGATGTTCGCGTATTCCGCGACGACCTTCTACGTGCTCCGCCTCCTTCTGGGAATCGCGGAAGCGGGATTCTTTCCCGGCGTCATCCTGTACCTGACGTACTGGTTCCCCTCGTACGCGCGCGCCAAAGTCATGGGGCTTTTCTACTTCGGGGCGCCGCTGGCGTTCATTCTCGGCGGCCCCATCTCGGGCCTCCTGCTCGAAATGGATGGCGTGCTGGGCCTGAAGGGATGGCAATGGATGTTCATGGTCGAGGGCCTGCTCGCTACAGCGACCGGGATCTGGGCGTACTTCTATATCGATGACAAGCCCGCTGATGCTGTGTGGCTCGACGCCGAGGAAAAGCGCGTGTTGCACGCGGCCGTGACAGCGGAGGATCGGGACAAACGCGCCCACGGTCCCCACGGCGTGCTCGCGGCGCTCAGCAACCCCGGTGTCCTCTATCTCAGCGCGATCTATTTCCTGATCCAGGTCGCGGTGTACGGCGTGGTGTTCTATCTGCCAACCCAGGTGGCGCAACTCCTCGGCAGGAAAGTAGGACTCGAGGTGGGCCTCGTGACGGCGATTCCCTGATCGCATTGCGCTTCGCGGCGTCCGGCTTCATTGCCGTTCAGCCGTTGTTCTGGACGTTCCCGACCGGCTACTTGTCGGGAGCCGCGGCAGCGGGCGGCATCGCGCTCGTGAATTCGTTTGGGGCGGCGGGCGGCTTTACTGGACCGATCGTCAGGACATGGGCGGAGCAGTCGTTCGGGCGGCCACTCGCCGGCTTGTATGTGCTCGGGCTCGCCGCCTTCATCGGCGCCATCCTGATTGCGATCGTCGGCGTAATGCTGCCCGGCGTAGGCGCGGACAAACGTCGGAGTATCCAACTATGAGCATGCCCACCATCAAGTACGTTCGTGCCTTTACGCTTCGTGGCGGCGGTGCCGACTACCACGACCAGTCCGATGGCCACTGGATAGACGACCACATCGCCACGCCGATGAGCAAGTACGAGGACTACCGTCAGAGTCGTCGGAGCTTCGGCCTCAACGTGCTCGGCACCCTGGTGGTCGAGATCGAGGCGAGCGACGGCACCGTCGGCTTCTCGGTGACGACCGGCGGTGAGCTCGGCTGCTGGATTATCGAAAAGCACCTGGCGCGGTTCATCGAGGGGGCGCGGATCACGGACATCGAGAAGATATGGGATCAGATGTTCAACGCCACGCTGTTCTACGGCCGCAAGGGGATCGTGCTCAATACGATCTCAGGCGTCGACCTGGCGCTCTGGGACCTGCTGGCCAAGGTGCGCAAGGAGCCGGTGCACGCGCTGCTGGGCGGCCCGGTGCGCGACGAAGGACTGAAGAAAAATCTCGAGCTGCTCGGCGACATGCGCAGCAGGGTCGGTGACGACTTCTGGCTGATGTACGACTGCTGGATGAGCCTGGACGTGGAATACGCGACCCGTCTGGCACGCGCGGCGCGCGAAGAGTACGGCTTGAAGTGGATTGAGGAGGCCCTGCCGCCCGATGACTACTGGGGCTATGCGGAACTGCGCCGGAACGTGCCGCGGGGATTGCTGGTCACCAC
>CAYHHH010000032.1:0-22769 GCA_964356125.1 uncultured Bifidobacteriaceae bacterium | reverse complement strand
AATGAAGAGCTCGTCATGAAGATGTTCGAGGGCCGATTCGCCGGCCGCACTGCTGTTGTCACTGGGGGAGCGTCCGGCCTTGGCCGCGACGTTGCGCGGCGAATTGTCGCGGAAGGGGGACGCGTCTCGATCTGGGATCTCAACGCCGATCTCGTTGCCGACGCGTCGAAGGCGATTGGCGCGAGCCATGTTGCCGTTCTCGACGTTGCCGATTATCGCGCCGTCTCAGAGGCGGCTGTGTCGGCGCACACTGCGCTCGGCCGGGTGGACGTGCTGGTGAACAGCGCGGGCATCACCGGCGCGACAGCGCTGTTGCATGAGTACCCAGTGGAACACTGGATTCGAGTTATCGAGGTCAATCTCAACGGCACCTTTTATTGTTGCCGTGCGGTTGTCCCATTCATGCTCGCCTCCGGGTACGGCCGCGTGGTGAACATCGCGTCGGTCGCCGGAAAGGAAGGCAATCCCAACGCGTCGGCCTATTCGGCGTCGAAGGCGGGAGTGATTGGCCTGACCAAGTCGCTCGGAAAGGAACTCGCAACCAAGGGGGTGCTCGTGAACTGCATCACGCCGGCGACGTTTCAGAGCCCGATTCTGGAACAACTGCCGCAGAGCCAGGTGGAATACATGCGTTCGCGGATCCCGATGGGCCGGCTTGGGGAAATCCATGAGACGACCGCGATGGCGTGCTGGCTCGCCAGCGACGAGTGTTCGTTCTCGACGGCGGCAACCTTTGACACATCCGGCGGGCGGACGACGTACTAGTCGAAAGGCGATAGTCGAAAGTCGATAGTCTCCAGTCGAAAGGCGAGATAAGATCGCGGCGCCCCATGCCAACACTTGCCATCGCTATCTTCGTCGCCGTGTTCGCGATCGCCACGATCCGCAATATTCACCTCGGTGTCTTGATGCTTCCCGCCGCCGTTGCCGTCGGCGTATGGCTGGCGGGCATGCCGGTTCGGGACATCCTGGCCGGGTTCCCCATCAACATCCTGGTCCTTATCGCGGGCGTCACCTACTTCTTCGGCATCGCCCAGGGCAACGGCACCATCGACATCGCGATTCACAAGCTGATCGGAGCCGTCGGAGACCGGCGCGCGCTGCTGCCATATGTGATCTTCCTGATTACGGCCGGTGTGGCGTCCATGGGCTCGTCCCAGGCGGGATACGTCATGATCCCGCTCGCCATGGCAACTGCGCGGCGCTCGGCTGTCGATCCGATGTTGATGGGCGTTGCGCTCAACTCTGGCATGAGTACTGGCGGGTTCGCGCCGACCAGCCTGTTCGGCATCGTCACGGTCACGACGGCCCGTCAAGCCGGCATCGATCTCAATCCGCTTACGCTTCTGGCCGCAGCGTTTATTTCGAACCTGGCATTGCTTGTTCTCGCGGCATGGATGTTCCCGGGCCCGGGTATTGCCACCGTCCCTCGAAACTCTGTAATCGAGCCGGCGGCAACGGCTACACGTGTACGATTCGCCTCACATCAAATCGTGACGCTCGTATGCATCGTCGTCTTGATTCTCTCCGTCGTCATCGGTTTCTCGCTGGGATACCAACCGGATCTCGGCGTGATCGCATTCGGGTTGGGCGCCGTCCTCGCACTGATGTACCCGGAAGCGGGGGTTGAAGGCATTCGCAGGATCGATTGGTCGACGATCTTCATGGTTGGAGGGATCGTGACGTTCGTGGGTGTCCTGCAGCGGCTGGACGCGGTCAATCTGATGGGGCATGCGGCCATGAATGTCGGCACGCCGCTTATGGCGGCGTTTGTCATCTGCATGATTGCCGGATTGGTCTCGGCGTTTGCGTCGACCGCCGGGATTCTTGCGGCGCTCGTGCCGTTGGCCGTGCCGCTGGCCACGTCGGGCGGTGTCGCCGGTGGGGCGTTGATGTGCGCGATGGGCGTGTGTGCGTCGATCGTGGATGCGTCACCATTCTCGACGACGGGTGCGCTGATCATCGCGTCGGGCGCCGAAAGCGAACGGTCGCGGTTGAAGTCGTTGTTGATGCGATGGGGACTGTCGATGGTGGTTATCGGCCCGGCGGTCGCGGCGCTTGTGTTGATGCTGCTTTGACGCTCCTAGCGTGTGCGCGCCTCCATCTGCCAACAGCGATTACTTGACTGCGAAGACCCAGACAGCTCCACCTTCCGGCACTTCAGGATACTCGCCAGGATGCAGCCGGTTGAGACGGCCTTGCATTGCGCGTGCGTCGATTCCCCAGCCTGACTGAACGGCGACGTACTGCCGGCCGTCAATCGAATACGAGATCGGCACACCGATGATGCCCGAGGTGGTCGGGTACTCCCACAACACTTTGCCGCTTTTCGCGTCGAAGGCGCGGAACATGCGATCGTTGGTGCCGCCGGAGAACACGACGCCGCCTGCCGTTGTGAGCATCGGCCCCCAGTTGGCTGACTTGGCGAACCGATGGGTCCACACACGCTTACCCGTGTCGACGTTCCACGCCTGCACCTCTCCGATGTGCGTCGATCCCGGGTACTGATACATCGTGACGGTTGTGCCCGTATAGCTGCGGCCCGGCACGTACTCGACCTCACGGCCGATATATGTGGCGCACAGGTTGTCGTTGGCGGGGATATAGATCATTCGCGTCTTCGGATTGAACGCGATCGGCGGCCAGTTCTTCCCGCCCCACAGCGACGGACAGAAGTCGGCGAGTTTTCCGGTACCAGGCTTCTTCTCGGGGTCGACGTCAGGCCGGCCCGTTTTGGGGTCGAGCGATCTGAACACGTTCTGCCGCACGTACGGGCCTGCGTCCACGAAATTGATCTTGCCGGCTGTGCGCTCGAGGAAATACAGGTAGCCGTTGCGGGCCACGTTGACGAGGCCCTTGATCGTGCGTCCGTTGCGCTGGAAGTCGACGAGGATCGGAGGAGAGACCTCATCCCAGTCCCAGGACTCGTTGGGGCTGTACTGCATGTGGCCTTTGATGTGACCGGTGGCGACATCGATGGCCACTGTTGACGCGACATACAAATTGTCGCCAGGGCGCTGGTCGCCCATCCATGGTCCACCGTTGCTCGTTCCCCAGAAGGAAAGATTCGTCGCGTGATCGTAGTTGCCCGACACCCAGATAGACGCACCGCCTCTCTTCCATTCGTCGCCCTTCGGCCAAGTTTCGCTGCCCGGTTCTCCCGGCGCGGGAACCATGAACGTCCTCCAGAGCTCCTTCCCGTTTTCAGCGTCCAACGCGGCCACGAAACCGCGGATGCCGAGGTCGCCTCCCGACGTGCCGACGAGCACCTTGCCGTCTGCCACGAGCGGCGCAAGCGACATGTAGTACCCGCTCGCGTTATCGGCCACGCGCGTGGTCCAGACCTCCCGGCCCGTCTGTGCATCGAGAGCCACGAGCACAGCCTCACCCGCGGCGAAGTACACCTTGTCGTTGTAAATCGCGACACCACGGCTGGTGGGATGGTTCAAGACGACGGGAGTTGGAAGCGGCCGGCGATAGCGCCAGAGCAACGTTCCTGTTCGCGCGTCGATGGCAAGCACCTGATTGCCTGGCGTCGACACGAACATCACTCCGTTCACGACAAGCGGAGCGCTTTCATGGCCATTGGTGACGCCCGTGGCCAATCCCCACACCGGCTCGAGCCGCGCTACGTTGCCCGGTTCTATCTGGCTCAGCGGGCTGTACCCCCAGCCGTCATAGGTGCGGCGAATCATCGGCCACTCGCCGTCGGCCGGATTCTTCAGGCGATCGGTGGAAACCGGTTGGTATTGCTTGAGGAGCGCCGGCATTGGCAGCGGCGGGTCGACGCCCGGCGCGGGCTGCTGCGCGGATGGCGCCATCGAGGCGATGAGAAGTAGAGCGACACCGAGTCCGGACGCCGACAATGGCTTTGACATTTCGAATGCTACCTTACCTCATACCGCTTTCTCTTGCCCCGCAGCGCCCGGAGGGCTATTCGCGCCCACGCGGTCCTCTTTGTTTGCGGCACGACCTCACGGGACTTGAAGCCGTTCGGAAAGGTCGGACGAGAGCTTACGGTGGATCAGGGCTATCAGGCAGCCCGCCATGCCGGCTTGCTCTTTCTCGCGAACGTGCGCGCAGATTTCGGCACGCTCGATCGCGTCAAGCGCGTCGTCAAAGTCCTCGGCATGGTGAAGTGTTTGGCGTGTTAGGCATCGTGCTCGGGCCTGTGCTCTTTGCCATCGCCGGGGCGATCCTGGATTGGCGGCGGTTTGTGGCGGCGGTATTCGCCGGACGCCTCGTCCGTTTCCTGGGAGAGGCGTACCTCGCGGTGAGGCTCGGGGACCGGGCCGCGGAGACCCTCAGGGAGCACGACCCTTGGATCGCCGGCGCCTTCGCCGCCGCAGTGGTCCTCTACCTTCTGCTGCGGCGATTCGGTCAGCGACGAAATATTCCCCTTCCAAAGTAGTTCCGATACAATACGCGCTTCGCCATTTTTTCTGCATTTATGAACAAGTCAGACGCCGTGGGCGCCGGCCCGGTATACGTTTTCGGCCCTTTTGCGGTCGATTCTGTTAAGAGGCGGCTTCGACGTCACGACAGTGTTGTTGTTCTGGCACCCAAGGCGTTCGAGGTGCTCCTTACACTCATCGAGCGGCGCGAACGCATCGTTAGCAAAGACGAACTCTTACGGACCGTCTGGCCAGACGCGGTAGTTGAAGAGAACAATCTTGCCCGCCATATTTCAACGCTTCGTAAGGCACTCGATGAAAGGCTCACCGAACATAACTACATCGTCACGATACCTGGCCGCGGCTATCGATTCGTCGCAACAGTACAGGAGCTGACGCCGACTGAGTACCTCGCGCAGGTCAGTGACTCCATAGCTGAATCGCAAGTGCAGAATGCCGCTGCTCTACAACCTCCGCGTGCAACAGAGCCTCGCGAGGGTGTGGTGACGACTGGCCGGTCGCGCGCCGGGTTGATCGGCCTCGTGGCGCTCCTGTTGTCGATGTCGTTCACCGGAACAGAGGCTCTACTCCCGCGATCTGGAGAGCCGTTCGCCATACCGCACCGCAAGCTTTGGCAGCTGACATTCAGCCCCGGTGTGAGGAGTGAGCCAACATGGTCACCCGACGGTGCTTTCATCGCGTACAGTTCCGATCGCACAGGAAATTCCGACATCTGGATGCAACCAACGACCGAGGAGAATCCAGTTCGGCTCACGTCGTCTGCCGAAAACGACTGGCAGCCCGCATGGTCGCCAGACAGCAAATATCTTGCATTTCGATCCGAGCGCGACGGCGGCGGGCTCTACCTCGTGCCGTCGAAAGGTGGTGCCGAGCGGAGAATTGCGGATGTCGGCTACCGTCCCCAATGGTCTCCTGATGGATCGAAGCTCCTCTTCTTCGGACCTCTTCGAGCGTCGAGCGCAAGGTCTACCGAGCTTTACGTGGTTGATCTGGACGGAACCCCTCCTCGCCAGGTGCTGGCCCAATTGCTCGGTAGTTTCCAGTCGTTTCAAGCGAGCTGGTACCCCGGAGGCCAAAGGGTTTCTGTCTACGGCACTCGGACGGGGGAAATGACACCCAGCCTGTGGACTGTGTCACTGGACGGGCGCGACGCTATCAGATCTGAGATTGAGCCCACCGTCGCACAGCATCTCAAGGAAGCCGCGGTCGCCTTTACCCGTTTTGTGTGGTCACCGCGTGGTGACGCACTGTTTTTCGAGGGAACTTCCGCAGACGTGAAGAACGTGTGGCGTGTGACGGTTGATCCGAAGACCTTGCGCTGGAGTGCGGGCCCCGATCGCTTAACAACCGGGGCGGAGCTGAACGACAACATCAGCGTGTCTTCGGATGGGAGCAGAATCGCGTTCAGTCTGAGGACTGAGAGGACGCGATTGTGGTCTATCCCGTTTGACGCGATCGCGGGCCGCATTACCGGCCCGGGTGAGCCTTTCTCGGATGAAGGCGCGGATGCTCCATACGATGTTTCGTCCGACGGGACGCGGTTGATTTATCGAGCGATTCGCCATGGACAGCAGGAGCTATGGATGCGCTCCTTGGCTGGCGGAGAGGATCGACTTCTGCTGACAGCAGGTGCCATTTCCGCGCCGCGATGGTCTCCCGATGGCGCGCACTTGGTGTATCGACGTGACATGCCCGTACAGCGTCCAGGGTTGCCGATCGAGAAGGTGGTCGCGGTTATGGCTGCCGATGGCTCGAACGAGAAGCTGCTCACCACGCCGCGCCCGATGTCCATGGCCGAACAATTGGCGCCGTTTGACTGGTCCGCTGACGGTAAGAAGATTCTCAGTGCCTGTCCAACTGGAGAAGGCATGGGCATGGGGGTATGCCTGTTCTCCCTGAACAGCGTGACGCCGCCGGCAGAGCCCGCTTCAGTGCGGATGATTACGTCTCGATCTGGTTACCGGTTGTATGAGGCGCAGTTCTCGCCAGATGGTCGCTGGATATCTTTTAACGCCGTGACCTCACCAGGCACCTCTACTATCTATACGGTTCCGACGACTGGGGGAGAGTGGACGGCGATCACAGATAGCCGTTTCTGGGACGACAAGCCCCGTTGGGCGCCTGACGGAAGGACAATTTATTTCATTTCCAGACGTGCGGGTTTTATCAACATGTGGGGTCGTCGATTCGACCCGCAGAGGGGTGCTCCGGTTAACGATCCCTTTCAAGTCACAGACTTCAACACTCCATCGCGCATGGTGCTACCCCACATCAGTGGGCTCCACATCGCACTGGTTCACAAAAACCTGATCATGCCTCTCACAGACGTAAGAGCCTCTATTTGGGTCTTAGACCGCGTCAATCAGTAGAGTTATTAGTTCGAGAATTTGGATCCCGCCCCGCCTTCAGAAATCGTTAGAAATATTCACGCAGGAACAAAGACCCTCTCATGGGATCGGGTGTAGTTTTACGCACCCGAGTCACACTCGAGAGACAGCTGGGCAGGCCAGCAAGGAGATTGTTATGTGCAAGCCATCACCACTTCCCAGGGTTCTCTTCCTCATCATGTTCCTCTGTGGCACGGCCGTCCCCGCAGCGGCGCAAATCACCACGTCGTCAGTCGTCGGGTCGGTTCGGGATGGACAGGCGGCCGCCATACCCGGAGCCACCGTCACGCTGACGAGCGCAGCCCGCGGGACGTCGATGGAGACGGTGACCAATGACGCGGGCGATTTCGTGTTTCCCACGGTTCAGGCTGATACGTACACGATCAAGGTGGCGCTAGCCGGATTCAAGACATTGGAGCGTCCGGGCGTGGCTGTGCCTCCGGGAAGCCGGGTGGCAGCGGGCATTCTGGCGCTGGAGCTCGGCGCACTCGAGGAAACGGTCATCGTTTCCGGAGAAGCGCCGTTGATTCAGGCGCAGAGCGGTGAGCGGTCCTTTTCCATCTCGTCGGAGGCGGTGGAGAACATCCCGATTACGGGGCGCCGCTTCAGCGATCTGCAGCTGCTCGCCCCGGGCATGGTGGCCGGAACGGTGAACGGCTCGCGCACGAATCAAAACAACTACCAGGTGGATGGCGTGAGCACCGTCGACACCGGCTGCAACTGCACCAGCTCGATGGTCACGCTGACGGTCGATTCCGTGCAGGAAGTGAAGGTGCTCACCTCGAACTATCAGGCAGAATTCGGCCGCGCCGCCGGCGCGCAGATCAGCGCCGTGACAAAGAGCGGCGGCCAGACGTTCCACGGCTCAATCTATGCGGTTCGGCGCAACGACGATTTGAATTCCAATACCTGGCTGAACAAGCGCGACGGTCTGCCCAAACCAATCGTGGACGAGAAGGACTTCGGTTACACCCTTGGCGGTCCCGTTGGGAAACCAGGGTCGAACAAGCTCTTCTTTTTCTGGAGTCAGGAATTTCAGCCACGTAGCCAGAGCGTCGCGGTCGCACGCATGCGCGTCCCGACCGAGCTCGAGCGGCAGGGTGACTTTTCGCAGACTCGCGACAACAACGGCAACCTGTTCCCATTCATCCGCGATTACACGACCGGACTGCCGTGCACGGCCGCCGACACGCGCGGGTGTTTCCGGGACGGCGGAGTCCTTGGAAAGATTCCGCAGAACCGGCTCTACAACGTTGGCACGAACATTCTGAAAATGTATCCCACTGCGAACAGCGCGGACACGATCACGCAGGGATACAACTACCAGCTCGTTCCACCCAACACGGATAATCCGCGCCGGCTCGATCTGCTTCGCATCGACTATCAAGCGTCGTCTTCCTGGCGCTTCAACGGGAAGATTCTGCAGACAAGCGGGCACACGGCGACTGCGTCAGCGATACCCGGCCTGCTGTCCACGTACAATCCGAAACCCGGAAACTGGCTGCCCTCCCTCACGGTGAGCGGCACCCTGAACTCGACCACCGTGTTCGAAGCGACCTACGGGATGGCGCAGAACTGGTTGGGGACGCTGACCGCGAACGGCGACAAAATCAACAAGACGGCCCTCGGATTATCGGGTTTCCCGTTGTTGTTTCCTGACGCGAACAGCATTCCGGCCGGGAGTTATGCGGCCGATCTGCTGGGGGGCACCACCGGATGGATTGAGAACGGCATGATCAATCTTCCGCCGTCGTTGAGCTACGGCAGTCGCGTCGCCAACCAGCCTCCGAACTACAACGTCGGCACGTTCGGCGGCACCGCGTGCGGCGGATGCGCCGCGTCGCCATTCGTCAACGTCAATCGAACGCAGGATTTCGTCGCAAGTGTGACGCGCCTCATGGGCCGCCATACGGGCAAGGTGGGGTTCTACTTCACGCACAGCCGCAAGGCGCAGGCGGCATTCGGCAATCCAAGCGGTAGGGTCGATTTCGGCAACGACACGAGCAACCCGTTCGACACAGGGTACGGCTACGCCAACGCCGCGCTCGGAATCTATACGACTTACACCCAATCGGCGGCGTACCTGGTGCCGGATTGGATTTACAACAACGTCGAGTGGTACGTGCAGGACAATTGGAAAGCGAGCGACCGTCTGACGCTCGACCTGGGCGTGCGCTTCTACTGGATCGAGCCACAGCACGACAAGCTCGAGCTCACGGCGAATTTCCTGCCCGATCAATTTGACCCCGCGAAGGCGCCGCGTCTGTACTACCCGGACATCGTCAACGGAGCCCGCGTCGGCCGCGACCAGGTGACCGGCAGCGTGGTGCAGGCGGCATACATCGGCCGCGTCATTCCGAACTCCGGCACCGCGCTCAATGGTCTCTTTCCCGCCGGCCAGGGAATCGACAAGCATCTCTACGAGAATCGCGGAATTCACTATTCACCGCGGTTCGGCTTCGCGTTCGACCTGAGCGGAGACCAGCGGCGCGTCCTCCGCGGCGGCACCGGCATGTTCTACAACCGCGAGCGCGGCGACACGGTCTATCAGCTCGTGACCAATCCTCCGCGGTCGACGCAGGTCTCACTCAATTACGGACTGTTGCAGGACATCACGCCGGGCGCGAATACCCTCATCGCGCCGCCCGCGCTGTCGGCCTTCAATCATGACGGACCGATTCCGACGACGATTCCGTGGAACGTCGGCGTACAAATGGTGCTGCCGTGGTCGTCGACGCTCGACGTGTCGTACGTCGGGTCGTACGCCTACAACCAGACGCAATTGCGGAACATCAATGCACCCGCGTATGGCGCGGCATTTCTCGCCGCGAATCAGGATCCGACCATTGGGCGCGGATGTACCGGCTGCCCCGCAACCAGCGCGGTCCCCGGCGCAAACTCGTTGACGGTCGATTTCCTGCGCCCATATCAGGGCTACGGCGACATCATGATGGTCGAGCAGGAGGCCATCACGAAGTACCACTCGCTGCAGGCGTCGTTCAACCGCCGGTTCATCAGAGGACTGGCGTTTGGTGTCAATTACACGCTCGGACGGGCGATGGGAACCTCCAGCGCGGATTTGCCGGCGGCAGGTGTTCTGGGTGCGCCGCGCAACGATGAAAATCAGCGGAAAGCCAATTACATGCCGCTCGATTACGATCGCAGACACACGCTCGTGACCAACTTCGTGTGGGCGCTGCCGGGAGTCGACAACAAGCCAGCGGGCATCCTGCTCAACGACTGGCAGCTCTCGGGTGTCTTCACGGCCGGGTCGGGCGCGCCGTTCACCGTCACCTACAGCATTCCCGGAGTTACCTCGAGAAACCTCACTGGTGCGCAGGGCCTGGAGAGCGCGCGCATCATGATGACTGGCGATCCTGGTGGTGGCTGCAGTGACGATCCGTACAAGCAGTTCGACACCTCCGCGTTTGCGACGCCGCAGTCGGGCAGCCTCGGCCTCGAGTCCGGCCTCAACTACATGCGCGGCTGCTCGGATCACACGCTGAATCTCTCGCTGAGCCGCAGCGTCTCCTTTGGCGGCAGCCGGGAGTTCTCGGTGCGCATCGACGCGTTCAACGCCTTGAACTCCGTCATCTACAGCAACCGCAACGCGTCGCTCAACGTCGCCAGCTTCACCAACCGGACGCCGAGCAATCTCGCGCGCAATGCAAGCGGCGAGTTGATCCCGGCCAACATCAGAGGCTTCGGCGCGGTCACAGGTGTCGCGGCGCCGAGGACGATGCAGCTGACGGCTCGGTTTAGGTTCTAGGGAAGGGTGGGTGAATGAATGTGGTCGAGTCGAGTATTTGCGATCGTGTCGGCTGGGGCGGTCGCGGCCGGCCTTGTCGCCGGAACGAGAGTGACCGCCCAGGATCACGGAGTGACGCCTGCCGACATCGAACGCGGCGGGCAGATGTATCTGGCGAGCTGCGCGACCTGTCATGGCCCTGACGGGGATGGTGTTGCCGGCGCGAACCTGACGACCGGGACATTCCGCCGTGGGACCACCGACCAGGAGCTCATCAACATTATTCGAAACGGCATTCCCGGCACGGCAATGCCGCCCAGCAATGTCCCGGAGGCGCAAGCGGCGCTCGTCGTCGCGTACCTACGATCGCTCCCGGGCTCTCTCGCCAGCTCGAAGACAACGGGGCTGCGCGGTGATCCGGTCAACGGGAAAGCCATATTCGACGGCAAGGGCGGGTGTGTGAGCTGCCACCGTGTGCAAGGGAACGGCGGGTTTCTCGGCCCCGATCTTTCGAGCGCAGGCATAACACGGCGCTCGATTGAACTGGAGCGCGCGCTCACCGATCCGCATGCGGATATTCGTACGGGGACGCGAACCGCGACGGTCGTCAACAGGGATGGCGCCACCATTCTCGGACGGTTGCTGAATCAGGATACCTACTCGGTGCAGCTGATCGATGCGAAAGGCAAGCTGTGGTCGTTCCACAAAGATGCCGTGCGTAAGTGGGACATATCCGATCTCTCAGCGATGCCGTCCTTTGCTGACAAGTTGTCAACGCAAGAGCTGGCGGATGTCGTCGATTATCTCGGGACGCTCAAGGCGCCTGTGCAAGCCCCCGCGGGGCGCGGACGCGGCGGCCCACCTGCGCCTGCTGGCGGGAGAGGTGTATTTTGATCACGATACGACCGTTTCAATTAATCAAGGTCGCGGTATTGATGGTGTGCTTCGGCGCATCATCGAGCAGCGCACAAGTGACGTTCGATCGTTTGGTGCGGGCCGATCAGGAACCGGGCAATTGGTTGACGTACTCGGGAAGCCTCAACGGGCAACGGTACAGTCTTCTCACCCAGATCACGCCGCAGAACGCCAAGAACCTGCAGCTCGAGTGGGTGCTGCAGACACGGGCACCTGCTGAGCCGACGTCAAAATACGAGGCAACGGCTCTCGCTGTTGATGGCGTGTTGTACACGGTTCAACCACCCAACGTGGTTATCGCCGCGGATGCCGTCACGGGCCGGGTCTTCTGGACGTACGCGTATACCCCGTCGCCGCTCGCCCGTGCGTGCTGCGGCCGTATCAACCGCGGTCTGGCGATTCTCGGGCACACGTTGTTCATGAGCACGATTGACGGGAATCTCGTGGGCGTCGACGCTCGAGATGGCCGTCTGTTGTGGACGACGCCGGTGGGAAAACCCGAGCAAGGGTACTCGGGGACCGTGGCCCCTCTTGTCGTCAAAGACAAAGTGATCATGGGCCCGGCGGGCGGCGAGTACGGCATCAGCGGATTTCTCGCCGCGTACGATCCCGTGACAGGCAAGCAAATCTGGAAATTCAATACGGTTCCCCACCCCGGGGAGCCTGGCCACGACACATGGTCCGGCGACTCCTGGAAAACTGGTGGTGGATCGATCTGGACCACCGGCTCGTACGATCCGGTGCTGAACCTGATCTATTGGGGTATCGGCAACCCTGGTCCCGACTGGAACGGCGACTCGCGCATGGGTGACAACCTGTACACCAGCGCTGTGGTTGCCCTTGATGCGGATACCGGGACGTTGAAATGGCACTTCCAGTTCACGCCGCACGACGAATTCGACTTCGACGCCACACAGGTGCCTGTACTCGCCGATATGTCGTGGCAGGGCACTCCGCGCAAGCTGCTGATGTTCGCCAACCGCAACGGCTTCTTTTACGTGTTGGACCGCGTGACAGGGCAGTTTCTCCTCGGAAAGCCCTTTGTGAAGCAGACATGGGCGAAGGGGCTTGACGAGAAGGGCCGTCCGATTCCGGCGCTGAGTCCGACAGCGCAAGGCGAGCTGATCTATCCGAATAATCAGGGCGGGACGAATTGGTACAACCCATCGTTCAGCCCCCGCACGGGACTGTTCTACATACCCACGTGGGTGGACACGTATTCCACCTATACAAAGCGGGTCGACCAATACATCGAGGGCAATCAGTTCACAGGCGGCGGGGCAACCCACGAAGTGCCGGCGTTGAGCCCTGCGCGAACGAACACTCGACCGGCGTCGCAAGGACACGGGGCGATCACGGCCGTGGATCCACGGACTGGCGACATCAAGTGGCAGTTCACGATGACGGACGTGACGGACAGCGGCGTTCTGTCGACGGCGTCCGGGCTCGTGTTCGCCGGCGGACGTGAAGGGTTCTTCTATGCATTGGATGCAACGACCGGAGCCGTCCTCTGGAAGGCGATGCTCGGCGGAGCGATGTCTGCCGGACCCACAACCTACGCTGTGAACGGCCGGCAGTACGTCTCCATTCCCGCGGGCAATGCCGTATTCACGTTCACGCTTCGCGAATAATCGTGCCGAGAATCTACCCCGCGGCCCTTCTCATCGCGTTAGGCGTCACGATTCTCGCGCAGCAAGCGCCCGCTCCGACGCCAAATAGAGGCGGTCAACCGGCGGCCGCTCCGCCCTCGCATAGCAGAATCAAGACGTACGACGTCACGACAAAAAACGTGATCGAGGTCTACTCGAGTGCCGGGTACTTCGAGTCACCAGACTTCTCCGCTGACGGCAAATACATTCGGTTCAATGGCAATGACAAGCTGTATCAGATTCCGGTGACTGGTGGCGGTGCGAAGGCGATTGGCCCTGCGAACATCGTGTTCAATCACGATCGCGGGCGAAGCCGCGATGGGAAGTGGGAGGCGGCCATGGATGGTCCCAACGGCCTGGTTTTCAATGCTGATTGGACGCAGCGTACTCCGGTCGCCGGGCCTTTCTTCATTCACTCCATGTCTGCTGATGGGGAATGGTTGGCCGGAAATTGCGGCGGGCGTGTGTGTCGCGTTCCGCGCGGTGGTGGACAACTGGAGCCACTGACGTCGGTTGGCGGAAACGATAACGCCGACTTCAGCCCTGACGGCCGGTGGATTTATTTCGATTCGCGCAGAAGCGGTAAGGGTGAGATTTGGCGCATTCCTTCCGGCGGAGCCGGCCCCGAGGATTCGCTTGCAGAGCGCATCACCGACGATGACGGCCAGCATCGCTTTCCGCATCCCTCGCCGGACGGGAAATGGATCGTGCTGATGTCGTATCTACCGGGAACCGTCGGTCGCTCGGGCGTTCCGGTGTCGATTCGCCTCATTCCCACACCCGGGCCCAAGGCGACGCCCGTGAAGTCCGCAGAACTGCTCATGCTGATTGGCGGGCAAGGCACGATGCATCGCAACTCGTGGTCACCGGATTCCACGAAGTTCGCGTTTGCCAGTTTCGAGTAACGAGAGACGACTATGCGATCCGTGATTCGTTCGTGTGCGCTGGTTGTTGTGATCGGAACTGTTTTGTTGTTCGCAGTGAGCGATGTCCTGATGCGCGCGCAGGCACCACCGGCGGCGGCACCGGGAGGCGGCCGTGGAGGCGGCCCGGGCGCGATCGCGGCCGCCCTCTTCACAGAAAAGTGCGCCGGCTGCCACGGCACCGACGTCGCCGGTGGACGAGCCGCCAGCTTATTCGACGAGAAAGTGCTCGCGCGGCTGGACGACGATCGCCTCGTGCGCATCATCAGAGCCGGAATGCCCGCGACCGGGATGCCGGCGTTCGATGATTTGAGCGAAGAACAGATGGGTCAGTTGATTCACCACATCCGCGCGGAGACTGGCAATCGCGCGCCAAAGCCCGAGTTCATCGCCAATCCCGCGGGACACATTCTGAAGACGCAGACGCAGACCGTGAAAGCGGAGCTGATCGCCGACGGTCTCGAGACACCGTGGGGGCTGGCATTTCTGCCCGATGGGCGGTTGCTGGTCACCGAGCGTTCGGGGAATCTTCGCATCATCGACAAGGGCGTACTGTCTGAGCCCGTGAAGGGCACGCCGACAGCGCACGTGCAGCAGGATGGCGGCATGCTCGACGTCGAGGTGCATCCGAACTACGCGAGGAACGGCTGGATCTATCTCGCCTATTCGGAAGTGCGCCCGGGCTTTGTGCCGCCTGCGCCGTCCGCGGCGCCGCCGACGCCGGCCGTGCAGCCAGGCCGCGGCCGCGGTCCGCAGATTCCGTCGATGACCGTCATCATTCGCGGCAAGCTCAGCACGAACCACGAGTGGACCGGCGAGCAGCTCATCTATCGTGGACCACCGGAGCTCTACACGACCTCGGGCTCGCACTTCGGCCTGCGGTTCCTCTTCGATCGCGAGGGACACCTCTTCTATTCCATCGGCGAGCGCGGCGTGATGCAGAACTCGCAGGATCTCTCGAACCCGCTCGGCAAGATCCACCGCATCAATGACGACGGGTCGGTGCCGAAGGACAATCCGTTTGTGACGACCCCCGGCGCGCTGCCGACGATCTGGAGCTACGGCCATCGCAATCCGCAGGGGATGGCGTGGGATCCTGTGACCGGCGCGATGTGGGAATCGGAGCACGGTCCCAGCGGCGGCGACGAGATCAACATTGTGGAGCGCGGGAAAAACTACGGCTGGGGCGTCGTGTCGAAGGGGTTGCAGAACGGCATCACGAAGCGGTCGCAAGCGGGAATGGAAGAACCGCTGACCTACTACACACCGGCATTGGGTCCGTCCGCGGTCGCGTTTTATACCGGCGACCGGTTCCCCGGGTGGAAGAATACCAGCCTGTTTGTCGCGGGCATGGCCGGACACAAGCTGCTGCGGTTGCAGGTCGCCAAGAATGCGATCGTGTCCGAGGAAGTCATCTTCGGGCAGTTCGGCCGCGTGCGCGACATCGTGCAGGGACCCGATGGCTACTTGTATATTGCGCTGCAGAATCCAACGGGCGCGGGAACCGGACTCAGTTTGTCGGCGTCGACACCAGGTCGCGTGATTCGTTTGGTGCCCAGCAGTTAGTGGCGTAAGAGATCGACGTCCAACCAACCTCGATATCCAAATCAGATAGATCTCGCTGGCGGCCGCGCATCGGCATGTGCAAAAACGCACAGCCGGCTACACCCCTGAGTGTTAGGTTCTCCGCCATTGCGTTGCCTGGTGACAAGGATCCTCTTGCCGGGTCGCCGTGGAGCAAAAGCGAAACGGTCAGGGCTTTGTCCGGTCGGCGCCGAACGCGGCACTGCTCGCGTTTGTGGCGAACCGCAGTGCTTCCTGACGGAGCCAGAGTAGGAGGGGCGCATGAGGAAGTTGTGGCTCGCGTTCACCGCGGTCGTCGTGCTCTCGTTTGCTGTGCTCGGCTGGACCGGCTTCCGCATCTATCAGGAGGCGCCCCCCGTGCCGACGCGGGTCGTCACGGCAGACGGCCGAGAGATCATTGGCCCGGATGAAATCTACGGTGGTCAGAATGTCTGGCAGTCCATCGGCGGCATGGAGGTCGGCTCGATCTGGGGGCATGGCAGCTACGTGGCGCCGGACTGGACGGCGGATTGGCTTCATCGCGAGGCGATGTTCATTCTCGACGAGTGGAGCGGTTCGGCAGACGGATATGCGGCGTTGCCGGCGGAGCGACGGGCTGCCCTTCAGAGCCGGCTCGAACAGCTCATACGGACGAACACCTTCGACGCGGGTTCGGGAACTCTGACGGTCGACGCCGTGCGCGCTGCGGCGTTCGACGCCAATGTCGCGCACTACAGCGATGTGTTCACGCGGGGACGTGACGAGTACGCGATTCCGCCGGGCGCGCTGACTGACACGGACAACCTGCGGAAGTTGTCGGCTTTTTTCTTCTGGACCGCATGGGCTGCGTCGACGAACCGTCCGAACGACACCATCACGTACACCAGCAACTGGCCGCATGAGCCGCTCGTCGGGAATCGTCCCACTCCAGACACGATCGTCTGGACAGGGGTGAGCATCCTGGTGCTGTTGGCGGGGATTGGCTTGATGGCGTCGTATTATGCGGCGACTCGCGAACATGGCCTGCCGGCCGAAGCGCCCGCGAATGACCCGGTGCTCGGTTCGATGGCGACGCCATCGCAGCGTGCCGTCGTCAAGTACTTCTGGGTGGTTTCGGCGTTGATCCTCGTACAGATTCTGCTGGGTATCGTCGTCGCCCACTACGGCGTCGAAGGAAATGCGTTTTATGGGATTCCCCTCGCGCAGATCCTGCCGTACTCAATCGCGCGGACGTGGCACGTCCAGTTAGGCATCTTCTGGATCGCCACGGCCTGGCTGGCCGCAGGCCTCTTCATCGGTCCCGCGGTGAGCGGGGTCGAACCGAAGTGGCAGCGTCTTGGCGTGAACGTCCTGTTCGGCGCGCTCCTCCTTGTTGTCGTCGGTTCCATGATTGGCGAGTGGCTGAGCGTAAAGCAGATGCTCGGCACCGGCGCCGCCTGGTTTTATTTCGGCCACAGCGGCTACGAATACATCGACCTCGGCCGACTCTGGCAAATCGCGTTGCTCGCGGGTCTGTTCCTCTGGCTGGCGCTGATGGTGCGCGCCATATTGCCCGCGCTCCGCCAGCCTGGCGATCAGCGTCCGCTTCTCGTGATGTTCCTGATATCGTCCGCCGCCATCGCCATGTTCTACATGGCCGCGCTTGGCTACGGGCGGCGCACGAATCTCGCGATCGCCGAGTACTGGCGCTGGTGGGTGGTGCATTTGTGGGTTGAAGGCTTCTTTGAGGTCTTCGCAACGGTCGTGATTGCGTTCCTGTTCGCACGGCTGAAACTCGTGGGGATGCGCACGGCGGCGCAGGCCAGTGTGCTCTCCGCGACAATTTTTCTGTCCGGCGGCATCGTCGGCACCTTGCACCACTTGTACTTCAGTGGCACACCGATCGTCGTCATCGCGCTCGGCTCTGTCTTCAGCGCGCTCGAGGTGGTGCCGCTCTTGTTTGTAGGCTTCGAAGCGTGGGAGAACCTTCGAATGTCGCGAAGCCGGCCATGGGTGCAGAAGTACCGCTGGCCGATCTACTTCTTTATCTCCGTCGCGTTCTGGAACCTGCTCGGAGCCGGATTGTTCGGATTCATGATCAATCCTCCGATCGCGCTGTACTACATGCAGGGTCTCAACACCACGCCCGTGCATGCGCATGCGGCCTTGTTCGGCGTCTATGGGATGCTCGGCATCGGGCTGATGCTCTTTTCGTTGCGCGCGCTCGACCCACTGCCGAAGTGGAAGGACGGCCTCGTGAAGTTCGGGTTCTGGGCGACGAACATTGGGCTCTTTGCGATGGTGACGTTCAGCCTGTTACCGGTAGGCTTGATGCAGACGTGGGCGTCTGTCGAGCACGGCTATTGGTACGCACGCAGTCCTGAGTTTCTCCAGACGGGCGTGATTGAAACGTTCCGTTGGATGCGTATCTTCGGCGACACGATCTTTGCGGCCGGCGCTGTGGCGCTGGCTATCTTCGTCATTGGACTGCGGACTGGCGGATCGGTCACTGAGCAATCGTAGCTATGGAGGTCCTGCTGTGAGCCAGATGATTGCGCCGGGTGAGGCGCTGTCCTTGAGCACGCTCATCACCCCAACCGAAGGCAGCATTGCGAGTCGCGTACTTTCCAAGACGTCCGGTGGCAATCTCACGCTCTTTGCGATGGACGCCGGACAGGGCCTCACGGAACATACGTCCCCCTTCGAGGCGCTCGTCATCGTGCTTGAAGGCGCCTGCACATTGACGATTGGCGGAACGCCGGTCCGCGCGACGCCTGGGACTGTGGTGCGGATGCCGGCCGACGTCCCTCACGCGCTCGAGGCGATGGAGTCGACACGTCTGCTGCTCATCATGCTGCGAGAACCGAAGCCCGAATGAACCTTTGATCTTCGGCTGGATAGCCCGCCTCGCGTGGCTCGTCAAGCGCGGATCTGTAAAGGAGAGTTTCAAGAAGAGCCTCTCCAGCGTATGATCCGTCACGTTCAGGACTACACGAAGATCGAAACGCGGAAGGAGCGCCTCGCGTGCATGTAGCAAGACTAGTGTTATTGGCCGCCCTGTTCTCGTGGGCCGCAACGCTTTCGGCCACCGACGTCCTGATGGAGGGCGTCGACACGGAACGCACAGGGTGGGTGAAGGACGAAAAAATCTTCACGCCCGCCAACGTCGGCTCGACGAAGCTGCTGTGGAGCGTGCAGCTGAACAGCACGCCTCGCTCGATGCACAACCTGTTTCCGCCGCTCATCGCGGAGAACGTCACGACGCCGCAGGGGCCGCTCGAGGTGGGTCTCGTCGCCGGCGTCACCGACGACCTCTTCGCGATCAACGTCGCCAACGGTCAGGTGCTCTGGCGCCGCAGATTCGAGAACCGGCTGGTCAATCAGGCGCCGGTCAACAACGTGCTCTGCCCTGGTGGACAGACAGCGGCGCCGGCGATGGTGCAGGTCTCACCCGGTAAGTACACGGTCTATGCCCTGTCCTGGGACGGCAGGTTGCACCAGATTAACCTCGGCGACGGCGAGAACGTCGCGCCGCCGGAGAAGTTTATTCCGGGCAACGGCAAGCCGTATGCGCTCAATTACAAGGACGGCGTCGTCTACACTGCGACGGCGCAGGGCTGCGGCGGCCTGACCAACGCCTTCCACTCGTTCGATCTCGCGTCACGCCGCGCCAGCACATTCATTCCGGCCGGCGGCGGCTTGTGGGGCCGCCGTGGCGCAGCGCTCGATGCCGAAGGCCGCATCTACCTCGGAACGGGCGACGGCATCTTCGATTCGGCAAACCGGCGCCTCGGCAACGGCATCGTCGGGGTGAAGATCGACGCAAAAAAGCAGCTCCAGCTCGCCGACTTCTTCGCCGCGCCGAATGCGAACTGGCTGTGGCGCCGTGACCTCGACATCAACGTGACGCCGGTCGCGATCGACTATCGCGGGCGGAAGTTCCTCGTCGCGACGAGCAAGGAGTGCCGGCTGTGGCTGCTGGACCGCGAGAGCCTCGGAGGGGAGGACCATCGCACCACGCTCCACACCACGCCGCTGATTTGCGCCGACTCCCAGGCGTTCGACAACGTCGGCCCATGGGGCGCCCTTGGCGCCTGGCAGGATCCGCAGGGTACGCAGTGGGTGCTCGTGCCGTTCTGGGGCCCGGTGAGCACAACGTTCAAGGCGCCGATCGAACATAGCCGCCCTAAGGGCGGCGGCGTTGCGGCGCTCAAGCTCGAAGAAGTCGCTGGCAAGTGGCAGCTCACCCCGGCGTGGCTGTCGCGCGACATGGATCTTGCGGAGGAAGCAGTCATCGCGAACGGGATCGTCTTCGTGTACTCGAGCGGCGTGGACGGCACGCAGGTCGTGCAGGACGCCGCCTGGAACGAACCGGGCGGGCCGGTATACGGCGGCGGTCTCTCCAGTGGTGCGGCGCGCCGCATTCCAAACTCGCGCAAGGCGATGCTGTACGCGCTGGACGGTCAGACCGGCAAGGAACTCTGGAACAGTGGCGACACGATTACCTCGTGGAATCACTTCAGCGGCATCACCGTCGCCAACGGGCGCGTGTACATCGGCACGTGGGACGGGATGCTCTACGCCTTTGGCGTTCGATAGATCGAGGTTGCAGATGCGCGCTCACCGAATCGTTCTCCTCTTCGCCTTTGCCGCGTCGCTCATCGCCGGGGGTGTGACGCTCGCCCAGGTCGGACGCGGCTGGTCGGACTGGCCCACGCCCTACGCCGATGCCCAGCGCACGTCCTGGCTGCAAACCGACCCGAACATCTCCGTCGAGTCGCTATCGAAGCCCGGGTTCGAGTTGCAATGGACGTCGAAACTCGACAACCAACGGCGCGGGCCCCACGGCCTCACGCAGGGGGTGACCGCCAGCGGTGTCACGCTCTTCGTGCCGGCGTCACTTGTCGCTGGCAGCTCGAATAAGCTGTACATGATCGACAACGACACCGGATACGTCATCTGGTCGCGCACGTTTGAGGGTACGCTGCCGGCGCCGGCGGGCGCCTGCACCGGCGGCGTCACGGCGGCGCCAACGCGCATTGTGAGTGGAACGGCTCCGCCGATACTGCCCGCGGGCGCGTCGACACCGCCCGCCGGGCGCGGGAATCAGCCGGGTTATCGCAGCTTGCTCGGCGAACCCGGCCAGGGCATTCCCGTCGAACCTCGCGGCGGCGGACCGCCTCGCGGCGCGCCGGTTGGTCCTGCTCGCCAGGGCGGAGCGCCCGGCCCCGCTGCGCAGGGCCGCGGTGACGGCATGGGGATTCCGGGCGCACCGAATGTCGGCGGCGCAGGCACTCAGCGAGTGATCGTCGGGTACGCGGTCGCCGCCGATGGCCAGTTGCACGTCGTGGGGCTGCAATCGGGCAAGGACCTGCAGAAGCCGGCGCCGTTCCTTCCGCCCAATTCGCAGTGGTCGAACCCTGTGGCGGTCGGCACGATGTTGTATGCCGCGACCTCTGGAAACTGCGCGGGTGCGCCAAACGGCGTGTATGCCATCGATCTCGATGCACCCGACAAGCCAGTGGTGTCCTATCGCACGAACGGCGGCAGCGTGGTGGGCGCGGTTGCGTTCTCGTCGGACGGGAATACCTTGCTCGCGGCGATTGGTCCCGGCAGCGTGACAGGAAACGGGAAAGCGAACGCCATCGTCGCGCTCGATCCGAGAACACTGCAGCTGAAGGACTGGTTCACGCAGCCCACGGCCGAGTTCGTCACCGGCCCCACGGTCTTCCGGCACGGTACGAAGGACCTCGTCTCTGCCGCGACGAAGGACGGCCGCGTGATGCTGCTCGACGCGGCATCGCTTGGCGGCGCGAACCACGCCACTCCGCTTGTCGCGTCGCCTCCTCTGTTTGCGAGCGGCGGCGCGATCTCGGCAGAAGCGTTGTCGACCTGGACAGACTCCGCGGCGCGCTGGATTCTCGTTCCGGTTTCGGGCAGGGCCGTCGCCGCTCGCACGACGAACGGCGCGATCCGCAACGGCGCCCTCGTCTCACTCCGCGTGAGGGACGTCAACGGCGCGTTCTCGCTCGAGCCCGAGTGGACGTCCAGCGATCTGATGTCGCCAGCGACGCCAATCATTGTCAATGGAGTCGTGTTCGCGCTGTCCAGCGGCCGTCCGGCCGCGGCCGGCCGGACCGGATCGCCGGCGGTGCTCTTTGCCCACGATGGTCTTTCGGGCAAGGCGCTCTGGAACAGCGGAAAGTCGATGACCGCCTCTGCCTCTCCGGGAAGCTTCTGGAGCGCGTTGAGCCAGGTGTACGTCGGCGCGGACGAGGGGACGGTGTACGCGTTTGGGTTCCTCGACGAACGGCGGTAAGTAATGATGAGAAGAAACGGACTCGCTGTCTTCGTCCTGTTGATTGCGGTTGCATCGCTCTCCGCGCAGGAGCCGCCGGCGCGGGGACGGGGCGGGCGGGGCGGCGGCCGGGGTCCGCAGGGCGCGCAGCCGCTGGTCATCGACGAACGCGAAGGTTTTCAGCCGATCTTTGACGGCACGTCGCTGAAAGGGTGGGACGGCGACCCGGCGTTCTGGAAGGCGGTCGACGGCGCCATCGTCGGCGAGAGCACACCCGAGAACGCCGTGAAGGAGAATACGTTTCTGATTTGGCGCGGCGGCGAACCCAGGGATTTCGAGCTGAAGCTGCAGTTCCGCATGAACTCCACGAACAGCGGCATTCAAATTCGCAGCGTCCATCTGCCCGCGGGCACGCCGTCCGGCAACGGGACCGTGCAGGGTAAGTGGGTGATGAAGGGCTATCAAGCCGACATCGATTTCGCCAACAACTACACCGGCCAGATTTACGAGGAGCGTGGCCGCGGCTTTCTGGCGATGCGGGGGCAGGCCGTGTACGTTCCCGACGGCGGCGCGAGGCCGCGCGTGATTGGCAACCTGCAGCAGACGCCTGACGAGCTCAAAGCGATCATCAAACAGAACGACTGGAACCAGGTGCATTTGATCGCACGCGGAAACACGATCCTGCAAATCTTCAACGGCGCCGTCACCAGCATCGTGATAGACGACGATGCCAAGAATCGATCGCTTGGCGGTTTGATCGGCTTCCAGATGCATACCGGCGAGCCGATGAAGATCGAACTACGCAACATCTGGTTGAAGCAGTAGTTAATAGCCCTTATTAGGTCTATAAATATCAAAAACATTGACAATAGACCTATTTAGGTCTATTAAT
>CAYHHH010000031.1:0-37903 GCA_964356125.1 uncultured Bifidobacteriaceae bacterium | reverse complement strand
ACGCCTACTGGTTGCTGGTGGCGGGATTGCTGTTGATGGTGGTGGACCTGACGATCGCGGGGCTGGTGCAGGGGCGCCTGTGGTCCGACGGCGCGCCGTGGATCGAGTCGGTGCGGGCCTCGCGGGTGTTCTGGGTGATTCGGGCGCACGGCTCCTCTTGGCTGCTCGCGGGCGGATTCGTCTCGTTGCTGGTGGGCCTTACGACCGGACCGAGAGGCGGCGGATTGACGGCGGTGCAAGAGAGTGTCGGCGTGGCACCCGTCGAGCAGATTGCGCCGAAGCTGGTGCCGCTGGCGGGAGGCGCAGCATGAGCACGTCGCCCGGTCGCGCCGTGCGCAAGGCCTATCTCGTGGCCAGCGTGGCCGGCGTGCTGTTCTTCGCGATGTCGGTGGGACTGCTGGGCGTGTGGCCCAGGCGCGTGATCGAGGCGCAGACGGCGGCAATGTCGCCCGAGCACCCGCTGGGCATGAGCGCGAGCGCACTGCGCGGCCGTGCCATCTACGGCCGCGAAGGGTGCGCCTACTGCCACACGCAGCAGATTCGCTATCTCCACACCGACATGTCGCGGTTTGGCGCGCCGACGCTGGCATGGGAAACGCGGTTCGACTATCCGCACCTGTGGGGCACGCGGCGCATCGGCCCCGACCTGTCGCGCGCGGCAGGGACCCGATCGGCAGATTGGCACTTCGCCCACCTGTTCGCGCCACGGTCGGTGGTGGCCGGTTCGGTGATGCCGGCGTACGCGGCGCTCTTCGACGGCGCATCGGACCGCCCGCGCCAGGAGGCACGCGACCTGCTGTCGTATCTCGAAACCCTGGGCCGCGCCCGCGAAATTGCCGGCCCCGAGGGCGAGGCCCACGCGCGCGAGGCGTGCGACTGCGCCGACGACGAGATGCTGCAGATGGCGTTTGACGGACCCGTCAACGCCAACCCGGCGAAGACGCGGCGCGGCGGCGAGGTGCCGGTGCTGCCGCCTTCCACCGACCTCGCCCGCGGGCAGCAACTGTACGGCGACCACTGTGCCAGTTGCCATGGCAACGCCGGCCAGGGCGACGGACCCGGCGCGGTGGCGCTCAAACCGCGGCCCGGCAACCTGGCGGAGCACGAATACCGCGACGCGCAGCTGGCGGAGGTGCTGTGGAACGGCGTGTCGGGCACCGCCATGCCGGCCTGGCGCGACCATCCGCTCGCGGACCTGGCCGCGCTGGCCGCGGTGGTGAAGGGCTTTGCCGCCGCCCGCGCGGAGCCGGCCCTGCCCGAGCACCTGATCGAGATCGGCGCGCGCGTCTACGCCGCCAACTGCGCGCAGTGCCACGCCCGGCAAGGCGACGGCCGCGGCACGGCGGCCGCGGCGCTGGCGATGGCGCCGGCCAACTTCCGGCAGCAGCGGCCCTCGCTCGACCTCAGCCTTCGCGCCCTGCGCAACGGCGTGGACGGGACGCCGATGGCGCCGTGGAACGCGCGCCTCGGCGCCGACGAGATGCTGGCCGTCGCCCATTACGTGAGGGGCTTCTACGATGGGAGATCCCGATGATCACCGACATCATCGTCGTGGCCTCAGTGGTGTTCTCGGTGGCGTTCGCCGCCGCGTGGTGGCGGCGACCGGATTTTCGGGCCTGGATCGAGCGGCCCAAGTTCGATTTTCAGCGGGCCGTGCAGGGGTATGATCGCGCCCAGCGCCCGGACGTCGCAATCAAGAGGAGCCACTCCGCGTGAGCATCGACAACACGCGACCCGACCGAAGCGGCCTTGCCGCCGCCGTGGCGGTGTGCACCGCGATTGGCGCCGCGGCCATCGCCGCCACGCTCTATTTCGGCGCGAGCCGGCCCGCCGAGGCCAGCGCCGCGCCGCCGGCCATGGCCACCGAGGAGTACGGCCGCCGCCTGTTGCGTGAGACGCCCGAGTTGCTGGGGCAGGACCATCCCGACCCCGCACGGCGCATGATCGGCAACCGCCTGGCGTGCGCGTCGTGCCACATCGACATCGGCAGCGAGCCCGGCACGCTGACGCTGCTGCAGACCACCGAGCACTACCCGCGCTTCTCGGGCCGCCAGGGCGCGATGACCGCCATCGAAGACCGCATCAACGAGTGCATGCAGCGCAGCATGAACGGCAAGCCGCTGCCCATGGACAATCCCGAGATGATCGCGATGGCGTCGTACCTGCGGTCGCTCGGCGCGCAGTATGCGGCGATGGGTGCCGGCTCGAAGAAGGCGCAGGAGCCGTCCACCTTCAAGACGCCCAATCGCCGGGCCGACATCCTGATGGGCCAGGTCGTGTTCAGCACGAAGTGCGCCACCTGCCACGGCAACGACGGGGCCGGACTCCTGGCCACTGGTGACGTGCGCAAGGGCTACCTGTTCCCGCCGCTCTGGGGGCCCGACAGCTTCAACGACGGCGCCGGCATGGGCCGCGTGCTGACGGCGGCCCGCTTCATCAAGGCGCGCATGCCGCTCGGCAAGGCCGACCTGACCGACGACGAGGCATTCGACGTGGCGGCGTTCATCAACAGCAAGCCGCGGCCGGCGATGGCGGGTCTCGAGAAGGATTATCCGGATCGTTCGGCGAAGCCGATCGACAACGGCTACGGTCCCTACGCCGATCCCTTCCCGGAGGATCAGCACAAGTACGGGCCGTTCGAGCCAATCGACGCGTATTACAAGGCGTTGAAGAAGACCCGGAAATAGGATTCTTGCCGGGAGGGAACCCTGGTCGGGAGGGCACTGCTGGTCGGGAGGGCACTCCTTGTCGGGAAACGCCGCTAAACGCCCAGGCGGGTCGGGACTCGCGTCGACGGTCAGTGGTGCTTGGACTTCGGCGGCGCGTGCTCGAGCCAATCCTGCACGGTGAGGATCGGCTTGCCGTCCGTCTCAATCCGCATGGCCGGCTCCCTGCTTCTGTGAAGCCTCTCCTGGCCGAGCGCGATACTGTGTGGGTTCCAGGTTGCACACCTTGCTGAGTGCCCCTCGCAGGATGTACATCCGCGGGTCCCGGGCGAACTCGAACACGCGATATAGGTGGTAACTGCTCGCTTCGCGCTCAGACACTCGGACCTCGTTCGATGTCACCAGGAACGGGAACTGACGGCCTGAACCAGTGGTCTTGACCTCGATGAGCCGCGGAGCGGCGTCAGCATCGAATGAAGCGATGTCGTAGCCAGCACCGTCGCCGCGCGTGTCGGCAATCCACTCGACACGTTTGGCGAGGTCAGGACGCTTGGCCTCATCGTGTAGGCGTCGTCTTTCGAAGTCCACGACCCACTCTTCGCCGAGTCTTCCCAGCCGGCGATTCTCTGCGTCCCGTCGCACGAAGTCGGTGTTGTAGAAGCGAGCAGTCGAATCGTCCAGGGACCGTCCAACTTTACCAAGGTCCGGATCTGGAGGCGGGACTACGAGGTCCGAAAGCTCCAACGTGCTCGACATGGAAGGCCGAGCTGACGGCGCGAGAATGGGACCGTCCGCAAGAGGCCGGAAGAAGTCGGGATGGCCAGACAACCACTCCAGAACGACTCGCTCCAGGAGCTGCTGGTAGTTCTGACGAGGCAGGTATCCAGGGATGAACGGTTGGCGGAAATTGATGAGGACGGCACTGATGTTCTGATGCTTGAACTCGATTGAGCCGGCGCTGCGGGGAACCTGGTTCTGAAGTTTCCGGTTGTGTTCCGCCTTGCTGTACTTCTGGCCCAACAGCTCTGCCTCGAGCATGGCGAAGTAGTCGGCGACGACGGCTTCGACCTCTTCGAGGGACCAGGAGGAAGGCACGGGCGAGTCTACTCCCGATCCTTCCCGGTGAGGTGATACTCAAACAAGTCGCACTCGGTCGCCACCCGCCTGACGTACATCAAGAACTCCTCACGATTGAGACCGATTTTCGGCGCCCATGCCTCGCCCATCAAACGACCTTTCCGGTCGATTCGAAAACCCAATAGCTGCGTCGCTCGATTCCGCCTCCACGCTCTGAGCGGTGCATCCTCGATGTCAGAAAGAGCAGCAGGACGCGCAACGACCGCCGAGAACTCGTAAGCGTCGTCGGCATCCTCGACAACAACGCGGTGGCTGCGCTGATCCGAAAACGTCACGACAATGACATCCCCGTCAAGAGTCATGTCGTCAGCAGTCCGGCAGAACGCCTTCCAATCAGCCACGGTGCGTCCTCCCCTCGTGCCTCAGGTCCTGCTCGAAGGCAGCAAGCTTCTGGTCCTGCGATGGCAAGTGAACCTGTTCTAACGCGTCTGCCTGGTCGGCCACCCGCTTCAGCAACATGCCCACCCGCACGGCGTCGTGAAGCGGATCACCGAGCACGACGTCATCTTCGACGGTCAAATCGTAGGATGCGTCCTCCCGTCCCACGATGACGCCCAGCCGCACTCGGCGGGTACGAGCGCTGTCTTCAACCATCGGCATTGCATCCTTAGGAGTCACGCGCCCGATTGGACTGACGCAGCGTACGATTAGCCGCTCCGCTTCAGACCGGAGCGACAGAGCGAACGGCTGAACGCGCCGATTCGGCAACCTCACGGTCCCCAACAGAACCCCAGGCGGCTGTGACACCGGCCACTCCACGTCGAGGCCAGGGTAGTCGTTCAACGCGAAATCAGTGAATCGCTCTGCAATCGCCAAGGCTTCACCTTCATTGGTGGCCAGTGGGCGACCGGATCCCTCCAGGGCCCAGTCTTGAATCGGAAAGGCAGTCTTAAGGCGGCCCTCCAACTTCTCGACGCTCCTTAGCCCTTCGACCATCTCCTGGCGCACATTCACACGGCGATGGTCTCCTTGTGGTACCGCTAGCCCCTCGTGCATCAGGCGCAAGAACACGTTCATACGATTCAGGACGCGGCGGACCTGCAGCACTTCAACCGTTTCTTCGAGGTGCGGGTAGTAGACCTGCAGCAAGTCCCGACCGTTTGGCAACTCCTCTGCACCGGACAGTCGGCGGTCTGTGTGCGACCGAACCCGGTCGATCCGACCAATACGCTGCTCCATCGACGAGGGCGTCCAGCCAATACCGTAGTGGTAAACGGCAGAGCAGAACGTGTGAAGATCCTCTCCTTCTTGAAGCAGGTCGGTTGTAATGAGCGCGAATGGATAGCCCGGCATGCGAAACTGCTGCACCACGGTTCGATTGACCTGGCCCGACATACCACCCACGGGCTGCTGTTGCTTCAGGAGCACGCCAAAATAGCGGGCGGTCTCCTCCAATGGCTTTACTCTGGCCTCCGAGGCGTTCACATCCAGGATGAGTTCGAAATTGGCGGCGATGCCGGCAAGTTCGTCGAAGGCGCCCCACTCTCGGCCGGACAGCGGTCTGGTTCGCTGGGAGTCCAGCAGGTCGAGGTAGCCCTCAATCCGCCGTTGATCGATGTCAGCGCCGGCTTCGATATCCGTCTCGAGGGTTCGGAGACTTAGACTGCCCAACCGGCTGACTGTCAGGACGTAAAGGTCGATCAGCGCATGCCCCAGGCGAGCCGCTGTCGACAGCAGTTCGGCGCGAAGCTGGCACTCCCGGAATCGCTCCCGCTCGGTCTTGGCTCCCGAAGTGGGCCAGAGCGCCTCCCGTAGCAGAGCTCTCTCAGGTCGTCGAATCTCGGTGAAGAACGTGCGTTGTTCCAGTTCGTCGCCGATCTCGCCAACTTCGATCGCCGACACGGCCGGCATCGAGGTTTCGTAGAGCTCATGCCAGATGGTTCGGGCCTTCTCGCCGACGGCATCGGTGCGGTCCTTCAGCAGCTCCAGCGCGGCCGCCTGACAAGCAACGAATCGATCCGCACGCTGGTGCCGCTTGACACGGGTCAGATACTTGGCGGCCCGACGCCGGAGTTCCGACCTGATCTCCGTAGGTGGCATCTCGCAAGTGCGTGACAACGAGGACAATACGCCGTCTGGTGTGGCGTCGACGATGTCCATGACGTGGTTGTCTTCGAAGAATGTCGAATATGCGGTGCCTTTCTGAATGAACCTACGCTGGATGTTCGCGCCACTGACGACGCCGTCAGGACCTTTGCCGCGGAAGAACCAGGCAAAGAACGTGTCGGTTCCACCCTGGTCGTCCGTGTCCAGGTCACCAACAGCGCCGTCCCCGGAAGCGGCTGGCCCAGCCGCGCGGGCCTGGCGGGCCGCGGCGACGATTCGCTTCTGTTCGCGATACTTCTGAACTGACTTCTCGAAGACCGGGACCACTGACTGCGGCAATCGCAGTCGAAGTGAGCCAATTAGCCAATCGTCGTACCGCTCATCCAGTTTGCGCTTGAGCTCGTCAACCGATTTAATTCGGCGAACAAAGACCAGCGCCTTTCTGCCGGTTGTCCAACTGTCGGCGAGCGACTCGACCAAAGCATCCATCTTCGGATGCGGCATCTCGGTCCCGAACTTCTCCCGATAGTTGCGCGCGAGCCGGTTGATATCCCGCACGTCGATGCCTTCTCGCTCGGCCTCGTCTTCGGTCTGGTCTTCGATATCGAAGCGTCGTTCGGCTTCTTCTTGGCCGCGTCTGACTCCTGTCGTCTCCAAGAAGCTTTCAAACGATGCCAACATCCCGATCTGATACGACATGTTGAACTTCTCTGATCCGAGGAGCTCGGCCACTTTCTTCTGCACCAGGGCCACCACCAGACGCTTGCGGTCGTCCGCGTCGCCAGTGAGGGTCATTGGATGGTCATGATCGCGAACACCACCACGCTGCCACTCGCGGCGATACTGGTTCTTGGTGAGGTCGCCGCCAGCCACCCGCATGGTTGTCACGCGCCGGATCAGGAAGCGGCTCGCAACTTCCTTTCGCTCCTCATCAGTGAGTCGATCGTCTTTGAGCTGCTTGAACGGCTTGCCCATACCGAAGACATCGAGCTGGTTCCATATCTGCTGGTAGGCCTCTTCAATCGGCGTGGCCGAGAGGAAAAGTACCCGCTTGGCCCTCGGACCGTAGCCCGGGAGCGATTCCTGCGCCTGAGTCTGCGATGGGTGGCCAAAGGCGAGGGCAAGCACGCGATTCCTGGCGGCGACGCCGGCCTTGAAGCCATGCTTCAGGTTGTGGCCTTCGTCCACAATAACCAGGTCGAACACTGGCAGCGCACAACAGACAGCTCTGGCAAAATTGTCCTTGAACGCGTCCTTCCTGCCGCGTAGGTCGAGCGCGGACTCTGGAAGCCACGGCACCTCACGCCTCAGATCGTCCCGCACGCGGGTCCATCCGGACCGGTCGTTGTCGCCACCCAGTGCCAGGCTGAAGGAGCTGAGGCGGAGAAAGAAGTCCCGATTGGGGTCAACCACCGACTCCCGGACGAACTCAATCAGGTTCTCGCAAGCGACCAATGGACGAACCGGCTGACGATCCACCGATACCGACCGCAGATCGGCGAAACGGAAATTGTGCGCCGAGAAGTTGCCAAGCTCCTTCATCCACTTGCGTTGGATGTTCTCGCGCGGTGCGATCACCAGGACGCGAAAGTCCGGCTGAAAATGGCGGAACAGCGCCAGTGCCCCAAGCGCAACATAAGTCTTGCCCATCCCCACTTCGTCTGCGAGGTAGGCGACCCGGTGTTTCTTCAGAATGTTGTGGATGGCGACGGCGCCCTCAAGCTGCTCGTCGGCACGTGGGCCCTGGCCCATACGCGCACCGAAGTCGAGCAACTCACCCGCGGTGGCGATGTCGATCATTGAGCCTCTACCGGGAGGGCCGCCGCACGGCGCAGGAACCAGTGATCGAACCAATCGAGGAACTCAGCCATCCGGGCCGGATCACGAGCCACCAATCGTTCGCGAATCGACGTGGCAGATTCCAGCTGCTCCTGGAGGCGATGAGCTTCTGCCCCGTGCTCAGAGAAGAACACCGGACTCTCCTTGCGAAGTTCCTGCGACAACTGCCTCGCGCACAGGGCCATCACGTAGTGCTCCACCAGATCACCCTTCGCCTCGGCGACGTCCTTCATCACGCGGTTCAACAGAGTTCCCAGCGAGTCATGCTTCTGACCGAACAGGCGATACGTCGCCTCTTGCATTCGGCCCTCACGAAGAGACACGCGGACGCTTCGCTCTACTGCTCCAAACGCCAGGAAGATACCGGCGAACCGGTCAAAGAAGGAGTCTTCGTGTGCCAGCGGCTCAAAGCGCGTGACAAGAGACGCGCCTTCCCCGAGCGCGGCAATTTCCGGGGCGCGGGCCTCGAGAAACGCTGCCTGCTGGGCAAGTGTCAGCAACGACCAATAGCGGAGGATCTCTGCCGGTGACAGGTCGAGAAGCAGGGACGGCTTGTCCCACATTCCCTCCTCCTGCACCAATAGCAGCCCTGGCTCCCTATGGCCTTCAACGACCGTGAGCAACGACGTGGACCGCAGAACGCGCTGCAGCTCGCTGCAGGCGTCCTTCGAAAGCGGCTGCCAGGTCTTCGACGGCAGGCCTTCCAGCCTGAACAGCTCAACTCCCTGAGCTGACACGGTCAGCGCTGGCGAGACTGCTGCGTCATCCCAGAACGCGTGGGCTTCCAGTGCGTTCCACTGAAATCGAATCGACAGTCTCGTCCCGCCGCTCGTTGACGCGCCTTCGTCTTCGCGCTGTTGATCGAACACACGAGGCCGGGTCGAATCGGCGAGGAGCCACCAGTCTGGGCGCCTCGCAGGCGACACCTCGACGAGGAACCCTGTCTCCAGGTTGCCGCCCTTCTGGTGCGCCGCGCTCGTGAGGTTGACCGAACCGATGAAGAGGATCTCGCGCTTGGGTTGCGGCGTGAAAAATCGATACACCTTCGCGTGCACGAACCTTTGACGGGCGTCCTTGTTCTTGCCCCCACGGAGCAGGTCCTGGGGCAACCGGCCCCAGGTTACGCCGTCCAGGCTCCGAACCCAGTCGAATATCTGTCGCGAGCAGAGCGCATCGCCCGACTCCCTGGTGGGCAGAAAGACACGAACCTCTGGTGGATCAAACGCGTCGATCAAATCCGCCAATGGCTTCAGCTCCGGACCATCGTCCAGGTACGGCGAAGTGACTTCAAGGTTCATGCCGCGCAGCGCGCCGCCAGAAGCATTGGCCAGAAATTCGATGACCGAGGTGCGACCGTCGAAGAAATGGGTATGCAACGTGCCGTCGGAAGAGCGCTGTCCCAGCTCGAACGTCGATCGCACGAAGGAGCGTATGGCGCGCAACGCCATGTGGCCGCCAGCAGTCTTGTCACCAACGCGACGTTCGAGGCTCTCCAGGAATGCGACGACATCGCTCCCAAACCGGGTGGAGTCGCCCTCGGCGATCTCCTCGGTGTGGCAGACCTCGACGTTTTCCCACCATCCTGCCCTGGTCAAATTCGCGGACAGCGAGGCCACGATCAGGGCTTGCGCGCGATTTCCGTCCTTGTCCGGCTCCCGTTCCTCAACCAAAGCAAAGACGTTCTTCGGATGAAACAGAGCGGTCTTGTTGCGAACCGCGATCCGCGTCACAGGCAGCCGGCTGGGACCCGCTTCGGGGACGATGCCGCAATGGTCGTAGTAGACAGCCACACCGTGAGTGACCGATGGCAAGGCGGCGTCGAGCTGCACCAGTTTGATGGCAGCGGCATGACTCAGGGGAACATCCAGAAAGACAGGCAGGATTTCCTGCTCGAAGAACTCGGGATCAAGCCGGAACGTGACGAACACCGCAGCGAGCAGCCGCCGGCCACGCAGAACCTCTTCAAGGTGTTCCGACAGAACGGCGTGGGGGATGTCGGCCATGCCTACGCTCTCAATGCGAGTGCCATAGCTCGCAGGGAATCCAGGAAATAGGAGTGCCGCCAGAGCGTTGGCAACTCGGACTTCTTGGGCAACACCGCGGTCTTGTCGTCGCGAAACCGAACTCGAATCTTTCCGTTGTCGAGGTCCACCCATGGACCACCACCCCGAACCTTCATGACAAACCGGTTCTGATCCATGAGGTTGCCAAGGGCACGGTCATAGTCGCCACCGGCCATTGCCCGGGCGAGGTGCACCCAGCGACGGCCTGTTTCCGGTTCTCCGCTGGAATCGCGCAGGTCGGCTTCGAGGGGCTCCGTTGCGGTGACGTCAATCGTCGACACCGATCCACCCCACTGGCGGTGCGCAATCTTTGAGACATCCGCGACCGTCTGACCGTCGCTGGCCAGAAGAAGGCTGAATAGTTCCGATGCGGGGGCAAGAAGCATCTCCGCGGTGCGAATTCTCTCCATCCGCTCAGCGACGACCGTGCCTGGCTCGCCTTGAGACCGGCAGCGCTTGGCAAGGTGTCGAATACTTGGCGGGGACATCTCCCAATCGTCGTCATCCAAGGTCGTTTCCATCGCCGCCACGAGGATGGCCTGGCCGCCTGCGGTCCTATCGGAAGGACCGCCAAGCAGCAGGTGCCGGCGATAGGTGGAGCGCTCGGGCCCGGCGATCCTTGGGGCGAGCACCTTCGCGACTCCTTCAAGCAGCTTGCGCCCTGACTTCTTGATGTCGAGGTCGCTCCTGGACTTCGCGAGCAGTGCGACGACCGCATCGGCGTTCCGGAGGCCGGCGGCGGTGAACGCGGGCAGGAAATGGTTCTCGACCAAGTCTCTTGCGTCGCTGGTCAGACGAGTTGGCTCCCCTTCCAGGAAACCGGACGAGCGGCTGGCGACGGAGTACAGGCCCCAAAGACCGTAGGTCTTCTGGTTACTCAAAATCTGGGCAGTCGAATCGATGCCGAGGCGAACCGTATTGGCCTCGCTCAGGTTCTTCTTAACTCGATCAACGCCGCGAAAGGCGAAGTCGCCGTTAACCTCGCCGCGAGCATAGGCGGCCAGTTGCTCCCACCGAAGGAACACGGCCAGGTCGCCGTCGCCATGGGCCTCGTTCGATACGCGCTCGGCAAAGTAGTAGCCGAGGATGGTCGTCGTGAAGTCGCGCACCGACGTCGTGACCGTGGTCAGATTCCCAACGACGTTGCGGCCCAGCCTGGCCCAAATCGTCTGAACTCCCAGCGGGTCTCGGGAACCCTTGATGGCAGCCTGGGGGTCGAGGTCGGTAAGGAACGGACGGCTACTCACATCATCCAAGAATGCACTCCCGCCCGCAGACCCTCTTGCAACGGGATCGCATCGCTGAACTCGGAGAAGTCTGGATCCGCAAGAAGAAGACGTTGGTTAGTCAACCGACGAATGCCGCCAGTCATTCTGACCTTGAAGCTCCAGTTCCAGCTGCTTCACCTCTTCAAGAATCTCCTCCCGCCTAGCCATTGGGAGGTTGCCCCGAATAAGCCCTTTGAGCGCCTCCACCCTCAAGGCCTTGTGAACGGGCAAGCTCTTGTTCCGGAGTTTGGCCCATTCAGCCAATGCGTTCTCGTAGTTCCCGCTCGCAATCTCCCATTTGCACTTAAGCCCGTGTTGGATATCTTGCTTCGTGCGGGGATACATGCCGGACAGCCGTTGCAGCTCGGTTTGCGCCTCGGTTAATTCTCGCGATTCAATCAAGCACTTGATCAGTTGCGACATCATTTGAAACGGCGGTTTGCCAGTCTGCGCGCCGAGAGCCCTCCTCGACGAGGAGAGAGCTGCTTGGAGATCACCGCTCGCCAGCTCAACCGTTGAACGCCGATGTTCATAGTGCGCCGGTTCATCAACGACCTTCAGCACTTCGAGCTGTTGTCTTGCCGTCTGGTCGTCATGGCGAGCAACGGCGATCTGAATCTTAAGGTCGACAACGAATCGATTGTCGAACTCCGCTTGCTGCGCGAGATCAATGTGATGAGCGGCCTTTCCGGTCTCACCAATTCCTACGTAGCATTGCGCCAGCTCTCTATGAATGGCGACGCCTCGGCGTCCACGATTTAGCGCTTCAGAATAACTCTTGATGGCCGCTTCAGGACGTCCGCGCCGACGCTCAAGAAAACCGGCCAAGAAGTAATGGTCCCGGATTGCGCCCAAATCCCGTAGTCGTTGGTTCTCCTGTTCTGCTTCCTCGTACCTTTCGTCTTGAATCAGCGCCCTAATTAAGTAATCCCTGGCATCGACGTCATCAGGGCGAACGGCCGTCACCTGTCTTCCGTATTTGATCGCTGAGTCGTAATCACGGGCATGGTAAGATTGCCGTGTCAGCTGTATTAGGTCACTGGCAAATCCCACCTCCCATGCGGACACGCCAGCGACACCGCTTAGTCGCTTGGCGCGAAACAGTGCTTGCGCTAGCTCGATTGCACGGTCTCTGGGATCTGCGGCGTTCAGGTAGCTGTCAAGCTCGGATGCGACACCCGTGTGATCCACCGTATCGCGTCCAAACAACCGATGGACAGCTTCGACTATTGGACCCACAAGCCAGTACAACCCTCCCTCGTCAGGCCTGATAAGCGAGGCGTCTATCAAATACGCCAATTGAAGGGCGCACTGCTCTGGTGTCAGCCGCAGAACACGACCGATTACAGGCAGGGGAAGAGGGTTGTAAGTGGCCAGAAGACTGAGAATCTGTCTCTGTTCGTTACCCAGCTTTAGACTTTGCGAAAGGTACCTGACAAAAGCCCTGGCACGAAAGTCGACAAGCCTGGCCTTCTCTGCAAGTATCAGCGTCAGGCCGTAGTCACGGGCGAGCTGCATTGCATAGTGAGCTGCCGGTGGATAGCCGCCGATGTAATCGGCAAGTTCGGTGGCTTGTGCTCCATCTAGCGCCGGACCCAGCCGGACCGAGATCGCCGCCAACAACCGCTTCACTTCGTCGTTTGTGAGCTGATCTACGCGAATGTGAGGAACGGTAAATCCGTTCTCAACTTCCTCGGTAGGGCGTCGCTCGGTAATCAGGGTGGCGTAAAGCGACTGAGCCTGCGAGACCCCTCGAATGATCTCACTGACGACGATCGAATACCGGCCGTCGTTGTCCAACAGCCCGCCAGCGTCCACAAACACCGGCAACTCGCTTGCGGTGATTGCCGCTTCCAAGTAGCTAAGGATCTCCTTCAGAGCCGTTTGGGTGTCGGCGGCAGCTAGGCGTGCCACTGTGGCCTGAAGTTCGTTAGGGGTGTTGTGGGCCTGTAGCCGTGTGGCAACTTTCGTGGCAATGTCTTGAACTGAATCTCCGGATTGAACCTGAAACACCAGTGGACGCTTTAGGTTTAACAAGTCACGCCCTAAGCGCCCAGAGAGAGTTCGCCTTCCGATACCTGACAACCCCCACAAGGCCAAGACCCTCGGAGCGGCAGACCCATCCGCTGGAAAGAGAGCCTTCTCTGCCGCAGCCACCTCCCTCGACCGACCGACAAAGGCAGATTGCTGTTCTGCTCGCAGCAATGCATCGAGCTGATCCCGAATCTCCCGTGCCACCAGCTTCGGCACTGATGCCCGAGTGACGACAGCCTTCTGAAGCCACGACGGGAGGTCGGCGACAGCGACGTCGGTGTCTACGATGAACACCGCCACTCGCTCTATGAACTTCTGAATTGTGAGGCGCGAGGCTTCATTGAGCTCGAAGTCGACCCAAAAGGACTTAAGGGCTTCCTTGCTGGCAAACAATACAAACAGAGAGGAATCATTTAGTCCGCGCTTGATCGCCTCGTGCAGATCGTCGCCAGTGTGGAACGAGTACTGATCAAACACGCAATACTGGCGACCCAACTCGCGAGCAACGGCTTCCACGAAGTCCTTCTGCGTCGACGAATGCGAAAGAAACGCACGCAGCACTTTCATTTTGTGATCCTTTTACGCCTCGATCGGATTCCAGGCCTGGTGCGTGACACGGTTTCGCCTTGCTTCGATGCTCATCGCGCGCCCATCAGTCCCATCGACCATAGCTTTGACATCATTACCCGGCGGTGACCGGAACAAGGGTCATCGTGTCATTCCCGAAAATATCGATCACCTTCACGGCGATCGTGTAGCGACCAGGCTTCTCGTAGGTATGTGGCGCCGACGTCAACTCCAGATCCCGCTTTTGGCGCGTTCTGAAGCTTTGCCACTCATTCTCGAAGATGTACGCGCCGGTCCACCGTTCCTCGAACTCGGCGGCCTGAATCTCCAACTCGCGCTGCGCCGGCTCCTGGCCGGGCAGGTGGCCCTGGACGACGTTGACGCCGGTGCCCTTCGGGACCTTGATGATCTCCTTGCGGCTCTCGTAGTTGAAGTCGACCGCCCAGTAGTCCACCCAGTCGGTCCAGTGCTTGGTCAGCACGTTGCGGGTAACGACGCCCTGCTTGTCTTTGACGAGCTTGATCAGCTTGCCGCCATCGCAAATGACCTCGCTCTTGCCTTCCTTGAGCTCGGCGGCGATGGAGTCGGCAAGGCCCTGGGAATAGAACACTGAGAAGTCGGTCAACTCGACCGACAATGCCAGCGGGTTCTTGCCGTCGAATCGCGGAGTCACTTCGATGAACGCGACGTCCTGGAAGCGTACTTGTCCACGTTCGACGGCGCGCTTGTCGAAGACCTCCGGCGGGATCGTCTTGGGCGTGAGATCGATGCCCTTCTGCTTGGCTTCGTCGAGGACGGCTGGGAAGAGGCCCATTTCAAACTCGAAGGCCAGTACGTCGACGCGCGTGGCGCCACGCTTGCGGCACTCGGTGATGACTTCCTCGATGAACAGACGACCCACCGGCAGATTGATGGGGCCAACAACGACGAGTCGAGAACCCGTCTTGCCATGGAAGAAGCCCGAGTCCGGCAGCGGCTCGGCCTTGTATGCCTTCAGGATCAGATCGCGGAAGTCCTGCTCCTTGCGGGCAAGGGCTTCTTCTCGCTTCTTGCCTGTCAGTCGTCCCGAGATGTTGAGATACACCTGCCGCTCGTAGCGGCCCAGGTTCAGCACTTCGAAAGCGCGGAACGTCTCGTCAACGGCCTTCCGCTCGCGCTGGACCTGAATAAGCCTCTTGCGCGTGGTGTGGATAGCGAACTTTCCAAGATCGGTAACGAGCCATTTACGACCGAGTTTCTCGGCGGCAGCGGCCATCGTACCGCTACCGACGAAGAAGTCAGCGACCAAATCACCTTCGTTGCTGCTTGCGTTGATAATACGTTCCAGTAATGCCTCGGGCTTCTGCGTCGGATAGCCGACCCTTTCTGAGGCTTGCGAAGCCAAACCACTGAAGTCGTCCCACAGGGACTGAACGGGCACTCCTGCTCCTTGATCGAGGAACAGTTTTTTTCTCGGCACCGCGCCTGGGCTCGTTTGCACGACGAGGCCAGTCGTAATCAACTCG
This sequence comes from uncultured Bifidobacteriaceae bacterium, assembly GCA_964356125.1. GTDB lineage: Bacteria > Acidobacteriota > Vicinamibacteria > Vicinamibacterales > JAMQPK01 > JAMQPK01. The sequence continues at coordinate 22,778 of CAYHHH010000031.1, read as the reverse complement.
TCCATCTTCTCCCGTGTGTATCGCCACGATCTTGTGACGCCGAGGACCGGATACGTTGGGTTTCCCTTGGCTGCGCCACCGGGCCCAGTCATGCTTATCAATTGATATCGTCGCCCCGTGCCAGGTTCTACATGCTTGTAAAAGCTGTCGATGTAGTCCTGGGTGTATGGTCGATACTGTGGATTGAAGTCATAGTTCTCGGTCTTGGAATACGCAAAGATTGAGTCACAGTTCGCGTCAAAGAACTTCCCTCCTTGCCCCGTGTTCCCCTGCACCGTTGTGGCACGTTTCCAAGTTATCTCGTTGATAAACCGGTCTCGCCCGAAGACCTCGTCAAGTACGCCACGCAGGAATGCGTTCACCCGCCAGTCGCAATGCACGTAGATACTGCCGTTGTCGTGCATCAAGTCGCGCATGAGGACCAATCGTTCGTAAATCATCGAGATAAACGAATCGGCACCCCTACCCCAGGTGTCGCGATATGCGATCTGCTCCAGGAGATTCGGCTCCTTGTGAAAGGTCTCGCCGCCGATCTCGACGTCCAGGCTGAAATCGGCGCCGACGTCGAACGGTGGGTCGATATAGATCAACTTGAGCCCGCCCGCCTCTTCGATTTGTTGGCGCAGGGCGCCCGACTTAAGTGACGACAAGATCAACTTGTTGTCGCCCCAGATCAGCTTATTGGTCCAGCCTTTGAGCTGTCGCCCTCGGATATCGAAAAGCGTTGTCAGGTCGTCGCCGATTTCCTGCCGCGGCTCGTCAATGTGCTCCAGAGACTGAAACGGCAGGACAGCCGTCGAGACTTCACGCGTCTTGCCGTTCCAAACGAGCTCCACTTCCCGCTTGTCCTGAAACAGCACGAAGCGGTACTTGTCGGGCAGGGGCTTACCTTCGTTGATCAGCTTGATGATGTCTCGCTTCTCAGCGTCGGTCAGGTCGTAGGCGTCACTCATGGTCAGTTCTGATACTCATTGAAGCTGGCCGCAAGGCCTGCCAGCGTCTTCGGCGGGTGGCGCTCGTAGCCGTCCTGATCGACAAACACGAATCGGTAGGTCACGCCGTTCCCCTCTGCGCTGGCGGCGGTAGCGTCAGCACACCATTGGCGGAGCCGCGCCATCTTCTGCGGCACATCGATCTCAACGCGGCCCTTGGTTTCGATGATCCAGACGGTCCCGTCAGCCGATCGCACGATGAAATCTGGCGTGTAGTTCGACAAATCTCCGTCGGACCTGACGTAGTCGAGCTTGAAGCCAATCGCCGCGTAGTTCTTGGCGAAGGCCGCGACGTCCGGCGCGGCCTCGAGGAACGCCGCGAACGACATCTCGAAACCGCCGGCATGGGCCTCGCCGACAATCTTGTTGAACACCGATTTGGTCGCCGGAAGAAACGGCCGCCGATCGGTGCGGAATGGGCGCATCTCCCGCAGGCGGATGTGGTCTTCGATTCTCGTGCTGCCAGCTTCTTGGATGGTCAGGGCGTTGATCGCGGACTTGAACGAATCGAACAGGAGCTTGCCGACTTCTGGCTCGGAAAGGTTCCTCAGCAAGACGGGGTCTTCAAGGTCAACGGCGGCACCCTCGAACAGGTGTTCTCGGACGAACGACTTCACCTTGCCGAACAAGACTTCGTAACCGCCGACCAGGCGAAGCTCCTTCAGCAGTTGGCGCGAGAAGAACCCGACCACCGAGCGATAGTCGGCCGGTCCCACGCCGTCGAGGATGACGGTGTGATGAATCGCCTCGTCCACCAGCATCAGCTTGAAGACGATCTCGCGGGTCTCGTCCGGCGTGAACGCCTTCAAGGGAAGGCGCCGGTTCCCCAGCTTCGCCGGGTCGAGCGAGTCCAGATCCTTGAAGTCGCGATGGAACCGGCGCGTCAATCGCGGCAGCGCAATCTCCAGCTCGTCCAGGTTCTTGTCCGGATTCTCGGCATCCACCTCGACGACGAGCGAATCGCGGGCGGTGGCGCCTGCCCCCATGGGCACGCGATCGAGCGTCACGCCTTCGCTTTCGATCGACTCAACGAAGTCCATGAACGCTGGCGTGCCCATGACAGACACGACTTCCTGTTCGTTGGTGCCGAAGTACATCCTGCGCAAGCCCCTGCCCAGGGTCTGTTCCGGGAGAATATTGCTCTGCGCCGCGTAGGGCCGCAATCCGACGATGGTGGTGACGTTGCGAACGTCCCAGCCCTCTTTCAGCACCAGGACGGACACGATTGCCTTGTAGGGCGACTTCCAGGAGTCGATCTCGTTCGATTGCTTGCGCAGGATCTCCAGTTCCTCTTTGCTCTTGCCAGAGGCGGCTTCCGAGATTTCGCCGTTCTTCTTGGTGTGGATGACCAAGACGGCGCCCTGTAGCTCTGGGCAGATCTTCTCCAGGTAAACGCCGACGTCGTCGCAATTGCGGGTGTCGTCCACCATCACGAACAGCACGGCCTTCTTGCCCAGCCGCTCGTGCTCGGCGTAACTCTTACGCCACTCCTCAACACCCAGCTGAAGGTAGTCGGCGTAGCGCTCGGTAAACAACGCGCTCGACGCCTCCTGCAGCTTGGCCCTGCTCGCGGCATCCGGAAGGACGGGATGCTTGACGACATTCTGGTGAATGGCTTCCACCAGCGGGTAGTCGGACACGGTCTGGGCGAAAATAGCGCCGTTGTCGTGCCGTGGCGTCGCGGTCACGTCAACCTGCAACGCCAGGCGCCGGTCCTTCTGCAGCATCTTGTGGTGGATGTCCTGAATCGACTTGAACCAGGCCATTCGAGGATCGTGAATGTGGTGCGCCTCGTCGTTGAACACGGCGAGTTCTTCAACCTCGCGAATGATCTCGCCAAGATCGGTCTGACTGTCGGTCGTCTTGCCAACCGGCTTGGGACCAAAGGGATCGAGAAAGTAGTCTCGCAGGTCATCATCTTCGAGCGATGGGTCGGCCACATCAGCCAGGAAGACACGGTGGATGTTGGTCAGGAAGATGTTTCCGGTCTCGCTGATCGACCGAACGTCATCCTGAATGTGCAGGGTCACCTGGAAGTCGTCGCGCCAGTTGTGCCCGTTGTGGCCGTTGACCGGCAGCACCGGATCGTTGAAGAAGATCTTGAGCCCATCGAAATCAGCCCGCAGGCGGTCGAGGACGATGATGTTGGGCGCGATCAGGAGGAAGTTGCGTGACAGCTGGGAGTCCGTCTCGTAGCGCCGATGAAAGTAGCTCCACGCCATGAGCAGCGACAAGACCTTGGTCTTGCCGGCACCGGTCGCCATCTTCAGGACGTAACGCGGCCAGTCTTCGTCGAACATGCCGGACGACACGGCGCCAGATGCGTCGAACCGGAGAAGGTCGTACTTGTCGCGAGCCTTGCGGACGTCGTGCAGCCAAATCAGGGTCTCGACGGCCTCGCGTTGGGCGAAGTAGTAGCGGAAGCGCTCCAGGGAGCCGTCAGCTTGTTCAAGCAGATGCTCGGTCTCGAACCACCAGCGCAGGAGGCTGACGGATGTGGCGGACGCCCCGGCGTACTTGGCTTGTCGCCATTTGTAAACTTCTTCGCGGATCTTGGCAACGAGCGGTGGGAGGAGCTTTTCGTACGAAGACGCGCGAAGAGTCTCGTCGGCTGGAAACCACCGTTGCGATGGGATCAGAGGCTCGTACGGCGAGCGCGGGAAGTCAGGATGGAGGGCCATCTTCTATGAGGGGCGTCGGATCGGTGGCGTCATTTGGTGGCAGCCGACGCCCGGAGCGACGATACTGCGGCAGCAGCTCAGTGGTGTCAACTAGTTAGACGGACACAGTCAGACTTTCTCTCACTTGGGTGAACCTTATCGACGATATGTGTCAGGAGAGGTCACACGTCATCCAAGCCCGGCAAAGATGAGGCGATGGATTGCGCCCATGAGCCACAGAGGTAGCACGTCGGTCGCCGGGTCGCTCGCGTGATTCACCCGACCAGGAGTGCCGTCCCGGCCAGCGGTTCCCTCCCGACCAGCGGTGCCCTCCCGACCCACCTTCGCGCCTGCGCTTCGGCGGGGCAGGCCAGCAGCGCCCTCCCGGCAAGGAGAGCCCCGGTTTGTGGCACAATCCCGTCGGTCATGTCCCGCGCAGCGTCATGCGGCGCTCTCCTCCTGGCGTGCGGCACGGTCGTGCTCGCGCAGAACCCGCGGAATCAGCTCAATCCCGGCCCCGAGCCGTTCAGCCATCGCGTGGTGGCCACCGGCCTCGAGAACCCGTGGACGCTGACATGGGGGCCTGACAACCATCTCTGGGTGACCGAGCGCACGGGATTCCGCGTCACGCGCATCGATCCCGCCAGTGGCGCCAAGCGCGTGGCGCTCGTCCTGGACGACGTCTATCAGGCGTCGGTGCAGGACGGCCTGATGGGCCTGGCATTCCACCCTGAGTTCCTGCGCGGCAAGAGCCGCGACTACGTCTACGTGGCGTATACCTACGACGCGGATCCGGGCGCCGGCGTCTCGCGCCGCATGCGGATTCGCCGTTTCACCTACGACGCTCCGGGCGAGACGCTGACGACGCCCACCGACGTGCTCGCGAACCTGCCCGCGCACGACGATCATGGCGGCGGCCGCCTCGTCGTCGGACCAGACGCGAAGCTGTACCTGACCCGCGGCGATCAAGGCGCCAACTTCCTTGCTAACTACTGCAACGTCAATCACGCGCAAGACCTGCCCACGCGCGAGCAGGTGCGGAAGCGCGACTGGAGCCTCTACCAGGGCAAGATCCTCCGCCTCAACCTCGACGGATCGATCCCGAGCGACAATCCGATGCTGGGCGGTGTTCGCAGCCACATCTACACCTACGGCCATCGCAATCCGCAGGGCCTGGCCTTCGGCCTCAACGGATTGCTGTATTCGTCGGAGCACGGCCCGAGCACGGACGATGAGATCAATCTGATCGCGGCGGGCAAGAACTACGGCTGGCCGCGCGTGGCTGGGTTCAGGGACGACCAGGCCTACGTCTGGGCCAACTGGTCGGCCTCGGCGCCGGCGCCGTGCCAGACGATCAAGTTCAACTCGCGGGTCATTCCTCCCTCGGTTCCCCAGGCCTCTGAGACCTCGTGGGAACACCGCGATTTCGTGGCACCGCTCGCGACACTCTTCACCGTGCCCGCCAGCTACGACTTTCCCGCCAACGGCAACGCCACCATCGCCCCGGCGGGCATCGCGCTGTACACCGCGGCGGCAATTCCAGGCTGGGCCAACTCGGTTCTCGTGACGGGCATGAGAACCGGTGCGGTGTATCGCCTGAAACTCGGCGGCGACGGCAAGTCGGTGAGCGGCGCGCCGGTGGAATACTTCAAGGCCAACGATCGCTACCGGGACATCGCGCTCAGTCCGGATGGCCGCCGCGTGTTCCTCGTCACCGACAGCTTCGGCGTCACGACCGACGACCGCGGACAACGGACCGAGGCACTCGCCAATCCCGGGGGGCTCGTCGAGTTCACCTACACCGGACCAGCGCAGACGCCCGGGAGGGTGCGATGACCCGCCGCACGTTCATCAGTGCCGTCATCGGCGCCGGCGCAGGCGCCATGGCCTCGGGCGCCACGTCGGCACAGCGACCAGAAGTCCAGCGAGACTGGTCCGGACGGGATCCGGTGCGTTATCCAGATCCCGACATCGTCGCGCTCGACAACCGTTTCCGCCGCTACATCATCGGCAACACCGCGATCCGCCGGCTCCACACCGGCACGCTGTGGGCCGAAGGGCCGGCGTGGAATGGCGTCGGCCGCTACCTCGTGTGGAGCGACATCCCCAACAACGTGCAGCTGCGGCTGATCGAAGACGATGGCCGCGTCACCACGTTTCGCAACCCGTCCGGCAACAGCAACGGCAACGCCTTCGACGGCGAGGGCCGGCAGCTGTCGTGCGAGCACGGCGGGCGCCGCGTGGTCCGCTACGAGCATTCGGGCGCGCTCACCGTCATCGCCGAGACGTACCAGGGGCGGCGGCTCAATTCGCCGAACGACGTGGTCGTTCATCCCGATGGCTCGATCTGGTTTACCGATCCGATCTACGGGATTCGCGGCAACTACGAAGGCTTCAAGGCGGAATCGGAGACCAAGCCTGCCGTCTACCGGGTTGAGCCGACGTCGGGCGCGGTCGCTCTCATCACCGATGAGATGACGGGGCCCAACGGGTTATGTTTTTCGCCCGATCACCGCACGCTGTATGTGGCCGACACCGGAACCGGCCGCGAGATTCGCGCCTACGATGTCGATGGCAAGGCGGCGCGCAATGGCCGGCGCCACGCGCAGCTGACCATCCCTGGCTCTCCGGGCACGCTCGCGGCGGCCGACGGGATTCGTTGCGACATCGATGGCAACATCTGGGCCGGCGCGCGGCCGGGTGTCCAGGTCATCGCGCCCGATGGCGTCGCCATCGGCGCGATCAGGCTGCCGGAGAACTGCGCCAACGTGTGCTTCGGCGGGCTCAAGCGGAACCGGCTGTACATGACGGCCAGCCAGTCGCTCTACGCCGTCTACGTGGATACGCAAGGGGCATAGCGGCGGCCCTTTCAGGGCCGCGATTGCGACCAGTCTTCCCACAGCAGGCCGTCCACCCGCTCGAACTCGCGGACGTTGGCGGTGACCAGGGTGATCCCACGCCGCGCTGCCTGTCCGGCGAGCAGCGAGTCGTACGCACCGATGGCACGGCGCTCCTGTTCGAGCAACGCGCGCACCTCTCCGGCGGCACGGGCGTCGGCATCATCGAACGGCAGCACCTGGATGGGACCCGCGAGAAACGCCTGCACGCGCTCGGTGTTGTAGTCGCGCCTCGCGCTCTTGGCGACGCCGTACCACAGCTCGTGGATGGCCACCGTCGAGATACACACCACCGACCCTTCGGCCAGGGCCTCTTTGAACCGGCGTCGAACGGGCACGGACGACCCGTTGATCAACGCGATGCAAGCGTTGGTGTCGAGCGTGTATTCGATCAAAGGAAGTCGGTGCGTGGCGGCGCCGCCGGCTGATTGCGGCCCTCGGGCATGAAGGGCTCAACGGCGTAGCGGTCGAGATCGGCAAACCAGTCGTCCACGTTCGACACCACCGGCTCGAGCAACACCCCGCGGCCTTGCCGCGTGACCCGTACTTCAGTGCCAGGGAAGCGGAATTCCAGCGGCAGGCGCACCGCCTGGCTGCGACCGTTCAGAAAGAGCTTGGCGAGTTTACTCACGGCACGACACCTCAGTCCGATAGTATATATCAGTGATATATACCCAGACAACTCAGGAGTGAACCATTTCGCGTAAAGCGCGGCTGACCGCGGCGATTATGCAGACAGTTGACGCTCGGGGTCCGTCGTCAGCTCCGCCGGCAACATGGCCATCGGCTGGTCGTGGTCGAGGAATTCCCCGCAGATCCGGTGGAAGTCGGCGGCGGTCTGCGTGCGGCGGATCTGATGCAGGAAGGACCCCGGCACGCCTTCGCCGAGATAGTTGAGGAACTTCTTCATCCGCTCGCATTGCACCTGTTCGGGCTTGTCGACACAGGCCTGCGAGTCCCACAGGGCGCGAATGTAGTCCCCGACCTCGCGCCCCGTCGGCACGGTCACGGTCTCGCCGCGCAGCTGCTGGCGGATCTGGTTGAACAGCCATGGGCTGCGGATCACGCCGCGCCCGATCATCAGGCCGCGAGCGCCGGTGCGCGCCAGCAGGTCCTGCGCCTGGGCCGCGGAATGCACGTGCCCGTTCGCAATCACCGGACAGGTCATCGTCTCGGCGGCCTGGCGGATGCGGTCGTAATGCACGGGCAGCCGGTACGACTGCGCCACGGTCCGCGCGTGCACCGTCAGGGCATCGAGCGAGTGCCGGGCGAAGATGGGCAGCAGCCGGTCGAACTCCTCCACCGCTGAAAAGCCCAGCCGCGTCTTCACTGTGAACTTGATGCGGATCGCATCCCGCAGGGCGCCCAGGATGGCATCGATGCGGTCGGGCTCGCGCAGCAGGCCACCCCCCGCACACTTCCGGTAGACGATGGGCGCCGGGCAGCCGAGATTCAGATCGATGGCGGCCACCGGCAACTGCTGGAGGATTTCGGCCGTGCGGATGAGCGCCGGGATGTCGTTGCCGATCATCTGGGCAATCACCGGCCGTCCAGTGGTGTTGGTGGTGATGTCGTCGACAATCCGCTTCTCCGGCGTCGACGTCGAGTGGACTCGGAAGTACTCCGTCCAGTAGACATCGGCGCCGCCGTAACGGTGGACGAGCGTCCAGAACGCGCCGTCGGTGACGTCCTGCATCGGCGCCAGGGTTAGCAGGGGCGCCGGGTCGAAAATTGACGGTTGACGATCGACTGAGGGCCGACTGTTGGACAATTGCGTGATTGCGGAATTTCCTGAGTCCATTGGGTGATTGCGGAATTGCGGGATTGGTTGGTTAGCGCCTTCGTCGTCAGCCGCGGGTTGAGATGCTCACATTGCGAGATCGTCAATTTTCCCCGTCAGCCCCATTGCTGTCGGAGATCCTCCACGGCGGCAACCCGCTCGTCGGGCGGCACGGCAAGGCAGAACTCACGGTCCGCTGGAAGGTCGTCGTCGAAGGAACCGAGTTTCCGAACCCAGACGTCTGCCATGTCAGGGGGCTCAATGATACCGCGCCGGGCTGATGTTTGGAGGGCGGAGGCTTCAGCCTCCGCCTGGCGACGGCTAAAGCCATCGCCCTCCGAAACCAAGGCGTGCCCGGCTGGTGCCCGCGATCGTCAGCCGCCGCGAATGGCGCCTATAATCGGCTCGTGACCCCGGACCTGCTGCGCCTCACCGACCTGCTGTCCGCCACCCCTGGCGTGGCGGCGGCATACGTGTTCGGCTCGGTCGCCACCGCGACGGCGCGGCCGGACAGTGACGTCGACGTCGCCGTCCTCTTCACCGCGACCCCGCCACACACGCTCAACAGCGCCCGATTCGCACTGGCCGGTCGGCTCGAGGCTGCCCTCGGCGCGCCGGTTGATCTCGTCGTGTTGAACGATGCGCCGGTTGATCTCAGTATTCGGGTCCTGCGGCAGGGCCGTCTGCTCGTCGATCGCGATGCATCGGCGCGGATCGGCTTTGAAGTGCGGACCCGAAACGAGGCGTTCGACCTGGAGCCGGTGCTGGCGCGCTATCGGTCAGCCCGAGTGCCGCGGCCATGACCGACGCTGCCCTGGTCGAGAAGAAGCTGGCCCAGATCGAGTCCTGCTTGTCCGACCTCCGGCGTCTCGCCCGCGTCGAGGCCATCACCAGCGATCTGCGCGAGCAGCGCTTCGTCGAGCACACTCTGCAGATCGCCATCCAAGCCGCGCTCGACGCCGCCTCGCACATCGTGTCCGACCGCCGCCTCGGCGAACCGCGCTCGAACCGCGAGCTGTTCGACCTGCTGGAGCGCGACGGCTGGATCGCCGCCGAGTTGGCGGCGACGCTGCGGAACATGGCGGGATTCCGCAACGTGCTGGTGCACGGCTACGATGATGTCGATCTGGCGGTGTTGCGTGACGTCCTGGAGCATCACCTGGGTGATCTCGAAGCGTTGGTCGCGGCGGTTCGGAGACGATTGTGATGCAGAGGTGCTCGCCTTGCTCGAAGAAGAACCCGAGATCTGGCGGACCAAGCGTCGTCTCGGTGGCGCGCCACACCCACGGGACTTGCCAATTGACGATCGGCAATGCCTACGCCTCCCGTCATGCCGTGCCCTCCCGGCGCATCTTTGCGACCAGCACCTTGTCAATCCGCCGCCCGTCCATATCGATCACTTCGAACTGCATCCCGCCCCACTCGAAATGGTCGGCGGACTTCGGCACGCGGCCGAGGCGCGCCATCACGAAGCCGCCAATCGTGTGGTAGGCACCGGCCTCCTCTTCGGGAAGCGGATCGAGACTGAAGTGCGTCGATACCGCTTCCATCGAGGCGGAACCGTCCACCAGCCACGACCCGTCGGCGCGGGCCACGAACTCCCCCACCGCCTCGGCCGCGTCGCCAGGCAGCTCGCCGACAATCGCCGTCAGCAGGTCGGTGACCGTGACCAGGCCTTCCACCGCGCCGTACTCGTCCATCACCAGGGCCACGTGCTTGTGCGATCCACGGAACGACTCGAGCAACTGCACCGCCGGCATCGAGTCGGGCACGAACAACGCCTCGCGCGTCAGCGTGCGCAGGTCGATGTTCACGCCCCGGAACGCCATCGGCAGCAGGTCGGCGGAGCGGACGATGCCCAGCACTTCGTCGAGGCCGCCGTGGCACACCACGAACTGCGTGTGCGCGTGAGAGGCGAGGAACTCGCGCAGTTCCTCCTCGCTGGCGTCGACGTCGATCCATTCGATGTCGGGGCGCGGCGTCATGATCGCGGCCACCCGCTGATCGCCAAGCTGGAACACCCGCTGCACGATGTTCTCTTCGGCGGCGCCGACCGCGCCGGTCTCCGCGCCCTGGCTGATCAGCGCCTTGATCTCGTCTTCGGTGAGGTTCGGTTCGGCGTGGCCCTTGATGCCGAAGATGCGCAGCACCAGGTTGGTGGACGCCGTCAGCAGCGCCACCGCCGGCGCGCCAATGCGTGCCAGCGCGATCATCGGCCCGGCCACCCACGAGGCAATCGCCTCGGGATTGTTCAGGCCGATGCGCTTGGGCACCAGCTCGCCGATGATCAGCGACAGGTAGGTGATGGCCGCGACGACGAGGCCAAGGGCGATGATCTCGGCATAGGGCGCGAGCACCGCGACCTGCGCGATCGGCACGGCGAGTTCTTCAGCCAGGGTCGCGCCGCCGTAGGCGCCGGCGAGCACGCCGACCATGGTGATTCCCACCTGGACGGTGGCGAGGAACTGGTTGGGATCGTGGGCCAGCGCCAGCGCCCTCTTGGCACGCTCGTCGCCGTCTTCGGCGCGTTGCCGCAGCCGCACCTTCTTGGCCGCCACGACGGCGATTTCCGACATGGCGAACACGCCGTTGGCGAGGATCAGGATGAAGATGACGATCAGTTCGGTGGCGATGGTCAATTCTACCCGTTCGGCCCCTGATTCCCGCCGCTCGACCGGGGCCGACGAACCGCCCCCGGCGCCGCCCGTATAGTCAGGTAGCCATGCTCACCCTGACCAACGTCCGCAAGAGCTTCGGAAACACGGTGGCAGTCGATGGCCTTTCGCTCTCGGTTCGCAAGGGTGAGCTGTTCGGCCTGCTGGGCCCCAACGGCGCCGGCAAGAGCACCAGCGTCAGCCTGGCCGTGGGCCTCCTCACCCCCGACAGCGGCACCATCGTCATCGACGGGCTCGGTAACCCGGCCGACCCGACGGTGCGCCAGCGCATTGGCGTCGCCCCGCAGGCGCTGTCGCTCTACGACCTGATGAGCGCGCAAGAGAACCTGCGCTTCTTCGGCGAGGTCTACGGCCTCTCCGGCGCGGCGCTGGCGAAGCGGGTGGCGTGGTGCCTGGAGTTCGTCGGCCTCACCGATCGCAAGAACGACGGCGTCGGCACCTACTCGGGCGGCATGAAGCGGCGCTTAAACCTGGCGGCGGCGCTCGTGCACGACCCGGAGTTGCTGTTGCTGGATGAGCCGACGGTGGGTGTCGATCCGCAGTCGCGCAACAAGATCTTCGAGAACATCGAGGCGCTGCACGCCGAAGGGCGCACCGTGATCTACACGACGCACTACATGGAGGAAGCCGAGCGGCTGTGCGAGCGCATTGCCATCGTCGATGCCGGCAAGCTGCTCGGACTCGGCACGCTGGCGGAACTGCTCGCCACGCACGGTGGCCCCGCCACGCTCGTCGTCACCACCAACGGCACCGAGCATCGCGTGCCAACGGCGGATCCGCTGGCCGAACTCAATCGCCTCGCGGCGCAGGCACCGATCGACGCCTTCCAGATGGAACGCCCCACGCTCGAGCAGGTGTTCCTGCACCTGACCGGCCGCAGCCTCCGAGACTGACCCATGTCCAAGATCATTTCGCTCGCCCTCAAGGATCTTCGCCTCATGCCGCGCAGCAAGGGCGGCATGTTCTTCACGTTCGTGTGGCCGATCATCGTAACCGTGCTGTTCGGCTTCGCCTTCGGCGGCAACGACACCGGCGAACAATCGAAGGTGCGCATCGCCGTGGTCGATGAAGACAACAGCGATGGGTCGCGGCAGTTCCTGAAGGAGATCGAACAGTCGTTCGAGCTCACGCCGATGGCGCGGGCCGAGGCCGAAACTGCCGTGCGCCTGGGTCAACGGACCGGCTACGTCGCCGTGAAGGCGGGCTTCGGGCGCGCCTCGGAGCGGATGTTCTACGGCACGCCGAAGGAAGTGGAGATTGGCGTCGACCCGGCGCGGAAGGCGGAAGCCGGGATGATCGAAGGACTGCTGATGAAGCACGGCGCCCAGGGAATGCAGAAGGTGTTCACCGATCCCGCTGCCTCGACGCAAATGGTGGACCGGGCGCTGGCCGACTTGAAGGCGGCCCCCGCCGCGGCCGGCCAGGTGGCGCCGGTCGAGCGCTTTCTCGGCGAGGTCAAGACCTTCGTGAACACGCCGGCGGCGCAGGGCGACCCTGGCGCGCCGCGGGACCAGTGGCAGCCGCTCAAGGTCACGTCGAAGCCGATCGCGCGCGAACGGCGCGGGCCCGCGAACGCGTTCGACGTGACGTTCCCGCAAGGCGTGATCTGGGGATTGATCGGCTGCGTGATGACGTTCGGCATCAGCCTGGTCACCGAGCGCACGCACGGCACGCTGGTGCGGCTGCGCATGGCGCCGCTCACACGCGCGCAGATCCTCGGCGGCAAGGCGCTCGCCTGCTTCGTCTCGATCATGGCCGTGGAGCTGGTGCTGCTCGGCGTGGCCCTCGCCCTCGGCGTGCGGCCCTCGTCGATGGCGATGCTGGGTCTGGCCGGGGTGTCGGCGGCCATCTGCTTCGTGGGCTTCATGATGCTGATCGCGAGCCTCGGCAAGACCGAGCAGACGGCGTCGGGCGCGGCCTGGGCGATCCTGATGCCGCTGTCGATGTTCGGCGGCGCCATGGTGCCGCAATTCGTGATGCCGCAGTGGATGCAGGCGGTCGGCATGATCAGCCCGATCCGGTGGGCGATTCTCGCGATTGAAGGCGGGGTGTGGCGGCAGTTCACGCTGAACGAGATGGCGCTGCCCTGCGCCATCCTGATCTCGGTGGGCGTGGTGTGCTTCGCGCTGGGCACGCGCGGATTGCGGGAAGCTTAGCCACAGAGGACACAGAGAAACGCTTTTCTAAATACACAGGTGCCACGTCGGCCAGCAGGCCGGCATTTTGAAAGTACTGACTCTGTGTCCTCCGTGTCCTCTGTGGCCAATATTGCTGCCGGTCTATACTCGCCAGGAATGTTCAAGCGGAAAACTGAAGGGTCCGTCATCTGCTCGTCGTGCGGCGTGCTGGTGGGCGTCAACGACAGCACCTGCTACAACTGCGGGCGGCGCAATCCGGGCCTCTGGGGTTTCGGCCCCGCGCTCCGCAACCTCGGTAACGACCTCGGCTTCGTCCACATCGTCACCGGCGGCACGATCATCCTTTACGTGCTGTCGCTCGTCCTCTCGCGGGATGGCATCCAGGTGGGGCTGTCGCCCTCCACGCAGATGCTCATCCTGCTCGGCGCGAGCGGCGCGTTCCCAGTGGTCGCGCTCGGGCGCTGGTGGACCTTCCTCACGGCCGGCTGGCTGCACGGCGGCATCCTCCACATCTTTTTCAACGTGCTGTGGATCCGCAACCTCGCACCCGAGATTGCGAACCTGTATGGCCCGGGACGGATGATCATCATCTACACCGTCTCGGGCATCACCGGCTTCGGGCTGAGCACGGCCCTGTTCCTGCTGCCCGTCCAGATCCCGTTTCTGGGCGGCGCCAACGTGACCGTGGGCGCATCGGCCGCCATCTTCGGACTGCTGGGCGCGCTGGTGCACTACGGCAAGCGCACGGGCAGCAGCCATATCGGCCAGTCGGGCCTGCAGTACGCGCTGTTCATGGGCGTGATGGGGTTCATCATGCCAGGCATCGACAACAGCGCCCACCTGGGTGGCTTTGCCGGCGGCTACCTCGCATCGGTGATTCTCGATCCCCTCAAGCCAGAACGCGTCGATCACCTCGCCGTCGCGGTGGTCTGCCTGCTCGTCACGTTCATCGCCATCGTCGCGTCGGTCATCACCGCACTGCCGTACTTCCAGTAAAGCGAGCTCAGAAGAAAACGTTTCTTCTGGTCTCCTGACCTCCTGTAAGTGCCTTCTGAACTCTTGTTAACCCGATACGAGTCTCCAAAGTGAATGTTTCCCGCCTGAACGATCATTCAGACCATTGGAGTGGATCTATCCAATTTATTGGATAAGCTGCCATTGGTCGATGGATTTGGCTATTTATCATCGAATTCAGGCCCAAACTCGACCCTGCGCGATTGTGACGAGTGGCACAAATGCTGCTTTTTGAGACGTGAACCTCTCAGGTTGGGTCGAACTGCCGATAAGTCGGGACGGCTCAGGTGTTCGTTGAAATACGCCCCCGGCGTTTTGGAGGAATGGGAATGACGTTTAGAACCGCGCTAGTCGCGTCGGCGCTGCTGCTCATCGTGGGCATCAGTACCGCCGCTGCCCAGCAGACCGGCGAAATCTTCGGTCGTGCTGCCGATCGTTCTGGAGCCGTGCTCCCGGGCGTGACCGTTACCGTGGCGGGCTCGGCCCTGATCCAGCCCCGCGTCTCGGTGACCTCGGAGACCGGCAGCTACCGCGTGCCCGAGCTGCCGATCGGCACCTACACGGTGACGTTCGAGCTGCCCGGCTTCCGCACCATGGTCATGCAGGACATTCGCGTCACCATCGGCTTCCGCGCCCAGGTCAACGGCTCGCTCGAGTTGTCGTCGGTGCAGGAAACCGTGACCGTGACCGGCGAAAGCCCGCTGGTCGACACGCGGGAAACCGGCACCAAGACCAGCTTCGACCTCGAGACGATGCAGAACATCCCGTCGGCGCGCGATCCGTGGGTCATGCTGGAGCGCACCCCCGGCATCACGATGGACCGCTCGAACGTCGGCGGCAGCCAGTCGGGCCAGCAGTCCGGCTACATCTCGCGCGGCGCCAGCACCGGCAACAACAAGTGGTCGATCGACGGCGTTGACATCACCGACATGTCGGCGACCGGCGCGTCCCCGATTTACTACGACTTCGACATGCTCGAGGAAATGCAGATCACCACGGGCGGCGCCGACGTCACGCAGCAGACCGGCGGCGTCGGCATCAACCTCGTGATGAAGAGCGGCACCGACCGCTTCAAGGGCTCGGCCCGCTACTACAACACCGACCAGAAGTTCCAGGCCGACAACGTCACCGACGAGATCCGCGCCGACGGCGCCGGCTCGGGCGCGCCGATCCAGAACATCCAGGATCGCGGCTTCGAAGTGGGCGGCCCGATCAAGGCCGGCAAGGCCTGGTACTGGGGCAGCTACGGCGCCCAGAACATCAAGGTCGGCGTGGTCGGCTTCTATAAGAACGACCCGGCCTGCGGCCCGCCCCGGCCGACCGAGACCGATGCGGTGCGCGCCTGTCTCCAGACCGACCTCACCGAGCTGAACAACTACAACTGGAAGCTCCAGTACGTGCCGTTCACCAACAACAAGCTGACGTTCCAGAACACCTGGGCGGAAAAAGTCCGCAACGCGCGCGACGGTTCGGTCACGCGCCCGGTCGAGACCACCTACCGCCAGAAGGCGGTGTCGAGCGACTTCGGCGCCTTCGGCTGGATCACCGGCCCCTCGCCGTTCTGGAAGGCCAGCGATCAGCACGTGTTCAGCGATCGCCTGCTGATGGACGTGATGTGGTCGCACCTGGGCAACAACTTCGCCCTCGACTTCCACGAAGACTCGCTGGCTGACGTGCAGGCGGCCTTCGAGACCTCCACGGGCGGCTGGTCGCGCTCGTTCCAGTCGTCGTCGTTCCTGCGCCCGACCAACAGCTTCGACGTCACCAGCAGCTACTTCATGCCCAACACCCTCGGCGGCGACCACGCCTTCAAGCTGGGCTACCGCTGGCGCTCGGCGCACACCAAGAGCCTGAACCACCACGGCGGCTTCGCCGATGCGCGATTCACCAACGGCGTCGCCAACTCGGCCGACCTGTGGCGCGACGGCAACGCCATCGCCCACCTGGATACCCACGCGGTCTACCTGCAGGACACCTTCACCAAGGGTCGCGTGACGCTGAACCTCGGCTTCCGGTTCGACCGGCAGGACGACACGGCGATTGCCGCCGACGTGCCCAACAACCCGCTCGCGCCCACCCAGTTGCCGGCCATCAGCTTCCCCGGCGCCGACGCGGACGTGACGTGGAATGACTTCTCGCCGCGCGTGGGCATGACCTACGACTTCACCGGCGACGGCAAGACGGTGGGCTCAGCGTCCTACGCCGCCTACTACGGCCAGATGGCGCCCGGCCAGTTGTCGAGCGTGCTCGCCGCGACCGGCGCGATCTTCGTGCGCTACCCCTGGACCGACACCAACGGCGACAAGTTCGTCTCGGCCAACGAGCTCGACTTCAACACCATCCTGAGCCGCAGCGCGGCCTACAACCCCGCGGATCCGACCAACTTCCGGACCGCCGGCACCGTGGACCCCAACGTCAAGAACGACCAGACCCGCGAGTTCATCGTCGGCGTCGATCGCCAGATCGGCAACGTGATGGCCGTCGGCGCCAGCTACATCTGGCGCAAGTACGATCGATTCTTCTGGAACGATCGCACCAACTGGACCAGCGCGAACTACCGCGCCGTCGCCTACACGCCGACGGGCTGTCCGGCCGACGGCCGCTGCGAGCCGATCACCTACTACGAGCCGGCGAGCGCGCTGCCCGCGCCGTTCCAGTACACCAACGTGCCGGACCGCTGGCGCGACTTCAACGGCTTTGAGCTGACCTTCGCCAAGCGCATGTCGAACCGCTGGTCGATGAACGCCAGCTACGCTTACAACGACGCGGTCGACGTGTGGGATTCGCCCGCCTCGTATGAAGACCCGACCTGCACCGCGGGCAGCTGCCCCGGCGAGCAGCCCTACGCGCCGGAAGCGGGCGGCAGCGGCATCGATAACGTGTTCGTCAATGCCAAGTGGCTGGTCAAGGTGTCGGGCACGTATGCCCTGCCCTACGGCATCAACGTCGCCGGTTCGGTCAACTCGCGCCAGGGCTACCCCTTCCCGGCCGCCATCCGCACCCCCAACCGCGCCAACTCGGGCGGCACCGCGGACGTCAACCTGGATCCGTTCGGCGACGTGCGTCTCCCCTCGCTGACCTCGGTGGACTTCCGCGTCGACCGCAACTTCAAGTTCGGCCGCATCACCCTGCGTCCGACGGTTGACGTGTTCAACCTGACCAACGCCAACACCGAGCTGGCCCGTCGCCGCCTGCAGGCGTCGAGCGTGGCGAACAACATCAGCGGCATCATCGCGCCGCGCGTCGCCCGCTTCGGCATCAGCGTCCGCTGGTAGCAGCGGCGTCGTAACAAACGAAGGGCCGGTGGGAGCGAATCCCACCGGCCCTTTTTCCTGTACGCCGCTTCGTGATGTGGCGTCCGCCTTCAGGCGGACCGTGCCTGTCCGGCTAACTAACGGCCTGGGTGCCGTCGGAATATTCCCCGACCACCTCGATGTCTTTTCTCCTGGTTGAGCATCCCGATGATCCGCTTGCGCGCCGCGGTTCAGTTGGTCGGTTTCAAAATCAAGAATCCCAAAGGTGGGACGGTCAGGCGAAGCGACCACGGATGCCCGTGCGCCGGTTCCGCCTCCGCGTGCACGTGTCCCGCGTTCCCCACGTTGCTGCCGCCGTACGCCTCGGCGTCGCTGTTGAGGACCTCTCGGTACGCGCCAGGCGCGGGGACGCCCAGGCGATAGTCGCGGCGAGGCACGGGCGTGAAGTTGACGAGGGCAATGGTGAAGGCCCCATCGTGACCCCGTCTCATCAACGCAATCATGCTCCGCTCGGCATCGTCGCAATCGATCCACGAGAATCCGGCCGGGTCGTTGTCGGCCTCCCACAGCGAGGGCTCCTCGCGGTAGACGCGATTGAGGTCGCGCACCCACCGTTGCAGGCCGGCGTGGCGAGGGTCGCCGAGCACTTCCCAGTCAAGCTGCCCGTCGTGGTTCCATTCGCGCCACTGGCCAATCTCGCCGCCCATGAACAGCAGCTTCTTGCCGGGGTGCACGTACATGTAGCCATAGAGCGCGCGCAGGCCCGCATGCTTCTGCCACACGTCGCCGGGCATCTTGCCGAGCATCGATTTCTTGCCGTAGACCACTTCGTCGTGCGAAAACGGCTGGATGAAGCGCTCGCTGTAGGCGTAGACCATCGAGAAGGTGATCTTGTTGTGGTGCCATTTGCGGTGGACCGGATCTTCCTTCGCGTAGTCGAGCATGTCGTGCATCCAGCCCATGTTCCACTTGTAGGTGAACCCGAGGCCGCCGGCGGCGATCGGGTGCGTGACGCCGGGCCACGAGGTGGATTCTTCGGCGCAGACCACGGCGCCCGGGCATTCGTGCTCGACCAGTTGGTTGAGGTGCTTGACGAACTCCACGGCCTCGAGGTTTTCGCGGCCGCCGAACCGGTTGGGGATCCACTGCCCCTTCTCGCGCGAGTAGTCGAGATACAGCATCGACGCCACGGCATCGACGCGCAGCCCGTCGATGTGGAACTCGCGGAGCCAGAACAGCGCATTGCTCAACAGAAACGAGCGGACCTCGTGGCGGCCGTAGTTGAAGATGAGCGTGCCCCACTCCTCATGCTCGCCCTGCCGCGGGTCGGCGTGTTCGTAGAGCGCGGTGCCGTCGAAGCGCGCCAGCCCGTGCTGGTCCTTCGGGAAATGCCCCGGCACCCAGTCGAGCAGCACGCCGATGCCGGCCTGGTGAAACGCCTCGACCAGCGCCTTGAAGTCGTCGGGGGTGCCAAAGCGGCTGGTCGGCGCGAAGAAGCCAATCACCTGGTAGCCCCAGGAGCCGGTGAACGGATGCTCCATGATGGGCAGCAGCTCGACGTGCGTGTAGCCCATCTCCTTCACGTAGGGGACAAGCCGCTCGATCATCTCGCGGTAGGTCAGCAGCCGGCCATCGGCCGACCGCTGCCAGCTTCCGAGGTGCACTTCGTACACCGACATCGGCCTCTCCAGCCACTGCCCGCTGGCCGCGCGCGACACCATCCAGTCGGTGTCGTTCCACGGGTAGGGCTCGTCGTGCCACACGATCGACGCGGTTTGCGGGGGCGGCTCGAAGCGGCGCCCGCACGGGTCGGCCTTGAGCACGGCGTGCCCGTTGGCGCCAATCACCTCGAACTTGTAGCGGTCGCCCTGGCCGAGGTCGGGCAGGAAGATCTCCCAGTAGCCGGACGGACGGATGGCGCGCATCGGGTGGACGCGGCCGTCCCAGCCGTTGAAGTCGCCGACCACGCTGACCCGCTGCGCGTTGGGCGCCCACACCGCGAAGTGGACGCCGCGGCGAATGCCGTGAGTGATGGCACGGGCGCCCAGCCGCTCGTAGACGCGGTAGTGCGTGCCCTCGCCGAGCAGGTGGAGATCGAAATCGGTGAGCACCGGCCCATAGCGATACGGATCATCCATCTCGGTGGACGACCCATCGGGCCACACCAGCCGGAGGCGGTAATCGAAATCGGCCCGGCACTCGTTGGGCACCACCACCTCGAACAGGCCTTCCGGATGGAGGCGCGTGCCGGCGATGACGTCGGGCTGGCCAAAGGCCACCACCTCCAGGCCACGCACGTGCGGACGGAAGACGCGGATGGCGACACCCGTGTCCACGTCATGCGGACCGAGAATGGCAAAGGGATCGGGATGCATGCCTCGCACGAGGGCGTCGATCTCGGTGCGCGCCAGCGTCGGGGGCATCTCTTTATGCTACTCTGCCAGCCGTAAGGAACAGACGACGCTTCTCTTGGCTCTGATCAGCGTCAACCGCAATCCCGACTGCTTCGAGCAATTGCGCAAGCTCAAGGTGCCGCTCGACACCGAACCCGCCATCACGTTCAGGCCCGACCGCCGCCTTGCCATCCACCGTGAGCGAGACCAGGCCCTTGAGTTGGCGGCTGTTCTCGACGACGGACTCGGTGACGGCGCTGAATGGCGCCTGAGCTTGCGCCAGTGAGGCGTAGAGAACCAAGCCGGTCTCGCCGCAGCGGCCTCCGGCCGCGTAGGCGGACACCTTGGTATGATTAACAGATGACTACTGCAACGTTCGAGACCTCCGAAGGCACCTTCAAGGTCAAGCTCTACGACGACAAGGCGCCGAAGACCGTCGCCAATTTCGTCGGCCTCGCCGACGGCACCAAGGAATGGACCGACCCCAAGACCGGCAAACAGGTCACCCGGCCGTTCTATGACGGGCTGATCTTCCACCGCGTCATCGACGGCTTCATGATCCAGGGCGGCTGCCCGATGGGCAACGGCATGGGCGGCCCCGGTTACAAGTTCGCGGACGAGTTTGGTCCCGGGCTGCGGCACGAACGCGACGGCCTCTTGTCGATGGCCAACTCCGGCCCCAACACCAACGGCAGCCAGTTCTTCATCACGCTTGCGCCAACGCCGTGGCTCGACAACAAGCACGCCATCTTCGGTGAGGTCACCGAGGGCATCGACATCGTCCGCGCCATCGGCAAGGTCAAGACCGCCGCGCAGGATCGCCCGGCGAAGGAGATCGTCGTCAAGTCGGTGACGATCGAGAAGAGCTAGACGATGGACCGGCCTGCGCGCGCCTGGCGGCGCACACGGATGGGAGATGAACACCAGGGCCGCAGATGACGCCGATGACGCGGATTTCACCAGGGCCGCGTTTCGGTAGGGAGCGCGGTCGGGCCGGTCTCTTGGATACCAAATCCAATGGTATAATCAATGCCATGGTTACTACCATGGACTCAGCCGGGCGGGTTGTCCTCCCCAAGGCGGCCCGCGAACGCGCCGACCTGAAACCGGGCGTCGCAATCGAAGTGCGCGTCATCGATGGGCGCATTGAGCTTGAACCGGCGGCGGCCCGAGTCACGGTCGGCAAGCATGGCGGCTTCTGGGTGGCGACGCCGGTCGAGGGCGTGCCGGTCCTGGCCCACGATGAGGTCGAGACCACCATCGACGCCGTCCGACTTCGCTCGGTGCCGACGAACCGCTCGGCGGACTGATGCGGGTCCTGCTCGATGCGAACTGCCTGATCGCCGCGGCGATTACCCAGCACGAGCATCACCGCGCCACCATCACCGAGCTCTCCCGGCGCCGCGCCGCGGGACAGGTAATGGTCATGGCCGCTCATGCACTGCTCGAAGCCTATGCCGTGCTGACCCGCCTGCCACCGCCGCACCGGCTGGCACCAACCGATGCCGTGACCGTGCTCGACCGGAACTGGAGTGACGCCGAGACCGTCGCACTGACCGCCACCGAGACCTGGCGCGTAGTGCGTGAATTGGCCGCAGCCGGCATCAGCGGCGGGCGAATCTACGACGGCTGCATTGCCGCCTCGGCGCGCAAGGGCAAGTGCGACGAGATCCTGACCTGGAACATCCGCCATTTCGCCGGCCTCCCGGGGCCGCGAGCGGTAACCCCTGACGGGTCATAGGGAAGTGGCTTCATTGGGTATTAAGGCCACGACAACTCCCAGGAAGCGGCGACCGGTGATCCGGTCCCCGATCCGCTGCTCGTGATGGAGTTGGAAGAGGGGCGTCTCGTGCATCCTCCCGCGCACGACCCGACGGCTCTCGGGCGCACTCCTGAATGGGCCAAGGCGCTGGTCGAAGCCGCGTTGTCGCTCGTCTGACCGCGGCGACGGGCGTCACGGGTCGACCCGATCGCCGCTTTGCGGCAAGAATAGCAGCTCATGATCTGGGATCAGGACGCCGAACTGCATCGAGATCCGCCAACCTGGTCGCTGACCGGGAAGATGTGCCTGTGGGCCGATGGCTCACCCGCGCACGTGCAACAGGAACAGTTCCGCCTGATGGGCACGGGCTGGGAAGCCTACGCCCAGATCAGCCGCAGCACCCGTGACGGCAGCAAGTGGCTCGCCATCACCTTCCGCCTCGAGGCGGAGGTCCGGGCAGAGTGGGACAAGACGGTCACCGACCCGGTCGATCGCATTTACGTGGAGCTCTCGAACTACCTGCTGCTCCGCGAGTGGTACGACGACGACTTGGGGGTGTTGTATTTGAAATAGGGTGCCTAGGGTGCCTAAGGTGCCTAAGGTGCCTAAGGTGCCTAGGGTGCCTAGGGTGCAGGGAGTTCTACATCGCGGAACACTTGGTATGGCAAGAACTGCGACCTCGTGAAGTCCACATCTCAGGAATGCGCCTCAAATCGCCGATCGTCCCCCGGCGAGCCGTTTGCTCTACGGTCCACATGGACCGCATCAAGGACTTTCGAGATCTGGTGGCCTGGAAACTGGCGCGTGAGCTCAAACTGCTCGCGCAGGCGCTGTGCGCGCGACCTGCGCTAAAACGGCAGTTCCAGTTTCGCGATCAGCTCAGCAGCGCTGCCGAGTCGGCACCTGCCAATATCGCGGAGGGGTTCGGCCGGTACTACCATCCTGAGTGTGCGCGCTTCGCGCGGATCGCGAAGGCATCCGAAGTCGAAGTCCTGAACCACTTCATCGATGCCCACGACAAAGGCATCCTCTCAAACGAAGAGTTCGCTCTCCACGAACATGCCGTCAAAAAGGCCCTCAAGGCCCTAAACGGCTGGATCCGCTACCTGGAAGACACGCCGGACTTCGGCAAACACTAAGCACCAGACAAGCGCACCCTAGGCACCTTAGGCACCCTAGGCACCCTAGGCACCCTAGGCACCCTAGGCACCCT
>CAYHHH010000030.1:28263-38789 GCA_964356125.1 uncultured Bifidobacteriaceae bacterium | reverse complement strand
CTTGGGAAGCCAGAACATTACCACTATGCTAACCCCGCCCTTCGACTCGCTGCGCTCGCTCAGGGCAGCCTTGGAAGTATAGCCGGGTTGCGTCCAATGTTCGACAACACGTCAGCCGCGGATAATCGCCAGAACCTCGTCGCGTTTCTGCTCCATCTGCCCGGCCGTCGTCCCCTCGAGGTTCAACCGCAGTAGCGGCTCCGTGTTCGACGGGCGCACGTTGAAGTGCCAGTCAGGATATTCAATCGAGACACCGTCCAGTTTCGTCATCGCCGCGTCCGGATACCGCGCCTCGATGGCCGCCATTCTCGCCGACATCGCCTCCATGCTCGGCATCTTCGTGTTGATCTCGCCCGAGATGAAATATTTGGCGCGCAGCGGCTCGAGCAGCTGCTTCAGCGATTGCTGCTTCTTCGACATCAGCTCGAGAATGAGCAATGCGGGAATGACGCCGTTGTCGCAGTAGAAGTTCTCCCGGAAGTAGTAGTGACCGGTGACCTCGCCGCCGAACACCGCGTTGAGCTCGCGCATGCGTCCCTTGAAGAAGGCGTGCCCCACGCGATTCATCACGGCCGTGCCGCCATACTTCGCGGCGACATGCTTCACCGCATAGCTCGCGCGCAAATCGTAAACGACGGTCGCGCCGGGCTCTTTCAGCAGGAACGCCTCGGCCAGCAGCGCCGTCACGAAATCGCCTGGAATGAACTCGCCGTCTTCGTCGATGAAGAAGCAGCGGTCGGCGTCGCCGTCGAACGCGATGCCGATCTCCGCGCGCGTGGCCCGCACCCTGGCGACGATGTCGCGGCGGTTCTCTTCAATCAGCGGGTTCGCCTCGTGCGTGGGGAAGGTTCCGTCGATCGTGAAGCACAGGGTGTCGACCTTGCACGGGAGCGCCTTGAAGATCTCGGGCGCGGCCAGCGCGCCCATGCCGCAGCCGGCATCGAGCACCACTTGAAACGGCTTGATGATCGACGGATCGATGAAGCTAAGCACGTGCGTCACGTATCCATCCAGAATCGTCCGGGTCGTGAGACCTCCCGGCCTGGCGGCCGGCGCCGGAATCCTGTTGTTGGCGATCATGTCGCGGATGTCGGAGATGCCCGCATCGCCGCTCAGTGGATGGTTGCCGCGGCCGACCATCTTGCAGCCGTTGTACTGCTTCGGATTGTGCGACGCGGTGATCTGGGCGCCGCCATCGAGATCGTCGGTCGCGACCGCGTAGTAGATCATGTCGGTCGCGATCATGCCGTAGTCGACCACGTCGGCGCCCTGCTCGCGGGCGCCCGCGATGAATGCGGCGGTGAGGGCCGGCGACGACACGCGCATGTCGCGCCCGACGCCGATGCGCCTGGCGGCGAGGTAGGCCACGAATGCGCGGCCGATCTGATGAAAGATCTGTTCGTCCAGCTCCGCCGGATACAGACCGCGAACGTCGTAGGCTTTGAAAATGTGTGGGTTCATGGGCGGCTGTAGTCGGCAATGGACGTGCGGTCTCCCAGCACGCCTCCGTTCAGTTGCGCGTGGCTGCCGATCTGTCCAGATCGGCCGATGATCGTGTTGGTCACAGTGGCTTCGCGGCCGATGCGCGTCTCGGCCCAGACGATGGCGCCCGAGATGTTGGCGTCTTCCTCGACCTGGCTGTTTTTCCCGAGCACGGTGTAAGGCCCAAGCCGGGCGCCGGCCTGGACGAGGCAGCCCTCATCGACGAACAGGGGCCCTTCGAGCCGGGCGCTCGCATCGACGCGTGCCGAGGGGGATACCCACACCATGCCGGGCTCGCCGTTGAACGGCGGCATCGAGTAGCGGCCGTCCATGATGTCGCGGTGCACCTGCATGTATTTGTCAGGCGTCCCGATGTCGATCCAGTAGTCGCGGTAGATCGACGCGAGAAACGTCTCGCCCCGTTCGATGAACGATGGAAAGAAGCTGCGCTCGATCGACCAGGCGACGTCCGGCGGAATGCGGTCGAACGTCTCCGGCTCGAGCACGTAGATGCCCGCGTTGATCGTGTTGCAGGTGATTTCCTCGGGCTTCGGCTTTTCGAGAAAGCGCCGGATGTTGCCGTCGGCGTCGGTCTCGACCAGGCCGTAGGCCGCCGGGTTGTCGACGGGCGTCAGCACGATGGTCGCCCGCGCGCGGCGGCCGCGATGGAAATCGATGAGGCCGCGCAGATCGACCTGCGTCAGCACGTCGCCGTTGAACACGACAAGCGTGTCGCGCACGCCCTGAGCGGCATAGCGCACGGCGCCCGCCGTCCCGAGCGGTGTCGGCTCGACGACATACCGAAGCTTGATGCCCGCCTCGCGCCCATCCCCGAACACTTCCTCGATGCGGTGCGGCTGATAGTTGAGGCTGAGAATCACCTCGTCGATCTCAGGTACTTGCTTGATGAGGTCCAGTTGATAGTGGAGAAATGGCCTGTTGAAGATCGGGACAATCGACTTGGGAGCGTGAACGGTAAGCGGGCGCAGCCTCGTACCCTGGCCCCCGACAAGAAGCAGCGCTTTCATACAACCCGTGATGATACTGCATTACAATTGCCAAGACGTGCGTCCCGCCATCAATCTGCCGAACGCCCTCACCGCGACGCGCATTTTCCTGGTGCCGCTGCTCGTCGTCGTGCTGCTCACGAATTTCGAGGGGCGCCTCATTTTCGGCACGCGCAAGGAGCTGATTGGCGCGGCAATTTTCGGCCTCGCGTCGCTGACCGACTGGCTCGACGGATATCTGGCCCGCCGCCGCAAGCAGGTGACCGCCCTGGGGCAGATGATCGACCCGATCGCCGACAAGCTGCTGACGTCTGCCGCGTTCGTGTCGCTGATTCAGATGGGTCTCGCGCCGGCGTGGATGGTGGCGGTCATCATCGGGCGCGAGCTCGCGGTCACCACGCTGCGCAGCATCGCCTACGCGCGCGGCGTCGTGATTCCGGCGTCGCCGCTCGGTAAGGTGAAGATGGTCGCGCAGGTCGTCGCGATACTGGCGCTGATTCTGGGAGAAGAAGAGCGCCTGCAACCGCTCGGCGCGCTCGGTTACGTGGCGCTCTGGGTCGTGGTGGCGACGGCGCTCATTTCGGCCGCCGATTACTATCGCCGCTTCAGCCGCATTCCGTCGAGAGTCGCGTCGTTCCCGCCGGTCGAACAGCCTAGAACCAAGGCAAGCTAGCTAACGAATAGGCGCGATCAGATCGCCGTGGGCGATGGCATCTCTCGACACGACCACCTGTACCGTCGCATCGTCTGCCCGCACTGCGACGACGAGCACCTCGCCGACCTCTACGAGCGGCGCATTGCGCGCCATGGCGCCGAACGGTTTCGAACGGCCTACCGTTTCGATGTGTTGATCGCGCTTGTCTCTGAAGACGACGTATCGCTGGCCGAGCACCACGCCGGAATTGCTGCCGCGATCGATCGTCATCACGTTGCCGACCGCCGCGGTATGCAGCCCTTCGATGCCGGTCACGATGCGCCCCATGTTGTCGTACTGAGGCATCGAGCCGGGGAGAGGGCGCGCCGCAATCATCGGCGCGACGTACGGCTCGAGATAATCGTCGAACAGCATGCCGTCGCACGCGTGCAGGATGGTGGCCGTGGACACCATCGTGTCGACGCCGAGAATCTGCACCCAACCTGCCGTATGAATCGTCGCGCGGGCCGTCGGACCGGTTGTGGTCACGGCCGGTATGTTGCGGCGCACATAGAAGCGCTGACCTGGCTGTAGCCCCGCATTTGAGCCGCCGCTGATGACGAGGGTATCGCCCGGAGCGAGCAGCTCCCTGATGGCAGGGTCCTGCACGCCGACGATCCGAAGCTGCGGTACGTTCTTCTTGTCGGGCTTCTCAGGGCCCAGGGCTGGGGCGCAGGCCAGGTCGTTGAAGGCCCAGGCCGGCGGTGCCACGAGCTGTGCCTCCGGCGATGGGGCCGGAGTCTGGGCCAGGGCCGGCGCGGCCATGACGATGAGGTACAACGCACACGCACACGCAGGGTTACGCATAGAAAAGTCCTCGACCCCTCTTATCGGACTTTTAGCGGGTTTTCGTTATCGCTCGGCTGTGGCGGGCGGGGTGGGCTCCAGTTTCAGCTCGAGCTTGAGCCGGTCGATTCGGCGCCGTGCCTCTTCGAGATGCTCGCTCTGCTCGTATTCGCTCACCAGGCGCTCGTAGAAGGGCAGCGCTTCCCGTTGTTTTTCCGGGATGCCATACCGTTCGAGGGTTTCCCCTAAGAAGAAGTACAGCGAGTCTTTTCGGGTGTAGTCCGGGTCCGTTTTCAGGACTGTGCGATACCGGTCTTCCGCGGCGACGTAGTTCCTGATGCTCCGATAAAAATTGGCGACCGCGATTTCTGCGTCGCCAAGGCGGTCTTTCGCTTCGCGCAGCCGCTGCTTGACCTGCGTGATCACCTTGCTGTTGGGGTAGCGCTCGACGAAGACCTGAAATTCCTTGATCGCTTCCTTTGTTGAGGTCTGGTCGCGTTGCGGGCTCAGCATCTGGTTGAAATGCACCATCCCGAGCTGCATCTGCGCGTAATCGGCACGCGGATTGGTCGGATAGAACGCGAGGAACTCGCGATACTCGTTCTGCGCGTACACGTACGACGCGCTGTTGTTTTCACCCAGAAAGGAATCACCGACGCCTAATTTTGCGTCTGCCCGCAGCGGGCTCTGCGGATACGACTCGAGCAGTTCAGAGAAATATGTACGCGCGCGCGTCCAGGAACGATCCTGCAGCGCCTCGTTCCCACGATCGAGCAGCAGCTGGTCGGCCTCGCCGGGCGCCGCGGTCACGGGTGGGTTCGACGAACAGGCGCTGACCATGACAGCCAGAAAGAGCAGAGGGCAGAGGGCAGAGGGCAGATAGAGCGATTTTTTCATTTAGTAAGCCACTGATATTGCTGGGCGAGGCCGTTCTCGAGGCTGACCCGCGGGTTGAAGTCGAGATCGCGGCGGGCGGCCGACGTATCGGCGTAGGTGTGGCGCATATCGCCTTTTTGCTCCGGTTCGCGCTGAATGGCGACAGTCCTACCGGTCACCTTCTGTATCAGCTCGAGCACGTGGTTCAACGTGACCCGAGAGCCACCACCAATATTGTACACGCTGCCCGGGCGCCCCTGGGCGGCCGCTGAAATGTTTGCCGCGACGATGTCGGCGACGAACGTGAAGTCGCGCGTCTGCTCGCCGTCGCCGTACACCGTAATCGACGTGCCGTCCCTGGCGGCCGTGAGGAACCGTTGAAAGGCCATATCGGGCCGCTGGCGCGGGCCGTAGACCGTGAAATATCGCAGGGAGACCGTCGGCACCCCGTGGTTCGCATGATAGAGATGCCCCAGATGCTCGGCGGCCAGCTTCGTCACCCCATAGGGAGAGAGCGGCTGCAGGTACGTGTCTTCGCGCATGGGCAGCGGCACATCGTTGCCGTAGACCGATGAGCTCGACGAGTAGACGTATTTTTGGATCGGCATCCGTGCCATCGATTCCAGCAGCCGCTGGGTCGCCTGGATGTTGTCCCTGATATAGACGTCGAAATCGCCTCCCCAGCTTTTCCTCACCCCAGCCTGGCCTGCGAGGTGGAACACATGGGTGGCGCCGGTGAGGATCTTCCCGAGATCGAGGTCCTGCAGGGCGCCCTCGACGAAACTGAATCCCTGGCGACCCTTCACGGTCGCCAGGTTGGCGTCCTTCAGGGGACGTTCGTAGTAGTCGGTGAAACAGTCGACGCCCGTCACCGTCGCCCCCGAATCGAGGAGCGCGGCCGACACATGCGACCCGATAAACCCGGCGGCGCCGGTCACGACAGCCTTCATGCCAACAGCTCCCGAATGTAATCGGGCAGCCGGCACGGGCGCCCGCTGGTGTCGATCGCCGCGTGGACGGTGCGGCCGATCGCGTTGACGGTGGCGTCGCTCGGGCGGCTGATCTCGTACTCGAACTCGACGCGTGCCGGCGACAGCATCTTTCCGATCGTCTTCACCACCAGCTCATCGTCGTAGCGCGCCGGCGATCTGTATTCGCAGTGCGCCTCGATGACAGGCAGTCCGATGCCCGACGCTTCCATGTCGCGATAGCTGTGCCCGACGGCGCGCAGCAGCTCGCACCGGCCGATCTCGAACCACATGAAGTAATTCGCGTGGTAGACGACACCCATCTTGTCGGTCTCGGCGTATCGCACGCGGATGTTGATGGTCTGGGGGGGCTTTGCGGTCATCACGGCGCGACCGCCGCGGCGTCTTTCAAGGCCCTCGTTGCCGCGACTGGATCGGGCGTGTTGAAGATCGCCGAGCCCGCGACGACGATGTCGACGCCGGCGGCTACCGCGCGCGCGATGTTCGACAGATCGATGCCGCCGTCGATTTCGATCGGCGCGTTCGCGTTGCCGGCGCGATCGAGCATCGCGCGAACCGCGGCCACTTTCTGCAGGCTGTTCGGGATGAACGTCTGTCCCCCGAAGCCGGGATTCACCGACATTACGAGAATGAAATCGACGTCGGCGGCGATCTCTTCGAGCGCGCCGACCGGTGTCGAGGGATTGAGCACGACGCCCGCCTTGACGCCGAGACTCTTGATGAACGCCACGGAGCGGTGCAGGTGGGGCAGCACTTCGACATGCACCGACACCATGTCCGCGCCGGCCTGAACGAAGGCTTCGGCGTATTTGTCGGGATCCGTGATCATGAGATGCACGTCGAGCGGCACGCGCGCGACCCGCTTGATCGACTTCACGACGGGTGGTCCGATGGTGATGTTCGGCACGAAATGACCGTCCATCACGTCGACGTGAATCAGGTCGGCGCCACCCTGTTCGGCGGCCGCAATGGCCGCTCCGAGCGCCGCGAAGTCGGCCGAGAGGATCGATGGCGCGATGCGAATCTGTCTGCGTGTCAACGGCTGATCTCCAGCGAAATCGGATCGCCGGCGGCGATCTGGAATCCGGCCGACGGAAACTGTCGAAGGACGATGCCCGCCGGCACGCCGGGATACGGCAGCTCGCCGACGATCGTCACGCGAAACCCGCGCGTGCGAAGCAAATCGACCGCGCGCGCGCCGGATACGCCAATCAGATCGGGCATGACGTAATACGAGCTTCTCTCGCCCCGATTGACGAGCAGGGCCACCTCGGTTCCGCGGGCGCTCGCCGCGGGCTCCTGCGCGATGATGGTGCCGGCCGGGAAATCGGACGATCGCACTTCGGCGAGCGACGTCACCGCAAGCCCATCCTGCTGCAGCCGCAGTTGCGCCGCGCGCTCCGACTCGCCCGTGAGCGCGGGGATGATCGTGATTCTCGGGCCCTGGCTCACCCAGACGCGAACGCTGCGCTGGCGCCGCGTAATCGCGCCGGGCGCCGGCTCCTGCAGTGCGATGCGCCCCGCAGGGATCTTCGGATCGAGCCGGCCGCTTTCGTCGACGGCCAGCGCGAGGCCGGCGTCCTGCGTCTGCGCTGTCGCCTCGGCCACGGTGCGATTGCGCAAATCAGGCACCGGCACTTCGCGCACGCGCAGGGCGACGCGCATCGCCGAGACCGCGAAGATGAGGTACGTGGCGACGAGACACGCCGCGATCACGAAGAGTCGTCCGGCGCTCCAGACCCGGTTATTGAGTTGCATGAAAGGGGCGAGGGGGAAGGGGGAAGGGGCAAGCGTCACAGGTACCTGTGACACTTACCCCTTCCCCCTTGCCCCTCACCCCTTTATTTTACACGCCGCAGCACGGCGCCGTAGAAGGCCTCGAGGCCGTGCTTATGGGGCGACGTGCGCAGCACGCCACCGTCGTCCAGCACCGGTTCGAGGGCATCGAAGCCCGCCGGCTTCTCCGCTCGCAAATCGATCTGCGCGAAGTGGCGGTTCGTCTCGAGAAACCGCTCGACGACCTGCTCGTTTTCCTCCGGCTCGCTCGAGCAGGTGGAGTAGATGAGGCGGCCGCCCGGGCGCACGGTGGCTGCGGCGTTGCCAATCATCGTGAACTGGGCGCCCGCGAGCGGCGCAAGGTCGGCTTCGGTCCGCCGCCAGCGAATGTCCGGGTCGCGCCGAACGGTGCCGAGGCCCGAGCAGGGCGCATCGACGAATACCACGTCGAACTCCGGCGCGAACGGCAGCCCCGCCGCGAGATCGGCCTGCAGCACGCGGATGTTCTGCGCTCCGCTGGCCGCGACGGTTTCACGAAGCAGTTGCACGCGCGCGCTGCGCACATCGGTCGCGACGATCTCCGCGCGGTCGCCGGCCATCGCCGCCATTGCGGTGGTCTTGCCGCCAGGCGCGGCGCACGTATCGAGCACTTTCATTCCAGGCTCAGGCGCGCCAAGAAGCGCGACGAGCTGCGACGCTTCGTCCTGCAGAAAAAACTGTCCAGTCCCGGCGAGCGGTGTTCGCAGCGGGTTGCCAGCGGTGACGATGAGCCCGTCGGGTGCAAAGCGCGCAGGCTCGACGCTGACGCCGTGCTCGGACAGCGCGCGGGTCAGCGCTTCCGAGCCGGTCTTCAACCGGTTGACGCGAATGGTCAGCGGTGCGGCGGCGTTGTTGAACTGTTCCCACGCTTCCGTTCGGTCGAATCCATATCGCTCCAGCCAGCGATGCGCGAGCCAGCCCGGATGGGACAGCGAGATTTCCAGATAGGGAAGCGGATCCCCTTCGGGCGGCCGCAGTGGAAGCGGCAGCCTGTGCGTGTTGCGCGAGAGGCCGCGCAGCACCGCGTTGACGAGCCCGGCGGCGCTCGTCTTGCGCGCGCGCCGCGTTATGGCCACGGCGTCGTTGACGGCCGCCGCCGCGGGCACACGATCGAGATGAAGCAGCTGATACGCCCCCAGGCGAAGAATCTGCAGCACCTCGAAGTCGAGCTTGCCGATGGGGCGCTTGGCGAAATGTTCGATCAGGTAGTCGAGTTGGCGCTGCCAGCGCAGCGTGCCGGTGACGAGATCGGTCGCGAGGGCGCGATCGCGCTCGTCCTGCAGTGTCGGCCTCACCGCGGCAAGGGCCGCGGGAAGATCGGCGCGCCCCGCGTTCACGTCGCGAAGCGCGGCGAACGCGGCCACGCGTGCGGGGGCGATCATGACGTGAGACGTGAGGGCAGGAATCTGGCGCCCGGCTCGATGCGCCTGCCCGCCAGAAACTCGCGCGCGGTGAGGGGGCGCCGCCCTTCGCGCTGCAGCATCAACAACCGAAGCACGCCGTCGCCGGTCTGCACCCTGAACTGATCCGAGTGCGCATCGAGCACCGTGCCGGGCGCCGCTCGCACGCCAGGGAGCTCGCGCTCAACCTCCGACCGAAGCAGGATCATGCGCTCTCCCTGCAGGTCGGAGTACGCGTGCGGCCATGGGTGAAGGCCGCGAATCTGGTTGTGTACCTCGCGCGCCGATCGCGACCAGTCGACGATGCCGTCGCCCTTTTCGATCTTGTGCGCGTAGGTCGCATGGGCTTCACTCTGCGGCGTCTCCGACGCGCGCCCTTCGGCGATCGCGTCGATCGCCGCCACGAGCGCGCGCGCCCCGATACGCGCGATCGCGTGCTCGACCTCGGCGCTGGTCTCGTTCTCGCCGATCGCGCGCGTCGCGCTCGAAATCATCGGCCCCGCATCGAGCGCCTTCACCACGCGCATGATGGTGACCCCTGTGAGGGTCTCTCCGGCCATCACCGCGCGATGAATCGGCGCGGCCCCGCGGTACCGGGGCAGCAGTGACGCGTGGACGTTGATGAGGCCGAGCCGCGGGATGGCGAGCACCGCATCCGTCAGGATGCGCCCGTATGCCGCGACCACGCCAAGATCCGCGTCGAGACCGCGCAACGCATCGAGAAACAGGTCATCGCGGAGGCGATCGGGTTGCAGCAGCGGCAATCCGTACCGATCGGCAAGCTGTTTGACCGGAGCTGGTTGCGAATGGTGGCCGCGTCCCCGCGCGCGGTCGGGCTGCGTGACGGCCCCGACAACCGGATGCCGGGAGTCGTGGAGCGCCTGGAGCGCCGGGACCGCGAAATCGGGAGTGCCGAAAAAGACAATGCGCAGTGGAGCCGCCGGCGTCACCATTTCCCCGCGCGCGCCATCTTGCGGATTTTCTTCACGATGAGATCGCGCTTGATGCCGCGAACGCGATCGAGAAACAGCTTGCCGTCGAGATGGTCCATCTCGTGCTGAAACGCGCGCGCGAGCAGCTCGGTGCCCTCGACGGTGCGCGCTGTCCCGGTGCGATCGAGGCCGCGCAGCACGGCGCGCATCGGCCTCGCGACCGTGGCGTTGAAGCCGGGCACGCTGAGACAGCCTTCTTCCTCGAGCTGCATCCCTTCGAGCTCGACGAATTCGGGATTGACGAACACCATCAGGTCGTCTCGTTTATGGCCGAGAGACAGATCGATGACGAAGATTCTCAGAGACACGCCAATCTGCGGCGCCGCGAGACCGATGCCGGGCGCCGCATACATGGTCTCGATCATGTCGTCGATGAGCTTCTGGATCTCGGGGGTCAATTCGCCGACTTCGGCCGCGCGAACGTGCAGCGGCGCCTCGCCAACTTTCAGGATCGGTCGAATCACCCGCCTTCGCGCTCCTCGCGC
>CAYHHH010000030.1:0-28163 GCA_964356125.1 uncultured Bifidobacteriaceae bacterium | reverse complement strand
CGCGCTCCTCGCGCTTGGGCGCGGCAGGCGTCCGGGTGGTGAACCTGGCCCGCAGGCGATCTGTGGCGTTGGCGTAGTTGCGCTGGATTTCGCCGAGCGAGTCGCCGCCGAATTTTTCGAGAAACGCATCCGCCAGCACCAGACTGACGACCGCCTCGCCGACAACGGCGGCGGCGGAAATGGCGCAGACGTCGCTGCGCTCGATCACGGCCGGCGCTTCCTGCATCCCCGCGAGGTCGACCGAACGAAGCGGTTTCAT
Source organism: uncultured Bifidobacteriaceae bacterium (assembly GCA_964356125.1). Classification (GTDB taxonomy): domain Bacteria; phylum Acidobacteriota; class Vicinamibacteria; order Vicinamibacterales; family JAMQPK01; genus JAMQPK01. The sequence goes on along the minus strand of CAYHHH010000030.1, from coordinate 27,904 downwards.
CAACGTCGCGATGGGTTTCATGAACCCTGACACGCGCAGGTCTTCACCGTTGGTGACGCCGCCTTCGAGCCCGCCGGCATTGTTCGTCGGCCGCGCGACGCCGATCGGCGGTTTCGTGCGGCTCGGCGCCGGCACGATCTCGTCGTGCATCTGCGAGCCGGGTACTGACGAAGCTTTCGGTCCGATGCCGATGCCAACCCCCTTGATGGCGGGTATCGACATCATCGCCTGCGCGAGGCGGCCGTCGAGCTTGCGATCCCACTGCACGTAGCTGCCTAAGCCGACCGGCAGGCCACGCGCGATCACTTCGAACGCACCGCCGGCGGTGTCACCGGCATCGCGGCAGCGATCGATCTCCGCAATCATGCTGACCTCGGCGTCGAGGTCGGCGCAGCGAAGCGCAGAGTCGGAGCCGATGTCGCGCGCCGCTTCGAATGTGACGCGCAGCGGAGAGTCGAGGCCGATGCCGTTGACGCGATACACGTGGCTGACGATCTCGACGTCGAACGTTCTGAGGAGTTGACGGGCGATCGCGCCGGCAGCCACGCGCGCCGCGGTCTCCCGTGCGCTCGCGCGCTCGAGCACATCGCGAATATCGGTACGGTCGTACTTGATGGCGCCCGCAAGATCCGCATGTCCCGGACGCGGCCGCGTCACGATGGGCCTCACGGTGCCCGTCGCGCCCGCCGGCGCCTGATCCTCCGCATGCATCGTCTGCCGCCAGTTTTCCCAGTCCTTGTTGCGGATGAGCAGCGAGATGGGAGATCCGATCGTTTCGCCGGCGCGTACGCCGGACAGAATCTCGGCCTTGTCGGATTCGATCGCCATGCGGCGCCCGCGGCCGTATCCACCCTGGCGGCGTGTGAGCTGCTCGGTGACGGCGTCGAAATCGATGTGCAGGCCGGCCGGCATCCCTTCGAGAATGACGACGAGGCCCTTGCCGTGCGACTCGCCGGCGGTGAGAAAACGCAGCATTGCCTCGACATTCTATACGAAGTTTCTGCACTGTTCCGGCGGCAACGGCCGCAATCAGGCCTGTTTTCGCAGGGCGAGCTGCTTGCAGTATGCACGGGTCGCATGGCCACGCTGATTGCAGATCGGTTCCTCGTTCGTGCTGCGGTGGCACCTACTGTAGGGCTCGACGTCACCGTAGGGCTCGACGTCAGTCGAGCACGACAAGTCACCGCGATCGATCTCGCCACTGGGGCACGCGTCCGGCTTCGCATCGACGCTGCCGGTACGCGCGCCGAACAGCACGCGTGGACCGAGGCATGCGGGCGAGAACACGCCGAAGGCGCGCTTCTCGACTTCGGTTTCATCGGAAGCACGCAGCGGTTCGAGGCTCGCACGCACGCGGGCGAGACGCGACATCCGGTGTCGCGCGTGACGCCGGCCGTAGTCGGCGAATGGCTCGAGCACGCACGACCTTCGTCACCCCGGATTCTTCGTCTCGCCGGAATGCCGGACGCGCGCGTGATTCGGCAACACGGGTTCGTGCCGTGCGATGCCGCACTGTTGCACGCCGATGCGCTCGATCGCGACGTGTCTGCCGCGCTCGCGCGCCGGTCGGTGATCGTGCTCGATCCACTCGGCGCGCCGTCAGGCGCCGCTCTCGCGGTGTTGCGTCTTCGCCAGCTCGGGGTACGGGAATTCGGCGTGCTTGCGCGGCGCGCCCCATCAAAGAAAGTGCACGTCATGAACGCAGGAGAGGGGCGCGCGGCGTACGGGAGAAAGAGCACCACTGGCGACGTAGACCGATTGCTGGCGCGCGGCCGTCACGCAGCCGCAGAGCGGGCATTACGGGGGTCGGCCGCCGCATTCGAACGGCGCGGCGATTTCAGGCGCGCGGGCGACATGGGACTCAGGCTCGCGCGGCTCCTGCTCGCGCGCGGCCGCGCTGCCGACGCCTGCGCGCTGTTGTCCGGCGCACACGATCGATTTCAGCGCGCACGGGCGGCCGAAGATGCGATCGAGGCGACTGCCTGCCTTGGCCTGGCACAGACCGATCTCGCGCAACTGCGCGACGCCGAGCACACGTGCCGAGCCGCGTATTCCGCGGCATCAACGCTCGGCAATCCGGCGGCAGTCCTGTTCCCGGCGCTTGTGCTCGCGCGCACGCTGCTCTGGCAGAAGCGTCACGCCGACGCGAGGTCGATATTGGAAGCCGTCGCGCCGGCGGGCGACGTCGAGCAGTGTGCCCGGTACTGGTGCCTGGCCGCACGGCTGAGGGTTTCTGCCGGTGCAGTGGCCGATGCATGGCGGCTGGTCCAACGGGCCCGGCCGCCTGCATCGAGTCTGTCACCGGCGATCGAGTCGGTCGTGCGCGAGTGCGAGGCCGCCGTGCAGGGCACGCTTGGTGATGTCGACGCGATGCGCATGCACGTCACGTACGGGCTGGCAGCGGCGCGTGCCGCGCATCTGCCGCTGCAGGCGATCAAACTGCGGGTCACCTACGTCGAAGGGCTCATCAGCGCCGATCGACGCGCACAGGCGCGCGCAGCGGCGCGTCATCTGGGGCGCATCCGCAGCGGCGCCATCCCGCCATTATTGAAGTCACGCGTGGATGATGTGTTGAGCAGGCTGAGCCAGCCACCTTCTGCGCATGAGGCGCCGGCGTGCTTTCAGGCAACGACGTGTGCGCCGATCGGCAATGACGTGCAGGATCTCGACGGGTTGAGGGACCTGCTGACAAGCGCTCATCAGCTCGAAGACGAGAACGAAGCGCTGACGCGCGCAGCGGCGGTCATTCGCCGCCATACGCATGCGGTTGGTGTCGGCATCTTCGGGTGGCAGGTCTCCGCTGCGAGGCTCTTCGCGGCGACCGGTACGTGCGGAGACGCGCTGGCGCGGCGTTCCATCGACATCGGTCAGCCCATTCGGCCAGAACCAGCTGGCAGCTCGATCGAGGCCGCAGTGCCGGTCCAGTACCTCGGCCGCATCATCGGCGCGGTCGCGATGCGCTGGAACGTCGACGGCCCGGAGAGCGCCGAGCGCGCTCTGGCATTCGGCGCGGCTGCTGCCGCGGTGTGCGCGCCGCTCGTGCACGTGCTCATCGAGCGGCAGGGTGCTTCGCCGTGCCGCGAGGATGCCTTCGACCTCGTCGGAGTCAGCGCCGCAATCGAGGACGTGAGAAAGGCCATCGCGCGTGCGGCGAATGCGCCGTTCACTGTCCTGCTCGAAGGGGAGAGCGGCTCAGGGAAAGAGCTCGTTGCGCGCGCCATTCACCGGGCGGGATGCCGCCGGGAGCGCCGCTTCTGCGCGTTCAATTGCGCGGCGATGCCGGAGGACCTCGTCGATGCCGAGCTGTTCGGACATGCGAAGGGTGCGTTTACAGGTGCCGCGGGCGAGCGGCTGGGGCTCTTCGAGAGCGCCGATGGCGGAACGGTGTTTCTCGACGAGGTCGGCGAGCTGTCAGCACGCGCGCAGGCAAAGGTGCTGCGTGTGCTCCAGGAGGGCGAGGTGCGCCGCATCGGCGAGAACTTTACGAGGTCATTCGACGCGCGCCTTGTGGCGGCGACCAATCGCGTACTGCGCGCTGAAGTCGATGCCGGGCGATTCCGGCAGGACCTTTTGTATCGTCTGGATGTGATTCGCATCCACGTGCCGCCGCTCAGGGAGCGTGTGGAGGACATTCCGTTGCTCGCCAACCGCTTCTGGCGGCAGTCGGCCGAGCGCATCGGCAGCAAAGCCGTGCTCGGACAGAGCGCCGTTTGCGCGCTCGCGCGGTATGATTGGCCTGGCAACGTTCGGGAGCTGCAAAACGTGCTGACGGCGCTCGTGGTCGCGGTTTCTGCACGCGGCGTCGTCGGTGCATCGGAGCTGCCGGCGGCCATCGCGCGGGCCGCGCAACTCTCGTCGCACGAATCGCTGGAGCGCGCGCGGCTCAAGTTCGAGGAGCGATTCGTCCGCGCGGCGCTCGCGCGCGCGGCCGGCCATCGCGGGCAGACAGCGGCCGCGCTGGGACTCAGCCGTCAAGGTCTTGCGAAACTGATGCAGCGCCTACATCTCGATGCATAGATACCTCATCCGCCGGTTGCTGCTGACGATTCCCGTGCTGCTCGGCGTGGCGACGCTGGTCTTTTCACTCATTCATTTCATTCCCGGCGATCCCGCGCAGGCGATGCTCGGTGAGGGCGCCGCGCCTGAAGACATCGCGCAGCTCCGCCAGCGCCTCGGCCTCGACCGCCCGCTGCTGGTGCAGTACGGATCGTTTCTGCAGGGGTTGGCGCGTGGAGATCTCGGCGTGTCATTGCGTAACGATCAGCCCGTGCTGCAGCAGATTCTCGAGCGCATGCCCGCGACCGCCGAGCTGGCGTTCGCATCGATGGCGGTGGCCGTGGTGATTGCGCTGCCGCTCGGCATCATCGCCGCCGTCTGGCGCGGCACGATCGTCGATCACAGCGCGATGACGCTGTCGCTTGTCGGCATCTCCGTCCCGAATTTCTGGCTCGGGCCGCTGCTCGCGATTGTGTTTGCCGTGGAGCTCGGGTGGCTGCCCGTCGGCGGACGGGGGACGCTGGCGCATCTCGTGCTGCCCGCGGTCACGCTCGGCGCCGCGCTGGCCGCCATCCTGGCGCGTATGACACGCGCGAGCCTGCTGGAAGAATTGCGCGAGCCGTACGTGCTGGCCGCGCGCGCGAAAGGCGTGTCGCGCTCGCGAGCCGTCCTGCATCATGCGCTGCGCAACAGCCTCATCCCGATCGTGACCATTCTCGGTCTGCAGTTCGGAGTCGTCCTCACAGGCGCTGTCATCACCGAAACGATCTTTGCGTGGCCGGGTATCGGCCGGCTGCTGATTCAGTCGATTAGCTTTCGCGATTATCCGACCGTGCAGGGCTGCGTGCTGCTGATTGCGGTGACCTACGTCGGCGTCAACCTGATCACGGACCTCACGTACGGATTCCTCGATCCGCGCATTCGAGTGGACCGATCGTGATCAAGGTCGGTGCGGCCATCGTCCTGCTGACCGTCATCGGCGCGATCATCGCGCCGTGGGCCGTCCCGTACGACCCGGCCGGGCAGGAGCTCGCGCTGCGGCTCGAACGCCCGAGCTTCGCGCATCCGTTCGGGCTCGACGAGCTCGGCCGCGATATTTTCTCGCGCGTGCTCGCCGGCGCGCGCATCTCGTTGTTCGTCGGGCTCACCGTCGTCGGCATCTCGTCGCTCGTCGGCGTGCTGCTCGGATCGATTGCGGGCTACTTCGGCGGATGGCTCGACGATGTGATCAGCCGCACGATAGACGTGCTGCTCGCATTTCCGGGAATCCTGCTCGCGATTGCGCTCGTGGCGGTGCTTGGTCCGAGTCTCTCGAACGTGGTGATGGCGTTATCAGCCATTGGCTGGGTGGGATACGCGCGTCTGGTGCGGGGGCAGGTGCTGAAAGCGCGCGAGCTCGAGTTCGTGCAGGCGGCGCGCGCGCTGGGCGCGGGAACGCCCCGCATTCTGCTGCGCCATGTCGTGCCGACCACGATGCCTGCCGTGATGGTGCAGGCGACGCTCGGCATGGCCGGCTCGATTCTCGCGGAGGCGTCGCTCAGTTTTCTCGGGCTTGGCGTGCAGCCGCCCACGCCGAGCTGGGGGACGATGCTCAACGGCGGGCGGCTGCACTTGCTGGATGCCCCGCATCTGACGATTTTTCCGGGCGCGGCGATCGCCGTGCTCGTGCTCGGATTCAACTTCCTGGGAGATGGCATGCGCGACGCGATCGATCCGAAGCGCTACCGTGCCTGAAGCCGTCGCGCCACCGAGCGCACCAGCGGGTGGTTCGGATCCTTCTCAATCGCGCGCGCGATCGTCGCACGCGCTGTGCCGGCCTGTCCCGCGCGCGCCTGTGCGTCGGCCATGCGCGCGAGCAGCGATGCATCGCTCGGGCGAAGCGCGTCCGATTTCTGGTACCAGGCCGCGGCCGCAGGAGCGTCGTTCAACTGCATCGATAAATCCGCGATTCGCGCCGCGTGCGCCGCCTCGTCAGCATTGTCATCGACCAGCACGGAGTATTTGACGAGCGCCTGACGCGCCTCGTCGAGATGGCCGAGCCGCTGCGCGACCGACGCGAAATGCGGAAGCACGTCGGGATCGGTGGGGAAGCGCTGCGACGCCTGCCTGAAGACTACTTCCGCCTCCGCATGCCGGCCCGTCAACACCAGCACGCGGCCGTACATCCCAAGGGTCTCGCTGCTGGCGGTCGACTGCGCCGCCACCGGCTCGAGCGCCTCGAGCGCTTTTCGCAGGTCGCTCGGATCGCCGCGCTCCTCGGCCGCATCGAGCCAGACCTGACCGAGCGCGGCATACACGCCCGGCTCGTCCTTGAACCGTTCGGCCGCGCGGCCGAGGGTCATGACCGCCAGGTCGCGATGACCCGCGCGCAGGTGCGCGCGCCCGACGGCAATCAATCGTTCCGCCCTGTGCGGGTCGAGCGCGTACAGAGCGTCGAGCTGCTCGATTTCGTCGCGCGTCTGCTGCTGCAGGCGATGCAGTTCGGCCAGCTCTTCGCGCGCCGGGATGAACGCGGGCGCGATGGCGCTGGCGCGCTCGAACGCCGCGCGCGCGTCCGCAAGCTCTTCGCGGTCCTTATGGCACAGCCCGAGCACGTAGTGCGCTTCGTGAAAGTTCGGGTTGCGCGCGACCGCGTCCTGAAGCGCAGCAATCGCGCGCGGGAGGTCGCCGTACCCGCGCGAGGCCAACGCGAGCTTGTAGAAGATCGGTGCGCCGTGAGCGTCGAGCGCTTTGTACGCCTCGTAGTTTTCAGCGGCGTTCTCGAACCGCCGCAGTTGCATGTTGACGTCACCCAGTTTTTCGAGCGTGCGCGTGGCACCCGGGTCGAGCGCGGCCGCGGTGCGGAGATCGCGCAGGGCCGCCGACAGGGTCTCGGGCGTGTCGCCGCGCCGCTGGTGCGCCTCGCCGCGCTTCAAATACGCAAGCATCGATGCGGGCTTGAGGGCGATGGCACCGCTGTAGGCCTCAATGGCGACGAAGGTCTGCCCGCGGCTGAGCGCTTCGTCTCCCTCCAGAATCAGGCGGCGGTAGTCACGGTCGCGCTCGACCGCCTGGTCGGCAAGGATGCCGGCGGCCGCCAGCCCGGCCAGCAGGATGATGCCCGCCACGACTTTTTTCACGCGCCAGGATCGTAGCAGGATTTCCGCGCCCCTGCGCCTTTGCGGTGAGACATCGAAGGTCAGGCAGGGAACATTCCGGTCGGGCTAGTGTCCAAGTATTCAGAACCTGCTATATTCGGGGGTACGCACCGTGGCAGGAAATTTCTCAGCCAAGCCGGCCGAAGCCATCGGATGGTCGTCGGAGGTCGCCAGTGGCGAAGCTGCGCTCATCGAGCGCTGTATCGCCGGCGACGACACGGCCCACGCCGCGCTCGTGTTCGAGCACCACCGTCTGGTGCTCGGCCTCGCGACCCACCTGCTCGGCGACCGGGAAGAAGCCCTCGATTTGTCGCAGGAGGTCTTCCTGCGGGTGTTCCGGACGTTGCACCGCTTCCGCGGGCAGTCGTCGCTGCGCACCTGGATTTTCCGAATCGTCGTCAACCAGGTGCGAAACCGGCAGCGATGGTGGAGGCGGCGCGAGCGGTCGAATCAGGTGTCACTCGACGATCACATCCGCGATCACGGCGAAATGGTGCTCGGTGCCGACGCGTCGACGCCCGACCGCGAGCTGATGCGCAAAGAGATCGGCACGCGGCTGAAGGCGGCGATACAGAATCTGCCGTTCGAGCAGCGGACGGCGCTGGTGTTACGGGAGGTCGAAGGGTTGAAGTACGAGGAAATCGCATTCTCGCTTGGGCTGCCGGTGGGCACCGTCAAGTCGAGGCTCACCCGCGCGCGCCAGGCGTTGCGCGTCGAGCTGGGAGACTTGCGATGCTGACTTGGAGCTGCGAGCAGGTGCGCGCCGACCTCTCCGCCTTCTACGACGAGGAGCTGCCGGTTGGCGATCGCATTGCGATTTCGGATCACCTCGACGCCTGTCCGTCGTGCCGCCTCGAGGCCGACGATCTGGAATTGATCGGCGAGGCGTTGCAGACGACCGCGCGCGTCGAAGACATCGCCGTGATGCCGGGCCTCAGCCGCCTGCAGGCCGATATCCTGGAGCGCTGGAACGCAGAGGAGTGCGCCTCGTTCACGCGCACGGTTCGCAATCTGTTCGACGATCCGCGCCGCGCATCGGCCAGCGTCAGCGTGTCGGTCGTCGCCTCGATGTGCCTGGCGCTGGGCGCGTTTGTGCTGGCGCAGAGCCCCATCCGCCATCCCGAGTCGCTGAAGGCGGCGATGACGCTCAGCTCGCGCGCCCGCACCGCTGATATCTTTCTGCCGCCCGTCGAGATGCTGCCGCGCGCCTATGCAGATGCCATCATGCCGGCGACGGTGCTCAACCGCGACGACGAAGAGGTGGCGTTCACCGCGCTCGTGACGGCCGACGGCTATCTGGAAGACGTGGAAATGATCGGCGACCGCATCCAGGGACGCCGCAGCCTGCCGACGCACGCGCAGCTGTCAGAGCTGCTCAATGCCGTCGCCACCGCGCGCTTCGAGCCCGCCCGCTCCGCCGGCGCGCCTGTCTCTCAGAATGTCGTCTGGGTTGTCACGCACACCACCGTGCGCGCCCCGCTCCGCGCCTACATCCGGGTGCGGGTCGACGGCTGGAAAATGCTCTAGCTCTCTTCGCTGATGGCTCTCTCCGCTAAGAGGGGAGAGGGGAGAGGGGTACGCAGAAACTTCCAACATAAGCGTCACCACCACGCGCAGATGTTTCATACCTGCGCCCAGAGAACACAAAAAGTACACGAAAAACGCGCCGACTCTCCAGGCACGCGGCTTGATGTATGTCGCGTCATGACTGAGTCGATCATTTGTACGCGTTCGTTTGAATTCGCCTGTCGCCTTCTCGACTTGTGTGATCGGATTTGGGAGAGGGGGCCGTCGGCCCGCCATATCGCATCCCAGCTCATGCGATGTGGCACCTCAGTTGGAGCGAATGCAGAAGAATCCCAGGAAGGCCAGAGCAAAGCGGACTTCATCGCGAAGCTCAGCATCTCGAGTAAAGAAGCGCGCGAAACCAGATGGTGGCTACGAGTCGCCGTGAAAACGAAAAGAGTGAAACCGGATGAAGTGAGCTGGGAGTTGAGCGAAATCAATCAACTGATGAAGATGATCAGAAGCGCTATCTTGACCGCGCGCGAGTCACCGAATAGGGGAACGTCTCGTGGCTGAAATGCAGCGGGTAAGGCATTTCTTCCCTCACCCCTCTTCCCTCACCCCTGACCGCGAAGAGAGTGACCCGCGAAGAGAGTGCTCAGCGAGCTGTCGGAACGTCGCCTCGTGCGGTAGCGGAATTATTCTTCGCGTCATACGCCCGAATAATCAATCCCTTCGCAGCGTCGCTGTCGGCCAGCGTCAGCTCGAACTGCTCGATGCGGCCGTCGAAGATGCCGTCGCGCGGATAGACCACCTGCCACTGCTGTGCGTCGAGCGAGTATTCCACCTTCGAGATCGACGACCACTCATCGCGCACATCGAACTGGATGGTGGTCCGCCCGTTGGCGGGGCGTGAGCTGGTGACGATGACCGCCGGCGGGCCGTTGTCGATGTCGAACGCCGAGCTCTCGATCTCGCCTTCGAGCGCGGCGCCGGGGGTGTTCGCCGCCTCGTCGGACGCCATGACCTTCACCACGTAGGTCCCGTTCGGCACCGACGTCGTGTCCCACACGAAGATCGCGTCTTCGAGATCGCTCTTCAGCGACTTCCAGCCGGTCTCGCCTTCACGGCGGTACAAAATCTCATACCGCAGGTCGTCGTCGTTGGCATCCTCGGCGCGCCAGACGAACGTCTGCAACCCGCGCTGGTAGACGCGACGGCCGAGCGCGGACGATCCGCCGCCCGGAGCCGGCGTCGCGCTGAGAATGCGCCGATCGGGCGCCTGGGAATCGAAGCCCGCGATGTCGGGATCGCCGGTGGGATACGGCTTCTGAAAGACCGTGCCCGCGGGATGCACCGTCAAGCTCGTCACCTTCGGCCGGAGATTACGCTGCACGTACGCGGCTGACACCGACGTCAGGACGGGGCTGTTGGGTTTTCCGGCCAGCACCGCTTTCCATTGCAGGTATCGCGCGTTCGGGCTCTTGATCTCTTCGCCGCTCGACGCGGCATACGGTCCGCTCCAGACGCTCCACGTGTCGTCCGGCGTCGCGGTGTTGCCCGATCGCGTGAACACGTCGACGCGACCGCCCGCCGGCACCGATGCGCGCCAGCTCAACGTGCCCCAGTCGGCGACCGTCTGCGCGTCGCGCACGAGCGACGTGTAGGTGCCTTCAGCGGCGCGCTGCGGCGACAACCTGAAAATCTTTCCGGGATTCGACGTCGCGTACATGACGTGACCCTTTGCATCGCGCGCGAAGCCGGTCACCTGCTGCGCCGACGCCTGCATCAACAGGGTAGCGGTGGTCGGCTCACCGCTCAAGCTGTACAGCTTGCCATTCCGTCCGGTTCCGACGATGAGCGCGCCGCTCGGATCGAAGGCCAGATCGTACGGAGAGTCTTCTCCAGATTCCCAGAGGACGTCCCAGAGGCCGTCGGGTCTGATTCGATAAATCGCGCCGCGCCCGCTTCGGCGATCCTCGCGTGCCGGCGCATCGGCTGCGCCAACCGATGCGCCGCCACTGTCGACAACCGCAATCGCGGTCACTTCGGTCGTCACGGTCGGAACCGGCTCGCGCGAAGACGAGGCGGACGTTGTCTCTGCTGTGGGTGATGCAGGAGGCTGGCTCGATGACGTCGTGCGCCCGCTGAGCGCCGCGAGATAAATATTGCCTTGGGGGTCGAGCCGGATCGCGCGAATCTCCTGGTGCGTCGAGTCGAGCAGCAGGAACGCCTTGCCCGTCGAGTCGACCCGGAACAACCGGCCGGGCCCTTCCGTGCCCGCCAGCAGATGGCCGTTGCGCTCGAACGTCAGCGCGATGACATGCGTGGCTTTCGTGGCGTAAAACGTCGCGCCTTTGCCGTCGGGCGTGATTTTGTAGATCAGCCCTTTCTCCCCAGTGCCCGCGTACAGATTGCCTTGCCCGTCGAGCGCGAGGCTCCAGATGTATTTGTCTTCCGGATCGAAAAACGTTGCGCCTGTGCCGGCGCGATCGATCTTGTAGATGCGCCCCTCGGGCGATGTCGCGGCGAAGAGCGAGCCGTCAGGCGCCAGCGCGAGCGCGTGCACTTCGAGCTCGGTGGTGTCGAAGAAGGTTTCGGCCTTGCCGCCCGCGCCCATCTTGAAGACTTTGCCTTCGTTGCCGCTGCCGACGTAGATCGACCCGTCGGGCGCGACGACCATGGCCCAGAGAAACGGCGACGTCGTTTCGGCGACGATCTCGGTGGCCGGCCCGAGGACGAGGCGTCCGTGACCGTCGATCGACAGATTCTCGACCTCGCCCCGGAGAAAGTCGTTGAGCGTGGCTGTCTGCCAGAAGACCGGCTTCGAGGCGGCCAGCGTGGCGGCGGAAGCCGCAACGAGAGCGAGCACGAGGAGATGTCGTCGGAGTGAGCGCATGCGATGCTTACTCGACGTTGATGGTCAGCACACGCGATCCGACGATCGCATGTTCGGTCGGCAGGTTCCACTCGCCGAGCGTGGCATTCCGCAGCGGAACGAAATCGCCGGCGCTGCGATCGGATTCGAGCACCCCCAGGACCGACGGCGGCAGCGACGAGAGCGCCTCGCCGCGCACGACCGCGCCGGAGTCCGATGCGAGCAGCCGCACGTAGAGCCGGTTGTTCTTGCGTACCGTGTTAAGCGCGCGCATCAGCTGCGGAACGCTGCGCGGCTCGGTCGGCTGCCGCACTTCGCGGCGCTCCCACTGCGCCAGCCGGTTGCCGTCCGAGACCATGACCGAGAGCGATCCGCTCGCGCCGGCCGGAATCTCCAGCGGCACCGTGTGCACCACCTCTTCGCCGCGATATCCGCGCATCAGCACTTTCAGCGGCACCGTGCGCCCCGCGCGCGCCCGCACGCCGTCGAGCCAGACACGCTCGATGGTGGCCGTGCGCGGCTGCTCGAAGGACTGAATCGTGAGGTCGACGGCCTCAATCTGAATCGGTTCGAAATCGTTGTCGAGCAGGAACGTCAGCGGCGCCATGATCGAGCCGGCCGTGCTCATCGACGCGCTGTTGCCCGAGAACAGATCCTCAATCGTGACCTGGCCGTGCGACTTCACGTTCATCGTCCCTTTGATGTTGAACGTGGCGGCTCCCGTCTCGCGCTCGTACGAGGTCAGCGTGCTCAGGATCGAGGCGTAGGTGAAGAGCGGCGTGAACAACTGATCGCTCACGACCTGGAATTCGAACTGCTTCTTGAACCCGCGCTCGGACTCGAGCGAGATCTTGACGGGGATCGTCGCCGGCGCCGCGCCTGTGAGGCCGGCAATCGTCGTGGCGCGATCCTGACTGACCGTGCCGATGACATCGCCCAGCGTGGAGATCTTCATCGAGGACATCATGCTCGGCAGCAGCGTATGGATGTACGCCTTCGTCATCGGGAACGCGATCGGTCCCAGGTTGAAGAACGGATGGCCGAACGCGTAAATCTTGTTGCCGACCACTTCCGTGACGGTTCCGGTGGCGCCCATGTTGAAGTCGCCGCTCACGATGTTGACGCCGACGGCAGAGCCGGGCCGCAGCGGCATGTCGCTCGACATGGCTTGCTGGGCTTGCTGGGCTTGCCGGGCATGCTGGACCTGCAAGGACGCCTGGCCCGCGGCTGCGGCACCCGCGACAGGCATGAAGCCGTAGTCACGGAATGATGCGCCGAGCATCTCGGCAACCTCAGGCGAAAACCCGCCCAGGTTGAGCGGCGTGGCAATGGGACGCAGCATCGTGGCGACCTGTCCGCTCACGCCATTGCCGAAAATCTGCACGTCGCCCGGTCGATCGGCGAACGGGCGCGCCCACGACATCGATGCGCGCATCGCGGCCGCGACGCTGTCGCGCGTCACCGGCATCTCGAGTCGCGCGCGTGTGCCAATCGGAGGACGCGGCGTATCGAGCGTGGCGGCGTCGATCATCTCGGCGATAGGCGTGATGCCGGCGATCGGCTCCTTCGAAAATGCGCCGAGCGAGTACGACACCGCACCCACCAGCTTGCCGTCGATGTAGACCGGGCTGCCGCTCATGCCGGCGATGACGCCGGTGTGGGCGAGCGGTCCGCCTTCGAGCTTGGCGAGGATCAGGTCGCGGCGGGGCCCGATGATGTTCCGGAGCACGCCGATGATGTGCACCTGGAACGGCTCGATCGTGTCTCCCTGCCACACGGTGTAGCCGGTGGCGACCATTCCGGGCTGGACCTGGTCGATCGGGTAGTAGGGCGGAGCGGCCGGCAGCGACACATCCAGCAGCGCCAGGCTCGCAAAGAGGGCGAAAAGAAGTCTCTTCATGTTGTTGAATCTATTGGGAAATCCGTTGGCTTATAGTGGCACATGTCTTGACAATTTCAAAGGCTTCCTGCTATCGTCGGCGCTTCATGGCCTCGACCAAACGCGCCCCGCGCCCCTTCGTCATCGCGCTGGGGAATTCCTCGTTTGGTTTTGGATGGTGGTATTACGCCCAGACTGAAGGGGCGACTGCTTTGGCCTGAAACCGACGAACTCGGGAGCCAGCACAGCCTCTTCAGCCCAACCGGGTGAAGAGGCTTTTTTTATGTCCACACCACGTCTCATCATCGTCGCATCAGCCCCCACGATGGCGGAGCTGCGCCGACGCCGCGACGCGGCTGCGGCCGCCGGCGCCGATCTGGTCGAGCTGCGGCTCGATTCGGTCGCCGACCCGGACGTGACCGCCGCGCTGTCTGGCAGGACGACCCCGGTCATCGTGACCTGCCGTCCCGAGTGGGAAGGCGGGGCGTTCAAGGATTCCGAAGCCGAGCGGCGGCGGATGCTCGAGTGCGCACTGCAGCAGGGCGCGGAATATGTCGACGTCGAGTTCAAGGCGGGGTTTGCCTCCGACCTGATCGCGGCCACCGGCGGCAAACGGATTGTCCTGTCGTCGCACGATTTCGACGGGGTGCCGGTCGATCTGATTGAGCGCGTGCGGGCGATGCGCGTCGCCGGGGCCGAGATCGTCAAGATCGCCGTGATGGCCAGGTCGCTGTCGGACAACCTGCACCTGCTGCAGATTCAGCGCGAGGCGAACACGGTGTTGATCGGGATGGGGCCTGCCGGACTGCCCACGCGCGTGCTGGCCGCACACTTTCATTCCCTGTGGTCCTACGCCGGCGAGGGATACGCGCCGGGGCAGATTTCCGCGGCGCGCATGCTCGGCGAGTTCAGGTTCCGTGAGATCACCGATCACACCGCGATCTACGGCGTCGTCGGGTCGCCGCTGACGCATTCGGTATCGCCCGCGATGCACAACGCCGCGTTCCGCGCCGCCGGCGTCGACGCGGTGTATCTGCCGATGGTCGCGTCGAGTGCCGAAGACTTCACGATATTCGCGACCGCACTTGCGGTGCAGGGCGTCAGCATCACGATTCCGTACAAGGTCGATCTGTTCGAGCGCGCGGATGCCGTGGACGAGCTGGCGAAGAAGGTCGGAGCGGTCAACACGTACCGGCGCGATGCACTGCGATGGGAGGCGCGCAACACGGACGTGAGTGGATTTCTGGCGCCCCTCGATGGCCGGCTGAATCTGCGCGGCGCACGCGCGGCGATTCTGGGCGCCGGGGGCTCTGCGCGCGCAGCGGCGGTGGCGCTCGCATCCGCGGGCGCCATCGTGACGGTGTACGGCAGAAACCGCGGCAAGGCCAGGGACGTCGCGGCCCTGGCTGGTGGGACGGCCGCTGCGTTTCCTGTACCCGCGAAGAGCTGGGACCTGCTGGTCAACACGACACCGGTCGGCATGTTTCCCAACGTCGACGAGACGCCGTTCGAGGGTGCATTCGACGGCCGCGTCGTCTACGACCTCGTCTACAACCCAATGGACACGCGGCTGTTGAAAGAGGCGGCCGCCGCGGGCTGCGAGACGCTCGGCGGGCTCGACATGCTGGTCGCACAGGCCGAAGACCAGTCGGAATGGTGGACTGGCACACGGCCTCCAGCAGGATTGATGAAACACGCAGCGTTGGCTTCGCTATGAAACAGACATCGTTCGACACATTTACCGAGCTCGCGCAGCGAAGCACCTTCGTGCCGGTCGTGAAGGAGCTCGTCGCCGACCTGCTGACGCCCGTGTCGGCGTTCCTGCGCATTGCCGAGAACTCCGATTACGCGTTCCTGCTCGAGAGCGTCGAAGGCGGCGAGCACGTCGGCCGGTATTCGTTCCTCGGCAAGGACCCCTTCGTCATGCTGCGCGCGCGCGATGGCAAGACCATCGTCGAAAAAGCGGGCGTGACGACGGAGAAGGCCGAAGAGTTCATCGACGTGCTGCGGAAGATGATGGCGGATTTCAGCTCCCCCTTCGTCCCCGAGCTGCCGCGATTCACGGGAGGCGCCGTCGGCTACCTCGGCTACGACACGGCCGCGTGGTTCGAGCGGGTGACGCTGCAGCCGGACGCGCAGGCGGATCCCGCGCTTCGAGACGAAGCCGGGTTCATGATCTTCGATACGGTGCTCGCGTTCGACCACGTGCAGCATCGCATCCTGATCATCGCGAACGCGCGCATCACGCCCGACGATGACCTGGAGGCGCTGTATCAGTTCGCGTGCACGAAGATCGATTTCCTCGAGCGAGAGCTGCGCCGCGACCTGTCGCATCCGCAGCCGAAGCCGGGCAGGAGCATCGAGGTGACGTCCAACGTGCCGCGCGATCGCTTCCTCGAGATGGTGAAGACCGCGAAGGAGTACATCGCGGCCGGCGACGTGTATCAGGTTGTGCTGTCGCAGCGGTTCGAGGCCGAGATCAGCGCCGATCCGTTCACGGTGTACCGCGCGCTGCGCCATGTGAATCCGTCGCCGTACATGTATTTCCTGCGGATGGGGAAGGTGTCGATCGTCGGATCGTCACCCGAAATGCTCGTCCGCGTGGAAGGCGGCATGGCGCAGACGCACCCGATTGCCGGCACGCGCCCGCGAGGCAAGACCGACGAAGAAGACACGAGGCTCGCGGAGGAGCTGAAGCGCAACGAAAAAGAGCGCTCCGAGCATGTCATGCTCGTCGACCTCGGGCGTAATGACCTGGGCCGCGTCTCGCAGTTCGGCACCGTGCGCGTGCCGCAGTTCATGGGGCTGGAGAAGTACTCGCACGTCATGCACCTGGTCTCGATCGTCGAGGGGAAGCTTGCGGACGATCAGGATCGGCTCGACGCGCTCGTCGCCTGCTTTCCCGCGGGCACGGTGTCCGGTGCGCCAAAAGTGCGCGCGATGGAAATCATCGCCGAGCTCGAGCCCGATCGCCGCGGGATCTACGCAGGCGCTGTGGGCTACCTCGATTTCGCGGGCAACCTCGATTTCTGCATCACGATCCGCACGCTCGTGATCACCGGAACGCGCGCGACCGTGCAGGCCGGCGCAGGGATCGTGGCCGATTCGAATGCCTCGGCGGAGTACCAGGAAACGCAGGACAAGGCGAAAGCGCTCATTCGAGCCCTCGAGCTGGCACAGGAGGGCCTGTGATTCTCGTCATCGACAACTACGATTCGTTCACCTACAACCTCGTCCAGTACCTGGGCGAGCTTGGGACGCAGCCGCTCGTGCGCCGTAATAACGAAGTGACGCTCGACGAAATCGCGGCGCTCGGGCCCGAGCGCATCGTCATTTCGCCGGGCCCCGGCAGGCCCGAGCAGGCGGGCATCACGCTCGACGTGATCAAAAGGTTCGGTCCGAGTACGCCGCTGCTCGGCGTGTGTCTCGGACACCAGGCGATCGGGATGGCGTATGGAGGATCTGTGGTTCGAGCGATTGCGCCGATGCACGGGAAGACGTCGAGCATCACGCACGACGGGCGGGGAGTGTTCGCCGGCATCGCGACGCCGCTGACCGTCGCGCGCTACCACTCGCTGGTGGTCGACCGTAAGGGCTGGCCCAAGGACCTGGAGATTACGGCGCAGACCGAGGAGGACGGCACCGTAATGGCGCTTCGGCATCGCACGCACCCGATTCACGGCGTGCAGTTCCATCCCGAGTCGATCATGACGCGGGAGGGGCAGCATCTGCTGCGGAATTTTCTGAAGGTATGAATATTTCCGGGTTGCTGGAAAAACTGATGCGGCGCGAGACGCTCTCGGTCGACGAAGCGGCCGAAGCGATGGGCGCGATCATGAGCGGCGAGGCCGCCCCCGCACAGATCGGCGCGCTCCTCGTCGGCCTCACGATGAAGGGGGAGCGTCCGGCCGAAATCGTCGGCCTCGCGAGGACGATGCGCGCCAATGCGGTGCAGTTGTCGAAGATATTCGACGACGTGTTCGATACCTGCGGGACCGGCGGCGATCGGTCCGGGACGTTCAACATCTCGTCGGCCGCGGCGCTCGTGGCGGCAGCGGCCGGATTACGCGTGGCGAAGCACGGAAATCGGTCGGTCTCGAGCCAGTGCGGCAGCGCCGATGTGTACGAGGCGCTCGGCGTCAACGTCGCCGCGGCGCCCGCGGTGGTCGAGCAGTGCCTCGAGCATGTGGGCATCGCGTTCTTCTTTGCGCCGACGTTCCATCCGTCGATGAAGCATGCGGCGCCGGTTCGACGTGAGCTCGGTGTGCGCACCGCCTTCAATCTGCTGGGACCGTTGACGAACCCGGCCCGCGCGACACGGCAGCTTGTGGGCGTGCCGCACTCGGAGCTGACCGAATTGATTGCGCGTTCGCTGCTGATGCTCGGCTCCGATCGCGCGTGGGTGGTGCACGGCGCGGATGGCATCGACGAAATGTCGACGACCGGACACACAAAGGTGTCCGAGTGCCGGAACGGATCGGTGTCGACCTTCTACGTGCATCCTGCCGACTTCGGCCTGCCGAAGGCCGACCGCGGGGATCTGCAGGGGGGCGATGCCGCCGCGAACGCAGCGATTGTGCGCGAGGTATTCGCAGGACAGAAAGGACCACGGCGCGACGTGGTATTGCTCAACGCGGGTGCATCCCTGTTCATCGGCGGAAAAGCAGGCTCGGTGCGCGAAGGGATCGAGCGCGCAGGCCAGGCGATCGATTCGGGCGCCGTGCGTAAGAAGCTCGAGGACATGATCGCCGCATCGAAACGAGCCACGGTATGACGTCGACGGCCCAGACTCCAGACCTGCTCGCCGCCATCGTCGCTGCCACCGAGCGCATGGTGGAGGTTCGCGCCGCGAACGTGCCGCTCGCCGAGCTCGACCGCCGCGCCGCGCGCGTCGAGCCCCGCCGCGGGTGCTTCGAGGCGGCGCTCTCGCGGACGGACCGGCTGAACGTCATCGCCGAGTGCAAGCGCCGGTCCCCGTCGAAGGGCGTGCTGAAGGCCGACTACGATCCCGCGCAGATCGCGCGCGGCTACGACCGGGCGGGGGCCGCGGCGATCTCGGTGTTGACCGAACCGGCGTTCTTCGACGGCCATCTCGATCATCTTGCCGCGGTGCGACAGGTCACCGACCTGCCGATACTGCGAAAAGACTTCTTCGTCCATCGCTATCAGATTCTCGAAGCGCGAGCGGCCGGAGCAGACGCCGTGCTGCTGATCGTTGCGGCGTTGACGCCGGCGGCGCTCAAGGAGCTGCATCACGCGGCGAAGGACGCGGGCCTCGATGTGCTGGTCGAGATTCACGACCTGTTCGAGCTGCCGATCGCGTTGGAAGCGGGCGCCTCGATCGTCGGCGTCAACAACCGCAATCTGCGCACGCTGGCTGTCGACACCGACGTCAGCCGCCATGCGGTCGAGCTGATCCCCGAGGACGTGATTGCCGTCGCAGAAAGCGGTCTGAAGACGAACGGCGATCTTCGAGCGTTGCAAGATGCCGGGTACGACGCCTTTCTCATCGGCGAGCGATTCATGGCGACGGACGATCCCGGACAAGCGCTCGCAAGTCTGCTGAAGGGCGCGGGGCAGTGAAAAAGCTCTTTGTGAAGATCTGCGGAATTACGCGCGCTCAGGACGCAGAACTGGCGGCCGGACTCGGCGCGAGCGCGCTCGGGCTGGTCTTCTGGCAGAACAGCCCGCGCTATGTCAGCGCGGAGGCGGCAAAGGCGATTGTCGCGAACGTGCCGGCGAATGTGCTCAAGGTGGGCGTGTTCGTCGACCAGCCGGTCGAAGAGGTCGCGCGCATTATGGACGACGCTGGCCTCGATGTCGCGCAGTTACACGGGCACGAGAGCCCGGAGTACTGCCGCGACTTGACGGTCCGCCTGAAGGCGGACCCTACCGACGTGACCGTGATCAAGGCCGTTGGCATGACCGACAACGGTTCGGTCAACATCGACGACTTCGGCGCGGACGTCGTGCTGCTAATCGACACGCACGATCCGGCGCGCTTCGGTGGAACCGGTAAGACCGTCAACTGGGACTCGGCTCGCGAGATCGCCGCGACGAGGCGTACGATTCTCGCTGGTGGCCTGAACGCGGCGAATATCAAGCTCGCCGTTCGATCCGTGCGGCCCTACGGCGTCGACGTCTCATCCGGAGTCGAGTCGTCTCCGGGCATCAAGGATCCGAACCGCCTGCGCACCTTCTTTGAGGCATTGCATGACTGAGACACGATTCGGCCGGCGCGATCCCAACGCGCGGGGTTATTACGGCGATTACGGCGGCAAGTTCGTCCCCGAGACGCTCGTCGCGCCGGTGGACGAGCTGCAGGCCGCGTATTTCGAGGCGCGCAAAGACGAAGCGTTCCTCGCGGAGCTCGATCGGCTGCTCGCGCATTACGTGGGGCGTCCCACGCCGGTGTACGAGGCGGCGCGACTGCGCGCGACGCTGCCGAAGCCGGCGGCGCGCATCTTTCTCAAGCGCGAGGATCTGGCGCACACGGGCGCGCACAAGATCAACAACGCGCTCGGCCAGGCGCTGCTCGCCAAGCGCATGGGCAAAACGCGCGTGATCGCCGAAACCGGCGCGGGACAACACGGCGTGGCGACCGCCACCGTGTGCGCGTTGCTGGGGCTCGAGTGCGACGTGTACATGGGCACCGACGACATGGCGCGCCAGGCGCTGAACGTCGTCCGGATGCGCCTGCTGGGCGCAACGGTGCGCGGGGTGTCGGCCGGCAGCCGCACGTTGAAAGACGCCATCAACGAAGCGATGCGCGACTGGGTGACCAACGTCACGGACAGCTACTACCTGCTGGGCTCGGTGCTGGGGCCCCATCCGTATCCGCTGATGGTGCGCGAGTTCCAGTCTGTGATCGGGCGCGAGGCGCGCGAGCAGTTTTACACGCTGACGGGGCGGCTTCCGGACGTCGTCGTGGCATGTGTCGGCGGCGGCAGCAACGCGCTCGGCATCTTCGATGCGTTCATTCCCGATAAATCCGTGCGACTGATCGGCGTCGAGGCGGGCGGGGAAGCGCTGACCGCGGGGCGCCATGCCGCGCGATTTGCCACCGGCCTCGCAGGCGTGCTGCAAGGCACGCGCACCTATGTGCTGCAGGACGTGAACGGCAACATCGAGCTGACGCATTCCATCTCGGCGGGGCTCGACTACGCAGCGGTCGGGCCGGAGCACGCGTGGCTCAAAGACATGGGGCGCGCGGAGTACTCGTGGATCGGAGACGAAGACGCCCTCGCGGCGTTTCAGCAGCTGGCGCGCACCGAGGGGATCATCCCGGCGCTCGAGTCGTCTCATGCGATTGCTTACGGGACGACCCTCGCGCAGGCGCTGGGACCGGATGCGCAAATCCTCATCAATGTGTCGGGCCGGGGCGACAAAGATGTCGATAGCGTGTCGCGGCATTTAGGGATGGAAGCGGGTGCCGAAGTTGGCGTCTAGAATTTCCGCTGCGTTTGACCGCATCCGCGCTGAAAAACGGACCGGGCTGGTGACCTATGTCACCGCGGGCGATCCGGATATGGCGCGTTCGGCCGATATTCTCTGTGCGCTCGATCGCGCCGGCGCTGACGTCATCGAGGTCGGGATTCCGTTCTCGGAGCCGCTTGCAGACGGTCCGGTGATCCAGCGCGCCACGGAGCGCGCCTTAGCGGCCGGTGCCACGGCGTCGGGCGTTCTCGACTTGGTCGCGCGCATCCGATCGACGGTGAAGGCGCCGATTGTGCTGTTCACCTATGCCAATCCGGTGCTGCGGATGGGTGTCGACGCGTTCGGCGATCGCGCGCGTGACGCGGGTGTCGACGGCGTGCTCGTGCTCGACCTGCCGATCGAAGAGGCCGGCAGCTTCCGCGACGCGATGGCGACGCGTGACATCGACATGATCTTCCTGCTGAGCCCGACGACGACCGATGCGCGTGTGAAGGAAGCGGCGGCGCTCGGGCGCGGGTTCCTGTATGGCATCTCGCGGCTCGGCGTGACCGGTGCGCGCGACACGGTCGCGGACGGCGCCGAGGCGCTTGCGGGCCGCATGCGCGCGGCGACCTCGCTGCCGATCGCGCTGGGCTTCGGCATCTCGTCGCCGGAGCACGTGCGCCAGATCGGCAGGTTCGCCGACGCGGCGGTCGTCGGAAGCGGATTGGTCGGCGTCATCGCGGAGGCGGGAAAGAGCCCGGATCTGATCGAAAGGATAGAATCGTATGTTTCGTGGCTTAAAGGTGGGGTTGGCAGTAGTGCTCAACTTAAGTTGAGCCCTACGTGAGCCCTACCGGAGATGGCACGCGCGGTATCGGTAGGGCGCAACTTTATCGGTAGGGCGCAGCTTTAGTTGCGCAAGACGGCACTCATGACAATCGACGAGCTCAGACAGCGGATCGACCAGCTTGACGAACGGCTGGTCGAGCTGCTCAGCGAGCGCGCGCATTGCGCGCTCGAAATCGGGAAGTTGAAGCAGGCCCTCGGGCTCGAGGTGTATCAGCCCGATCGCGAGAAGCAGGTCCTGCACCACGTGCAGACACACGGCAAGCATACGGACAGCCCCCTCGAGGGGGACGCCATCGTGCGGGTCTTCGAACGGATCATCGACGAGGCGCGGCGCATCGAGCGCGCCACGGCTCATAATTCGCCCGGCCTTCGCGGAAACGCTTCGGCGGGGCAAGCTGGTAAAGGGGAGGATTCATAGCCATGGTGGTGGTAATGGAAGAACGTGCAACCGAGGCGCAGATCGAAAAGGTCGTCGCGTCGCTGGTTGAATCAGGGATGGACGTGCACCGTTCGACGGGCGTCAATCGCACCGTGCTCGGTGTTGTGGGAGCGCACAAAGTGGATTCCGCACTGATCTCGGTCATGGACGGCGTGCACGAAGTGATTCGGATCACCGAGCCGTACAAGCTCGCGAGCCGCACGTTCAAACCCGAAGGCACGGTCATCGTCATCGACGATGTGCGCATCGGCGGCGACGAGGTCATCGTCATGGCTGGCCCGTGCTCGGCGGAAACCGAAGAGCAGGTCTTCACCACCGCCGCTGCGGTGAAGAAGGCCGGCGCGAAAGTGTTCCGCGGCGGCGCCTTTAAGCCCCGCAGCTCTCCGTACAGCTTCCAGGGGCTCGGCGAGGAGGGCCTCCGCATGCTGCGCGCGGCGTCCGACCAGCACAACATGAAGCTGGTGTCGGAGGTCATGGACGTCAGCCAGATCGAGGTGGTCGGCCGCTACGCCGACATCTACCAGGTCGGCGCGCGCAACATGCAGAACTTCACGCTGCTGCGCGAGCTCGGCCGCACGCGCAAGCCGGTGCTGCTGAAGCGAGGCATTGCCGCCACGATCGAAGAGTGGCTGTTGTCGGCGGAGTACATCCTCGCCGGCGGGAACAACGACGTCATCCTGTGCGAGCGCGGCATCCGCACGTTCGAGAGCTATACGCGCAACACGCTCGACATCTCGGCGATTCCGGTCATCAAGAAGCTGAGCCACCTGCCCATCATCACCGACCCGAGCCACGCCACCGGCAAGCGCAACAAAGTGGCGCCGATGGCACGCGCGTCGGTCGCCGCAGGCGCCGACGGCATCATCGTCGAAGTCCACTGCAATCCCGACAAGGCGTTGAGCGACGGCGCACAGTCGATGTTCCCGGCGCAGTTCGACCGCGTCATGGCCGAGCTGCGCATCATCGCGCCGGCCATCGGCCGCAGCATCTGTGTGGAGCCGGTGGTCAAACGCGGATGGGGCAGGTAAGAGCAGGGATTAGGGACTAGGGATTGGGGATTAGGAAGGACTCGAGATCGATGAGCATCCGTCCACAGGCTACAAGCTACTGGCTACCAGCTACCGGCTATCAGAGTGTCTGACGGTAAGCAGCTGCCGATGCTGCGGCCGGAGAAGAAGCCCGGGCAGCCGCCTGTCTTTCAGCGGATCGGTATCGTCGGCCTGGGGTTGATCGGCGGATCGATTGCACTCGCGGTGCGGGAGATCTGGCCGGCCGCGCTGGTGATTGGCGTCGACCGCAAGGACGTGCTCGAGCGCGCGATGCAGCTGCACGCCATCGATGTCGCGGCGGATGACGCCGTCGTCCTGGCGGAGGCGGATCTCGTCATTCTGGCCGCGCCCATTCAGCAAAACCTCGAGATTCTCCGCGAGCTGCCCGAGAACGTCACGGGATCGGCCGTGGTGACCGACACCGGCAGCACCAAGCGCGTGGTCGTCGAGGCGGCGGCTGCGCTGCCCGATCGGTTTACGTTCGTCGGCGGCCATCCGCTCGGCGGTGCGGCGCGCGGCGGCATCGATCACGCGCGCCCCGACATGTTCAGCGGGCGCCCGTGGCTGTTTACTCCCAGGAGGGGGCACGATACCCAGGCGCTCGAGAAGCTGAAGTCGTTTGTCACCGGCCTCGGCGCTGTGCCGCAGATCCTCTCACCCGACGATCACGATCGTCTGCTCGCCTTCATCAGCCACCTTCCACAGCTCACCGTCAGCGCGCTGATGCACGTCGTCGGTGACGCGGCGCGCGAGGAGGGACTCAGTCTGAGCGGCCGCGGCCTGCAGGACACGACGCGCCTCGCATCGAGCCCTGCCGACATCTGGAAGGAAGTCTGCGCGACCAACGCCGATGAGATCGGTTCGGCGCTCGACGCGCTGATCAGCGTGCTGCGCCAGCTGCGCGCGGATTTGCAGACGGGGAAGTCGATCGACGAAGTCTTCGAGTCGGCCAACCTGTGGCGAGAGACATTGCTGTCGGAAAAGGGTTCGTAGGGCGCGTGGGGTTCGTGGGTCGCGTGGGGAAATCCCCACGATCGCAATGAGCATCAGGATTCCCGCGACTGTCATTCAAGACATGCTGTCCCATGCGCGCGCGGAGGCGCCGCGTGAGTGTTGTGGGCTGCTGATTGGAAAAGGCGAGTCTGTTGCCCGCAGCGTTCGCGCGAGGAATCTCGATACGAAAGCGACGCGATATCTTATCGACCCCGACGATCATTTCGCGGCCATCCGCGCCGCGCGCGCAGAGGGGCTCGAGGTGATCGGCGCGTATCATTCCCATCCGTCGAGCGGACCTATTCCATCTGCGACAGACATCGCAGAAGCCAACAGCGGTTCAGAGTTTCTTTACGTGATTGTGTCGTTGGTTGGCGGCGAGGTGCGTGCGTATCGGATGGAGCGCGGGACGTTTGCCCCTCGCCCCTTAACCCTTACCCCTGCCTAATACCCGCCGCCAAGAAGCCTGACGATCGTCGTCTGCGACGTGAGCACCTTGTCGCGATGCTTCAGGCGAAAGACGATACGGAAGGAGCCGGCGCGTTTGTAGGTGTGCGACCCGGTGAAGCGCCGGCGGATTTGCGACACGCCCGCCTCGTACGGCTCGCAGTCGTTCGCCGCTTCCGATACGGTGCCATCGCCCCAGTTCCACTCGACCGCGGGGCAGTAGTAATCCTGATAGTCGTCATCGCCGCCTTTGAACTCGGCCGTGGCCGACACTCGAATGGGGACCATGCCCGTACCTGGCGCGGCCTTGAGCGATAACGACGGACGCTTCGGGTCTTTCTTCTCGGACTTGTCCTTGTCGTCGGTCTGCGCAGGCGCCGACACTCGTGCAGCCAGCAGGATTGTGGCCGCACACACCGCCGTGGTCGCAAGCAAGCGGGTCATGTCAGAGCCATCGTACAGCCCGCGATTCGCGAGAGCAAGAGTGCATAATGTCCGAATGACCAATGGAGGAAAATCCAAGCCTATGGATGTTTTCGCGGGGGATCCACGCTCGGCGGATACCGATCTTGTGATCGTCGCAGCGTTCGAAGGGGAGGCGCCGTCGCTCGTCGCCACCTGGTCTGCGCCAACCGGCGGAGAGATCGATCGCGCCATTGACTCGAAGGAATTTGCCGGCAAGCTCTATGAGACGTTCGTCACGCCGATTGTCGATCGTGGCTATCGCGCGCGGCGGGTTGCCGCCGTCGGCCTGGGCCAGAAGAGCGACTTCACGGTCGACCGCGCGCGCCGCGTGGCTGCGGCGATGGGCCTGATGGCGCGGCAGAGGAAGATTGCGCGCGTCGCCATACACGCGCATGGCGTGCTGGAGCCGGTGGAGATGGTTCAGGCGCTCGCCGAGGGGCTGACGCTCGCTGAATTCGACGCCGGGCGGTACAAAACCGCCGGTGACGATCCCTTCGAGCTCACGGCGCTCGGCATCATCGTCGAGGAGCGCGCGCGGGAGGCCGCAGCGCGCGCGGCGCATCGCGGGCGCGTCATCGGTGAGCATTGCAACATGGCGCGCCAGCTCGACAACGAGCCGGGCAATGCGCTGACGCCGTCCGTGTTTGCCGAGCGACTTTCCGAAATCGCGCGTGGCGGCGGACTGACGGTCGAGGTGCTCGATCACCACGAGCTCGAGAGGCTCGGCATGGGTATGCTGCTTGGCGTCGGGCGCGGCAGCGCGGAGCCGCCGCGCCTCGTGGCCATTCGGTACGAGCCCGCAGGCGCGCCGCCGTCACCGGTGCTCGGACTCGTGGGCAAAGGGATCACGTTCGACACCGGAGGCATTTCGATCAAGCCGGCGGCCGACATGGATCGGATGAAGGACGACATGGCCGGCGGCGCGGCGGTTACGTGCGCCATGCGCGCGCTGGCCGAGTTGCAGGCGCCAATCCGCGTCATCGGCGTCATCCCCATCGCCGAGAACATGCCTGGCGGCCGCGCCATCAGGCCCGGCGACGTGCTGACGAGCGCGTCGGGCAAGACGGTCGAGGTCATCAACACCGATGCGGAGGGGCGGCTGATTCTCGGCGACGCCTTGTGGTACGCGAAGACGCTGGGCGCGACGCATCTTGTGGATATCGCGACGCTGACCGGTGCGATAAGCATCGCGCTCGGCAGAATCACCAGCGGTCTCTTCGGAACCCCCGCCGCATTCGTCGAACATGTGCGGGCGACTGCCGAGCGCGCGGGCGATCGGTGCTGGCCGCTGCCGCTCTTCGACGAATACAAAGATCAGCTGCGCAGCGAGATCGCCGACATGATCAATACCGGCGGGCGCATGGGCGGCGCCATCACGGCAGCGTTGTTTCTGAAAGAGTTCACCGGCGAGCTGCCGTGGGTGCACATCGATATCGCCGGCACAGCGTGGGCCGAGGAAAACAAGCCGTTCATGCCGAAGGGTCCGACCGGTGTGGGAGTTCGGACTCTGGTGGAGCTCGCGTTTACGTCGAAGAGCTGGAGCGGCGTTGGCGCCCCCTGATCCCCCACCTGCACACGTCCGACGCCGGCGCTATCCCGGCAAGAACCCGCGTACGTTTCACGACAAGTACAAAGAGCTCAACCCGGAGCAGTACGCGGCGGACGTCGAGAAGGTCCGAGCGTCGGGCCGGACACCTGCAGGTACGCACGTCCCGATCATGGAGCAGGAGGTGCTGGACTGTCTTCGGCCGCGCGCCGGCGAGATTGCCGTGGACTGCACGCTCGGGTGGGGCGGGCATGCGCAAGCGATTCTGGGACGTGTGCAACCGGGCGGACGCGTCATCGGCATCGACGTCGACCCCATTGAGCTGCCGCGCGCGGAAGCGCGTTTGCGCTCAGCCGGCTTCGGACCAGACGTGTTCGTCGCGCGGCAAGGGAATTTCGCGGGGCTGCCGAAGGTGCTGGCGGCGGAGGGACTCGAACGGGTCGACATGATCCTCGCGGACCTCGGCGTCTCCTCGATGCAGTTCGACAATCCCGATCGCGGTTTCAGCTACAAAGGCGTCGGGCCGCTCGACATGCGGATGAATCCGCGAAGCGGCGAGACCGCGGCGCAGCTGATCGCACGCACGACGGAAGACGATCTCGCGCGCCTGCTCGAGGACAACGCTGATGAGCCGCACGCGCAGCTCATCGCCCGGCTGCTGAAGGAGCAGCCTCTCGACACGACGCACGCCGCGGATCGCCTGTTGCGCTCCGGCATCACTGCGGAGCTTCCACGCCTGACGAAAGCGGATCTGAAGATGTCGATCCGCCGGACGTTCCAGGCCCTGCGCATCGCCGTGAACAACGAATGTGCCGTGCTCGATGCGCTGTTACGGTCGCTGCCGTACTGCCTCGCGCCCTGCGGCCGGGTGGCGATGCTGACGTTCCACTCAGGAGAAGATCGACGGGTGAAGAAGGCGTTTCAGGCGGGTCATCGCACGGGCGTGTACTCCGACGTGGCGACCGAGGTGATTCGCTCGGCGAAAGAAGAAACGTTCTCGAACCGGCGCGCCTCCGCTGCCAAGCTCCGCTGGGCAGTACGCGGCGACGTTGATAACTATTGATGAGACGTTGGTGTGAGGCCGAGAGACTGCGTCTGTTGATCCTCGTCGGGATGCAGGCGCGCCTTGATCTTCCGGAAGCCGATGATGACAACGGCCAGGACGAGGCCGAAGAGCAGGGCGCCCACAGAGATCACACCCGTGAGGCCGATGGCCTCGAGCATGACATCGCCAAGACTGGCCATCTCGTTCGTCTCGACGATTTTCACTATGATTGGCGTGCTCGGGGCCTGCATCGAAC
>CAYHHH010000029.1:11746-38879 GCA_964356125.1 uncultured Bifidobacteriaceae bacterium | reverse complement strand
CGACGAGATCGCCGATGGCCGTGAGGTTGTGGCGCTCGCCGTAACGGCGGATGCCGTCGAGCAGCTTCGGCCAGATGAGCGGATCGGCGAAGTTCGCCGTCCCGACCTGCACCGCGGCCGCGCCCGCGATGATGAACTCGAGCGCGTCCGATGCCGTCGCGATGCCGCCCATGCCGACGATCGGGATGCGAATGTTCTGGCGGCACTCGTACACCATGCGCACCGCGATGGGCCGAATCGCCGGTCCGCTGAGGCCGCCCACGATGTTCGACAGCTTCGGCCGGCGCGTTTCGACGTCGATCGCCATCGCGAGAAAGGTGTTGACGAGCGACACCGCGTCGGCGCCCGCGTCTTCGGCGGCCTTGGCGATCGCGCTGATGTCGGTGACGTTCGGCGTCAGCTTCGGGATGACCGGCAGCCGCGTGGCCGCGCGTACGGCGGCCACGACGCCGGCGGTGCCGTGCAGGCTGCATCCGAACGTGATGCCGCCCTCCTTGATGTTCGGGCACGAGATGTTCAGCTCGAGTGCCGCGACCCCCTCGACATCGGACAGGATCGTCGCCAGCTCCACGTACTCCTGCAGCGTCGTCCCGCAGATGTTGACGATGACCACCGCGCCGCGCGCCCGCAGCTCGGGCATCTTTTCCGCGATGAAGCGATGGACGCCGATGCCCTGAAGGCCGATCGCGTTCAGCATGCCGGCCGGCGTTTCGACGATTCGCGGCGGCGGATGTCCTTCGCGCTCGGCGAGAAACAGGCCTTTCACGGCGACGCCGCCAAGCGATGACAGATCGACGAGCTCGGCGTACTCGGTGCCGTACCCAAAGCACCCGCTGGCTGCGATGAGCGGATTCTTCAGCGTGAGCGTGCCGATGCGTACTGACAGGTCCATGGCTACCACGCGATCTCACTGCCGCGGAACACCGGCCCTGCGATGCACGCGCGCACAAAATGCGGCTTCGCTCCGGCCGTCTTGATCGGTATCACGCAGCTGTAGCAACCGCCGACGCCGCATCCCATGACGCGCTCGACCGACACTTGCGACGGACGTCCGTAGGCGGCCGATAGCCTGGCCACCGCCGCCAGCATCGGCTCCGGGCCGCACGCGTAGAGCATGACGCCCGCATCCGCCGGACGCATTTTCAAATCGCGCTCGAGCGGTACCGTCACGCGCCCGTGCTCAGGCACCCATTCGCGGCTGCCGCGAACGGGGGCCGCCTCGCCTTGGCTGCCGTCCTCGGTCGTGAGCACGAGCTCCACGCCCATCCGCTCGAACATATCGAGATAGAAGAGCTCGGCCGCGCGGCGCGCCCCGTAATAGAGCTTCACCGTGATGTTGCGCGCACGCAGCACGTGCGCGAGGGTCGAGAGCGGCGCGAGACCGACACCGCCCGCGACGAGCCAGGCTTCGTCTGGCGCGGCGACCGGTGCGAACGGCCGCCCGAGCGGTCCGAGGCACTGAATCCGATCGCCCGGTTTCGCATCGAAAAGGAGCGTTGTCGATGGCCCGATGCGCTTGCTGAGCAATGAGAGGCCGACGATCGTCCCGCGCTCTTCGAGGATTTCGAACACCGAAAACGGGCGGCGCAGCAGGGGCTCGAGTCGATCGCCGGCTTTCACCATGACGAACTGCCCGGGCTGCGCGCGCCGTGCGATCTCCGGAGCTGCGAGGGCGAGCACGTTGTAATCGGAAGAGAGATGGACGTTCGAGAGGACTTCGGCGGCGACGTCAACCGGCACCTGCAAAGTATATCTCGGGCTTATGATAATCACGCCGATGCAGTATCTCCGGATGCTCACGAATTCGCTGATCGCGGGCGCGTTGGTGGGTGCCTACGTCGCGCTGCTCGTGCTGCAGCTGAACCCGATGGTCCGGCTCGATTCGATGGCCGTGGCGCGCCTCATGACGACGTGGGCGGCGTTCTATGGCATCCACGCGGCGGCGTTTTTCTACGGCCTCATCGTGCTTCGCCAGCTGATTGCCGTCGAAGTGCGCGCGCCGGGGTGGATCAGCCTGCGGCTGCTCGCGGCATTCGGCACGCTTGCGGTGTCGATGAGCGCCCTCGTGACGTGGCTGAACCTCGACGGGTTTCGCTCGGTCCTCGGCCCGGAGGCCGCCGAACGGATGAGCGATGGCGCGCTCGTCATCTCGCTGTGCGCGGCGATCTGCATGGCCCTCTCGCTGGTGCAGGCTCGCCTGCTGCGCGGGCGCGGGATCGCGGCGACGGTGTTCGGATTGGTCCTCGCGGCGTCGCTGGCCGTGCCGTTGTATCTTCGCGGACCTGGCGAGCCGACACCGCCGCCGCGCACACCGGTCGCCGCGCAGCTCGCGCCGGCGCAGTCGAGCGCGCGCGTGCACATGATTCTGCTCGACGGCGCGTCGCTCGATTTCATCGCGCCGAATGCGGCCGGCGGACGGTTTCCGAATTTCGGCCGTCTGCTCGACAGCGGCGCGGTGATGCACCTCGCGACGCTTCGCCCGACACAGCCGGCGCCGGTCTGGACGGCCGTCGCGACGGGAAAGCTTCCGTACAAGACCAGCGTGTACTCGGCCGCGCGCTATGTCGTCCCCGGATCGGATCAGCCGCTCGACTTGCTTCCCGATTTCTGTTTTGCGCACGCGCTCGTGCGCCTCGGCCTGATTGAAGAGGAAGGGCGCGCGTCAGATGCGGTTCGCGCGCGCCCCATTTGGGAGCTGCTGAGCGGCTATGGCATCGCCGCTGGCGTGATCGACTGGCCGCTGACGTATCCCGCGCACGGCGTCAACGGCTACCTCATCAGCGACGAGTTTCTGCATCGCGATGCGGCATCGGTGCTCGCGTCGATGGGCGAGCCGCCGCTGGCGTATCCGCCTGATGCGGCAGAGGAAGCGAGAATCGCGCGGCAGAGCGCGGCGCCCGGCCCGACCTCAATCGTCTTCGCGGCGCAGCCGGAGCGGGCGCCCGGTATACGGCCCCGCGAAGGACAGGTGACGCCCGCGCACGCGCTCGCGGCCGATGTCGCGGCGGAGCAGATAGCGCAGTCGTTCGCCCTTCGGCGGCCGGTTCAGTTCACCGCCATCCGGTATCCCGGCATCGACGCGATCGGACATTACTATCTGCGCTACGCGCTGCCGCGCGCGTTCGGCGATGTCTCCGATGAAGAACGCCTGCGGCACGGCCGCGTCCTCGAGCAGTACTACACCTACCTCGACGGCATCGTCGGTCGCGCGATGGCGGCGCTCGGCCCTGATGATCTGCTGCTCGTCGTGTCGGGGTTCGGCATGGAGCCGCTCAGCCTCGGCAAGCGGCTGCTCGAGCGCGTGATGGGGGACCCCGAGCTGAGCGGCAGCCACGAGCGCGCCCCCGACGGGTTCGTGATGGCGTACGGGCGCCAGGTCGGCAAAGGGAATTTTCTGCGCGCGTCGGTCGTCGACATCGCGCCGACGGTGCTGTATTACTTCGGCCTGCCGATCGCCCGCGATCTCGACGGCTTCGCGCGCACCGACATCTTCACGCGCAGCTTCACAGAACAGCGGCCGATTACGTTCATCCCGTTTTACGATCGGTGACAGCAGTTCAAACGCTCAATAGATCCGTAGATCTCTAGATACGGTATACTGTCAGCGTCTCTTTAAGAGCGGCCCTGCGAGGCCGACAAGAGTTATGAAAACGCCAGCCTTCCTCGCGCAATCTCCACAGACCAATCTGCCGTCGAGGTGTACTTGATGCCAATCATCATGGACGCCGATCGCATGGGACGCACGCTGACGCGCATCGCGCACGAGATTCTCGAGCGCAATCGCAGCCCCGAGCATCTCGCGCTGGTCGGCATCCGCACGCGCGGCGACGTGCTCGCCAGGCGCCTCTCGAAGGTGCTCGAGCAGATTACGAACGAGCCGCTGCGGACCGGGGCCCTCGACATCACCCTCTACCGCGACGACGTGATGCGGCACACCGTCGGGCCCCAGCCGATCGTGCGCCGCACGGAGATTCCGTTCTCGATTGACGACCAGAAAATCCTGCTCGTCGACGACGTGCTCTACACGGGGCGGACGATTCGCGCCGCGCTCGACGCGCTGATCGATTTCGGCCGTCCAAAGGAAATCCAGCTCATCGTGCTCGTCGATCGGGGCCATCGCGAGCTGCCGATCAAGGCCGACTACGTCGGCAAGAACGTGCCCACGTCGTTGAAGGAAACAGTCACCGTGCGTCTGACGGAAACCGACGGCGCCGACGAAGTGTCGGTGAGCCAGGCGCCATGAGGACGAAGCCATGACGACTCAACAGGTCGCCACCATTTCGAAGCTGCGGCACAAGGATCTGCTCGGCATTTCGGATCTGACGCCGGACGAGATTCTGCTGATCCT
This sequence comes from uncultured Bifidobacteriaceae bacterium, assembly GCA_964356125.1. Classification (GTDB taxonomy): domain Bacteria; phylum Acidobacteriota; class Vicinamibacteria; order Vicinamibacterales; family JAMQPK01; genus JAMQPK01. The sequence goes on along the minus strand of CAYHHH010000029.1, from coordinate 34,531 downwards.
CGACACCGCCGAGGCGATGCGCGAGATCGGCGATCGCCCGATCAAGAAAGTGCCCGCCCTCCGCGGCAAGACGGTCGTGAACCTCTTTTTCGAGGCGAGCACGCGCACGCGCACGTCGTTCGAGATTGCGGAGAAGCGGCTGAGCGCCGACACGCTGAACATCGCGGCGCAGTCGTCGAGCCTCGTCAAAGGGGAAACCCTGGTCGACACCGCCCTCAATCTCGAAGCGATGGCGCCAGACATGATCGTGCTGCGGCACGCGTACTCGGGCGCCTGCCACCTGCTGTCGCGCATCTGCCGCGCCGGCATCATCAACGCCGGCGACGGCATGCACGAGCACCCGACCCAGGCGCTGCTCGACGCCTTCACGATTCGCGAGCACAAACAGCGCATCAAGGGGCTGAAAGTCGCCATCGTCGGCGACCTGCTGCACAGCCGCGTGCTGCGATCGAACGTGCAGCTTCTGACCAAGCTCGGTGCGGACGTGTGGGTGAGCGGTCCGCCGACGCTGATGCCGCCGGGCATCGAGCGCGAGGGCGTGCGTTGCACCACGTCGGTCGACGAAGCGGTCGAAGGCGCCGACGTCGTCATGCTGCTGCGCGTGCAGTTGGAGCGGATGCAGGGCGCGTTCTTTCCGTCGCTGCGCGAGTACTTCACGGTCTTCGGCATGACCCGCGAGCGGATGCGGCGGGCGAAGCCCGACGCGATCATCATGCATCCGGGGCCCATGAATCGCGGTGTCGAGATCGACTCCGACGTCGCGGACGGACCGTATTCCGTGATTCTGGAACAGGTCGCCAACGGCGTGGCAGTGCGCATGGCGGTGTTGTACTTACTGGCGGGTGGAGCGGAACATGAAACGGCTTCTTAAAGGCGGGCGGGTCGTCGACCCGGCGAATGGGCGCGACGGCATCTTCGACATCCTCATCGACGGCGACCGCATCGCACGCGTTGGAAAAGATCTTCCCGTCGATGGCGCCACGGTCATCGACGTGCCGGCGGGGTTCGTCGTGACGCCTGGCCTCTTCGACATGCACGTGCATCTCCGAGAGCCGGGACAGGAGCATAAGGAAACGGTCGCGACGGGCACGGCGTCGGCCGTGGCCGGCGGCTTCACCGCGGTGGCGTGCATGCCGAACACGACCCCCATCAACGACAACGCCGGCGTCACCGAGTACATCCTTCAAAAAGCCGCGCAGGCACACCTCGCCCGCGTGTACCCGATCGGCGCGGTGTCGAAAGGATCCAACGGCGATCAGCTTGCCGACATCGCTGAACTGCGAACGGCCGGCTGCGTCGGCATTTCGGACGACGGGCGGCCGGTGAAGACGGCGCTGCTCATGCGGCGCGCGCTCGAATACGCGGGGATGTTCAAGATGCCGGTGCTCGAGCACTGCGAAGATCCGTCGCTGAAAGGCGAGGGTGTGGCGCACGAGGGATACCACGCGTCCTCACTCGGTTTGCGCGGCATTCCAGGCGTCGCAGAGTCGATCATGGTGCAGCGTGATATCGCGCTTGCCGAGATGACCGGCGCATCCGTGCACATCTGCCATATGAGCGCCGCCACGTCGCTGCGCGCGGTCCGTGAAGGCAAGCAGCACGGCGCGCACGTGTCGTGCGAAGTGGCGCCGCATCACTTCACGCTCACGGACGAATCGCTGGCCACGCCGGTGAGCTACGACACGAACGTGAAAATGAACCCGCCGCTGCGCGCGACGGCCGATCGCGACGACATGCTCAAGGGCATCGTCGACGGCAGCGTCGATGCCATCGCGACCGATCACGCGCCGCATCACTACGATGAAAAGAAGATGGAGTTCGACCTCGCGCCATTCGGCATCGTCGGTCTCGAGACCTGCGTGTCGATCTGCTTCGATCGCCTGATCCATCCCGGGCTGATCCGATTGCCGCGGCTCGTCGAGCTGTTGTCGACCAACCCCGCGCGCATCCTCAACGTCCCGGCTGGAACACTCAGCGAAGGCGCCGTCGCCGATATTTCAGTGCTCGCGCCGGATTTGGCGGTCACCATCGATCCGGCGACGTTCCGCTCGAAAGCGCGCAACACGCCATTCGCGGGATGGCAGTTCAAGGGCGGAGTCGCGGCGACCATCGTGGGCGGAAGAACCGTATATGTGAACGAAAGCGCATCTGGCGCTGAGCGCTTTCAGTAGGTCAGCGTAGGTCGCGTGGGTCGCGTAGGTGGCGTGGGTCGCGTGGGGCAGGACGCTCTCAAACAGCGCCTGGATCAGCTGTACACCACTTTCAACTGCGTCGATTCGGCAACCGATCCCATTCAGCTCGTACGCCGGTTTGACGATCCTGCCGATCGGGAGGTGGCCGGGTTCTGCGCCGCGGCGCTTGCCTTCGGGCGTGTCGCAAGCGTCCTGCAGTCGATCGAGCGTCTCTATGCCGTGATGGGGCGGTCTCCGGCGTCGTACGTGCGGACGTTCGATCCGAAGCGGCAGGCGCGCGACTTGAAGCCGATCGTTCACCGGTGGACGAAAGGCGACGATCTCACGGCGCTCGTCCTCATCCTGCAGCGCATGCTGCAGAAGGGATCGATCGAAGCATTCTTCCTCGAGGGCTACGATCCGAACGCCCCCGACCTGTCGGCCGCGCTCGAGTCGTTTTCGACGCGGGCGATGCAGACCGATCTTCGCCCGGCGTACGGCAATCGCAAGCCGCGTCCGGGCGTCGCGTACTTCTTTTCGCGCCCGTCGTGCGGCGGCGCGTGCAAACGGCTGAATCTGTTTCTGCGGTGGATGGTCCGGAGCGACGCCGTGGATTTCGGAATCTGGACGCACGTGCCCGCCGCCAAGCTCGTCGTCCCGCTCGACACGCACGTGATTCGCGTGGGGCGATGCCTGCGTTTGACGCGCTATACGAGCCCGGGCTGGAAGATGGCCGCCGACATCACCGCGTCGCTCCGCGAGCTGGACGCCGACGATCCCGTGAAGTACGACTTCTCGCTGTGCCACCTGGGTATGGCGGATCAGTGCGGGTTCAACCGCGCGCAGGGGGATGCGGAGTGTCCGCTGCGTGGCCTCTGCCATCCGCGTCTTCGTGGTGCTCGCCCGCGTGCCTCCGGTATACGCCAAGCGTCCGCTCGACCATTTCGTCGGCGCTGAAGATCCTCTTCACGCGCTCGAGCCCGGCGCGCCCCATCTGCTCTCGCCGTGCCGGATCTTTCAGCAACGTCGAAATCGCCGACGCCAGCTCGCGCGCATCGCGCGGCTGAACGAGCAACCCGGTCTCGCCGTGCGACACGACTTCGGGAATCCCCCCCGTGTCGCTCGCGACGGTGGCTTTGGACAACGCCATCGCGTCGAGGAGCGATGTCCCAAGCCCCTCGAAGAGGGAGCTCATGACGAACAGATCGAAGCTCTTGATGAACGACAGAATGTCGGCGCGGAATCCGGGAAGCAGCACGTGCTTCTCGAGATGCAGCTCCTTGATGTGACGCTCGAGTACGGGCCGCAGATCACCCTCTCCCATGATGACGAACCGCGCGTCGGGCACCTCGCGCACGACCAGCGCTGCCGCGTCGATGAGGTACTTGTGCCCCTTCTCCTGCGTCAGCGCCGCGACGGCGCCCACGATGGGCGCGTGCGTCGGCAGCCAGAACTCGGCATGGATGTTTGCCGCCGGCTCGACCTGCACGCGGTGCAGATCGATGCCTTCGTACACGGTGACGACCCGATCGGCGTCGATGCCGTCGCCGATCAGCATGTCGCGGATGGCGTTCGACGCGGCGACGAAGCAATCCACCTGGTGATACTTCCAGCGCGAGAACGCGTGCCCCTTGAGATGAAAGGCGACGCGGCGCGAGGCGATGAGGCCCGGGCATGTGCCGCCCGTCATGAAGGAGAGCGCGAGCGACGCCAGCGCGACGGCGTGCGGATCGTGCGCGTGCACGATGTCGGGCCTCAGATCTTTGATGATGCGCGAGAGCTTCCAGCCGGCATGCAGATCGACTTCGGCGCGCGGCGCGAGGCGGATGAGATCGTGTCCTTCCGACGCGCGTCCCGCGAGCTCTCCCTCGGGATGCGCGACGAGCACCGTGCGGTGGCCGCGCTCGCGCAGGCCGAGCACGGTGAGCAGCACCTGGCGCTGTCCGCCCCGCCAGGTTCTCGCGGTGTCCACGTGTATCGAGAACAACGACTCAATCCCTTTGGAGTTCCCAGAGCTTGGCGAACTTCAGCATCACGTAGTACGAGTTCACCAGCGAGATGATGAGCCCGGCTTTGCCGTCGCGAAACCCTCCTTTGAGGATGTAGTTGCGCACGAACGCGATGGGCGGGTGGAACAGCAGCTCGAGCCGCGTCGCACGCTTGCCTTTCTCGAACATCTGTCTCGCGGCGAGCGTCGTGTACCGATCCATGCGGATCAGGTGCTCGGACAGATCTTTGTACGGATAGTGCTGCAGTTCGCTCTTCAGGTACCCGACAAGCCCCGTATCGACTTTCACGGACTCGTGCACGTGCAGTCCATCCCATGTGGCGTGCCGACGGTCGTAGAGCCGAAGCTGGTAGTCCGGATACATGTCGGTGGTGCGCATCCACCGCCCGAGGTAGAACGACACGCGCGGCATCCGGTACGCGCGCACGGGCGGCTCGGACTGGAGCAGCGCGCAAATCTCGGTACTGAGCTCGTCGGTGACGCGCTCGTCGGCATCGAGCGAAAAGATCCAGTCATGCGTGGCGAGGCCCGCGGCGTGATTCTTCTGGTCGATGTAGCCCTTCCACGCACGCACGTACACGCGCTCGGTGAACTGGCGCGCGATGGCGACGGTGTGGTCCTTGCTTTCCGCATCGACGACGATGATCTCGTCGGCCCAGGAAAGGGATTTCAGCGCGTCGGCAATCGCGTCGGCCTCGTTCTTCGTAATGACGATGGCGGTGACAGGCGGCACTGCAGCGCATCGTATACTACGCGGCTGATATGGAACACAACGAAGCACTGGAGTTGTACCGCCGCACCGGCGCCTATCTCGAGGGGCATTTCCGCCTGTCTTCCGGGCTGCACAGCCCCGGGTACATGCAGTCGGCGCTCGTGCTTCAGCACCCGGCCGATGCCGCCTCGCTCGGGATGGGCATTGCCGTGAACGTGAAGAGGTTCCGGCCGACGGTCGTGTTGTCGCCGGCGCTGGGCGGCCTCATCATCGGCCATGAGGTGGCGCGTGCGCTCGGCGTGCGCGCGATTTTCGCGGAGCGCGCGGGCGGCACCGCGCTGACGCTGCGCCGCGGCTTCACCCTTGCGCCGAACGATCGCGTGCTCGTGGTCGAAGACGTGTTCACGACCGGCAAGTCCACACGCGAGACGATGGAAGTGGCGCGCGACGCCGGCGCGGAAGTCGTCGGCGCGGCGTCGATCGTCGATCGCAGCGGCGGCACGATCGACTTCGGCGTGCCATCGTTCGCGCTGGTCCGGCTCGAGGTGCCCGCCTACGATCCCAATACATGTCCGCTGTGCGCTCAGGGAATTCCTGTGGAGAAGCCAGGGTCTCGTCCCATTTAGGGATCGTAGGGATCGTGGGTCGCGTGGGTCACGTGGGGAAAATGCGTACGTTCAAGCTCATCGTCAGTTACGACGGCACCGACTTTTCCGGCTTTCAGCGGCAGTCGAACGCGCGATCGGTGCAGGTCGAGCTCGAGACGGCGCTCGTGGCCATCGAGGGCAGGCCTGTCACCGTGACTGGCGCCGGGCGCACGGATGCGGGGGTGCACGCGCTCGGGCAGGTCGCCAGCTTCAAGCTGGCGAGCGCCATAGACGCGCGCGATCTGTTTCGAGCGCTCAACGCGAAGCTGCCCGAAGACGTGCGCGTGCTGTCGGCCGAAGCCGCCGCGCCGGATTTCAACGCGCGCTTTTCGGCGCGCTCGAAGATGTATCGCTATCGCATCAGCAATGCGCGCGTGATGAGCCCGTTCCAACGGCGGTTCGCGTGGCACGTCTCGCGCACGCTCGATCTGGAAGCGATGAACGACGCCGCGCGGCTGCTCGTCGGCGAGCACGATTTCGCCTCATTTCAGGGAGCGCCGAGCCGGAGCGAGCGAAGCAAGACGACCACTGAAAAAGACACGACGCGGACGCTGACCCGCTCTGTCTGGACCGAAGAGCCGCTCGCGGGGGGCGGGCGGCTCCTTATTTATGAGGTCGAGGGCACCGGCTTTCTCAAGTACATGGTGCGCGCCGTCGTCGGGACGCTCGTCGAGGTCGGGGATGGCCGCCGGAGCCCCGCATCGCTCGGAAATATCCTCGAATCCAGAGACCGCGCCGCGGCGGGGCCTACCGCCCCCCCCGCGGGGCTGTCTCTCGTTCGCGTTGATTACGATGCGGCCGGTCCGGTATCCTTTTGATGGACATGTCTCTCGAACAGCTCCTGGAGATCATTCCGAGAGGATCTCCCGACGAAGGCCTCGCGCGCGAAGTGAATTTCGACGCGCTCCCGTCGCACATTGCCATCATCATGGACGGCAACGGCCGCTGGGCTGCGCAGCGACACCTGCCGCGCGTCGAAGGGCATCGCGCCGGCATTGAATCGGTGCGCGACGCGGTCGAAACGTCGGCGCGGCTCGGCATCGGCGCGCTCACGCTGTATGCGTTCTCGGTGGAGAACTGGAAGCGCCCGGTCACGGAAGTGACGGCGCTGATGACGCTGTTGAAGCGGTACCTGCGCCTCGAGCTCGACGCGATCAACCGCAACAATATCCGCTTCCGCGTCATTGGACGCACCGACGAGCTGGCCCCGGATGTGCTGCAGGAGCTCAACGCCGGACAGGAAGCCACGTCGCGCAACACCGGCATGCTGTTCAATATCGCGCTCAACTACGGCGGGCGCGCGGAGATCGTCGACGCGGCGCGCCGCGCGATTCAAGCGGGTGTTCGCGCTGAAGATCTCGACGAGCGGAAGTTTGCCGAGTTCCTCTACACCGCGGGGCAGCCGGATCCGGATCTGCTGATTCGCACGAGCGGCGAGATGCGCGTCAGCAACTTTCTGTTGTGGCAGATCGCGTACGCCGAAATCTGGGTCACCGATACGCTATGGCCCGACTTCCGCCGCCGTCACCTGATCGAGGCCGTGCTCGCGTATCAGAAACGCGATCGCCGCTACGGCGGCATCAAGCCCACGCCAGCCCTTTCACGCTAGTGGCCAGACTCATCAGCGGGGCAGTGCTGCTGATCGCCCTCATTGCAGCGCTGTGGTTTCTTCCGCCCATTTACCTCCTCGGCATCGCCGTGCTCGTGGCGCTGCTGGCGTTCCGCGAGTACCTCGACATCGCGGCGCGCGCCGGCGCGCAGGTATCTCGCCCTGCCGGGGCCATCGCGGTCGCGCTCGTGTGCATCGCGGTGGGGATGCCAGGACTGCCCATCGATGTGGCGCTCGCCGGCGTGACGCTCGGCCTGTCCGCGATCGCGCTGTCGAGCGCGGCAACATCGGCAGCGAGCGGCGCCGCGCTGCAATCGGCGGCGATCGCCGTGTTCGCACCGCTCTACATCGGCCTGCCGCTCGGGTTGCTCGCGGCCACGCGCTGGACGCTCGGCCGCGAAGCGGCGCTGCTGTTGATTGTCACCGTCGCGATTAGCGATTCGCTTCAGTACTACACCGGCCGCACGTTCGGACGTCACCTGCTTGCGCCGGTTGTGAGCCCGAAGAAAACGATCGAGGGCGCGGTCGGCGGGTTCGTCGGAGCCGCGCTGAGCCTCGCGGTGATCGGCTACTGGTGGCTGCCGCAGATGGGCCTGCCGGCGCGCATCATTCTCGGGCTCGCGGTCGCGGCGGTCGGCATCGTCGGCGATCTCTTCGAGTCGCTGCTGAAGCGCAGCGTCCACATGAAAGATGCGTCCACGATCATCCCCGGCCACGGCGGCGTCCTCGATCGCATCGACGCGCTGTTGTTTGCCGCGCCGGTGTACTACGTGTTCGTCCGATACAGCTTCTAGGCGGGTCCAAAGAGCAGGACCCGCCCTACGTACTGAAAGTAGGCCGGGTCTTGCTTTGTAGACCCGGCGATAAATATGAAACGAATCGCCATTCTCGGGTCGACGGGTTCGATCGGGCAGAGCACGCTCGACGTCGTCCGTGCGCATCCTGACAAGCTGAAGGTGATCGGCCTTGCGGCCGGATCGAACGGCGAGCGGCTGCGCGAGCAGGCCGAGGCGTTCGGCGCGACGATCACCGCGCTCGCGTCGGAAAGGGGCAGCGAGGGACTGATAGCCGTTGCGACCCATCCCGACGTCGACATCGTCATCTGCGCCTCGTCCGGCACCGACGCGCTCGAAGCCGTTCTCGCGGCGATCGACGCGGGAAAGACGATCGCGCTCGCGAACAAGGAAGTGCTCGTGATGGCCGGCGCGCTGGTCACGGCTGCCGCGCGTGCGCGCGGCGTGGCCATCCTGCCGGTCGACAGCGAGCACAACGCGATTCATCAATGCCTGCACGGCCGCCGCCCCGAAGAAGTGCGGCGCATCATCCTGACCGCGTCGGGCGGCCCGTTCCGCGAGATGTCGGCCTCGGCGCTGGCGAACGTCAAGCCCGAAGACGCGCTGCGCCACCCCACGTGGCGCATGGGGAGGAAGATCACCATCGACTCCGCGACACTCATGAACAAAGGTCTCGAGGTGATCGAGGCGCATTGGCTGTTCGATATGCCAGGCGATCGCATCGACGTCGTCATTCACCCGCAATCGATCGTGCACTCGATGGTGGAACTGACCGACGGCTCGATCATCGCGCAGCTCGGCGGCGCGGACATGAAGCTGCCGATACAGTACGCGTGCTCGTATCCCGATCGATGGGAGGCGCCGGTCGCGCGGCTCGATCTCACCGCCGCCGGCCGGCTCGACTTTCACAAGCCCGATCGCGAACGGTTTCCATGTCTGGGGCTGGCCTATCGCGCCCTGGCATCGGGTCCGAGCCACGCGGTTGTCCTGAACGCGGCCAACGAGGTCGCCGTAGCGTCCTACCTGGACGAGAAAATCTCGTTCGTCTCCATCCCGCGCGTCATCGAGCAAACGATGGACGCGCACTCGTCGGTGCCTGCGGCCACGCTCGAGGCCGTGCGCGAAGTCGACCGCTGGGCCCGTCGACTCGCCATAGCCTTGGCGAAGGCGGTAGAATTGAAGGTCTGAGGTTTCCTTTTTGACCACACTGTTAGCGTTCCTCTTCGTTCTGGGCGTCCTCATCTTCGTCCACGAGCTGGGCCACTTCGTCATGGCCCGCCGCGTCGGCGTGAGGGTGCTGAAGTTTTCGCTCGGCTTCGGGCCGCGCCTGATCGGCTTTACGCGCGGCGACACCGAATACGTGGTCAGCGCGATCCCGCTCGGCGGCTACGTGAAGATGGCCGGCGAGAATCCTGACGACCCGCGTTCCGGCAGGGACGATGAGTTTCTGTCGAAGAGCAAGTGGGAGCGGTTCCAGATTTTGATCATGGGACCGTTGATGAACCTCATCCTTGCCGTCGTCGTGACGGCCGGCGTGCTGATGAACGGCGCCGAAGTTCCCGCATACGAGTCCAAGCCGCCCGTCGTCGGCCAGGTCACTCCGGACTCGCCGGCCGCGAAAGCCGGGATTCAGCGCGGCGATCGCATCGTTACCGTCGCGGGGCGCGAGGTCGCGACGTGGCGGAGTTTCATCATCAACGTCGGCACGCGCGCCGACCGCGACACGGAAATTGGCGTGCTGCGAGACGGCAAGCAGTTCACCGTCAGCGTGATTCCGGCTCCGCAAACGCGGTACGAGATCGGCTATATCGGCGTGCTGCCCGATACCCGCCCAACGGTCGCGGCGCTGCTGCCGGGTGCGCCGGCCGAGAAGGCGGGGCTGAAGGCCGGCGACCTCATTCTGCGCGTTGACGGCGCCGCAATTGCGGTGCGCGAGCAGCTGGTTGCCGCCGTGTCCAGGAAGGCGAACACGCCGGTGACGATTTCTGTCACGCGAAACGGCGCACCCGTCGATGTCGTCGTCACGCCTGAAGCGAACAAAGGGCGCTGCCCGTCACTGCCGGAGGGGGACGGCTGCATCGGCATCAGCATCGGCGAGGAATCGACGCGCATCAACCCGGGCCCGCTCGAAGCCATCCGGATGAGCGTGAAGAGCAATTACGAGCAGGCCGGCCTCATCTTCATGACCATCGGCCAGCTCATCACGCGCGAGACATCGACGCGCCAGCTGATGGGGCCGCTCGCCATCGCGCAGTTGTCCGGCGAGTCGGCGGAGCAGGGCTGGGTGCCGCTGTTCGCGCTGATGGCGTCGATCAGCCTGAATCTCGGGCTGCTGAACCTTCTGCCGATTCCCGTGCTCGACGGCGGCCACATCTTCATCATGATGCTCGAAGGGCTCGCGCGCCGCGACTTCAGCCTCAAGGTGAAAGAGAAGATGTTCCTCGCGGGGTTCGCGGTGCTGCTGATGCTGATGGTGACGGTGATTTACAACGACCTCACGCGAATTCCCCTGTTCGAGCGCCTGATGCCCTGGCGCAATTAGGGTCGCGTGGGTCGCGTGGTGATGTAACTGACGCTGGCAGACGGCCGACCTGAAGGTCGGCACTACGTACGAAAAATCGATTTCTCCCCACGATCCCTACGCGCCCCACGATCCCCACGCGACCTTTAGGGAGCTCAGTAGCGGGCGACTTCCTTCATGGCTTCTCTTGCGGCCTTGATCGTCCTGTCGACGTCGCGCGCGGTGTGCGCGCCTGACAAGAACCATGCTTCGAATTGCGAGGGCGGTGGATACACGCCGCGGGCGAGCATCCCTTTGAAGAAGACACCGTACTTCGCCGCATCGGCGCGTAGTGCGGTCTGATAGTTCTTAACAGGCGCTGATGTGAAGAACGGCGTCAGCGCCGATCCGATTCCATTCACCTGCAACGACACTCCCGCGCCACGCGCGGCGTCGGAGAGACCTTCCGCGAGCTGCGCGCCGAGATCGGTGAGCTGCTTGTAGAGACCTTTCGACAAGCGCTTCAAACTCCATAAGCCCGCGGTCATCGCCAGCGGATTGCCCGACAACGTGCCGGCCTGATACACCGGTCCGGACGGCGCGACGAGCCGCATCAGATCTTCGCGGCCGCCGTACGCGCCGACAGGCAGCCCGCCGCCGATGATTTTGCCCAGGCACGTGAGATCGGGGACGACCCCGCTCCAGCCTTGCGCACCGCCGGAGCCGGTGCGGAATCCTGTGATCACCTCGTCGAAGATCAGCAGGATGCGATAGCGGCTGCAGACCTCTCGCAGTCCCTGGAGGAATCGTGGTTCGGGCAGCACCATCCCCATGTTGCCGGCGATCGGCTCGACGATGAGCGCGGCGATCTGATCGCGCATCGACTCGCAGAGCCGTTCGACCGATGCTACGTCGTTATACGTGGCCAGCAGCGTGTCGGCGGCAGCGGCGCGCGTGACACCAGGGCTCGTCGGCACGCCGAGCGTCGTCAGGCCCGACCCCGCCTGCACGAGAAACTGATCGGCGTGCCCGTGATAGCAGCCCTCGAACTTGATGATCTTTTCGCGGCGCGTATGCGCCCGCGCCACACGCACGGCGCTCATCGTCGCTTCGGTGCCCGAGCTGACGAAGCGCACCATCTCGAGCGACGGCATCATCTTCCGCACGAGCTCACCCAGCTCCACTTCGAGCTCCGTCGGCGCGCCGAAGCTGGTGCCCTGTTTCGCGGCTGCGGTCAGCGCCTTCACGAGGCTGCCCGGCGCATGCCCGTGAATCAAGGGACCCCACGACATGACGTAGTCGATGTACGAGCGTCCGTCGACGTCGGTGATGTTCGAGCCCGACGCGCTTCGAATGAAAAGCGGGGTGCCACCGACGGCCTTGAAGGCGCGAACGGGACTGTCCACGCCGCCCGGAATGATCTTCTGCGCCCGCTCGAAGAGCCTCTGTGATTTCGTTGCCACTATGTGTTGACCTCGCGAAGCGCACGCGCGGCCTCGCGAGCGTAGTACGTGATGATGATGTCCGCGCCCGCGCGGGCGATCGACGTGAGCGATTCCATCATGATGCGCGGCTCGTCGATCCAGCCGCGCTCCGCGGCGGCTTTGATCATGGCGTATTCGCCGCTCACCTGGTATGCCGCAGTCGGATATCCGAACGTGTCTTTCACGCGACGCACGATATCGAGGTACGGCATCGCCGGCTTCACGATGATGATGTCGGCGCCTTCCTCGATGTCCTGCTCGACCTCGCGCAGGGCTTCCTCTGCGTTGGCCGGATCCATCTGGTGCGTGCGGCGGTCGCCGAACTGCGGAGCCGAATCGGCCGCGTCGCGGAACGGACCGTAGAACCCGGAGCAGTACTTCACCGCGTACGACATGATCGCGACCCCCTCGAAGCCGCGCTCGTCGAGCGCTTTTCTGATCGCGCCGACGCGTCCATCCATCATGTCGGAAGGCGCCACGATGTCGGCGCCCGCCGTCGCGTGCGAGAGCGCCGCGCGCACGAGCTGCTCGACCGTCGCGTCGTTCACGACGTCATGCCCTTCGAGAATCCCGCAGTGTCCGTGCGAGGTGTACTCGCAGAGGCACACGTCGGTCACGACGACGGTGTCAGGTGAGCTGCGCTTGATCGCGCGGACCGCGCTCTGCACGGGCGCATCCGAATCGTAGGCGGCGGAGCCGATATCGTCTTTTTTCGCGGGGAGACCGAAGAGGAGCACGCCGGGAACGCCGTCGGCGCGTGCGGCTTCTGTTTCGCGCACCGCCTCGTCGACCGACAACTGAAACACGCCCGGCATCGACGGCACTTCGCGCCGCACGCCGGTGCCGGTCGTGACGAAGAGCGGATACAGGAACTGATCGGCCGAGAGCCGCGTCTCGCGCACGTAGCTGCGGATGCCGCTGGTGCGCCGCAGCCGCCGGGCACGGCGGACCAGGTCGAGCGTGTGCGCCGTTTTCACGGGATTCATGGGTGTAGTTTACCCGCCTCCGCGGCAATGCCGCTACGGCGAGGCAGGCTGGCGGTAGTGCCGACCTTCAGGTCGGCCGGGGCACCTTAAAGTGCTCGACGATGGCCTCGACCAGGGCCGGCACCGTGTATTCCTTGGGCATGATGGCGGTCTTGATGCCGTAGTGCTCGGCGGCCTCGGCGGTGACCGGGCCGATCGACGCGACTTTCGTCGCGTTCAGCAGATCGGCCGCCTGCTCGGCGCCGAAGATCTGCACGAAGTTCTTGACGGTCGACGCGCTCGTGAAGGTGACGACGTCGATGCGCTTTTCGAGGAGCATGCGATAGATGTCGGGATCCCCTTCGCGCTCGATCTCGGCCAGCACCGTTCGATAGGCCGTCACTTCCGTCACCTCGGCGCCGCTCTTGCGCAGCTCTTCAGGCAGCACTTCTCGCGCGATGTCGGCGCGCGGCAGAAGAAAGCGCTTGCCCTTGATGTCGCCCAGCTCTCGCAGCGCCTGGACGATCACTTCCGCGCGCGATTCCGCCGGCTCGAGCTCGACCTTCAGTCCGAGCTTCGCGAGACGGTCGGCCGTCGCCGGTCCGATCGCGGCGAGCTTGACTCCCTTGAGATCTCTGATGTCGCCATTGCCCGAGAGCAAACGTCGCATGAAGAAGTCGGCGCCATTCGCGCTCGTGAACACAATCCAGTCGTACGTGCCCGCTTCGGCCGCAGCCGCGTCGAGCGGACCGTAATCGTCCGGCGCTTCGACACGAATCATCGGCGCTTCGATCGGCTCGGCGCCGAGCGACTCGAGCATGTCCACCAGATCACCGGCCTGTTCGCGCGATCGCGTGACGACGATCTTCTTGCCGAAGAGCGGCCGCTCGTCGAACCAGCGCAGATGCTGGCGCAGGCCCACCACGCGCCCGACGACGAGAATCGCCGGCTTCGTGCGCAGGTTTTTCATGTCGACCAGTTCCTGCAGCGTGCCATCGGTGGTGCGCTGTGTCGGGAGCGTGCCGTCGTAGATGATCGCGGCCGGTTCCTTCGGGTCGAAGCCGTTCGCGACGAGCGCTTTAAGGATGACGTGAAGCTGCCGCGCGCCCGTGTAGCAGACGAGCGTGCCGCCGAGCCGCGCGAGGCTCGCCCAGTCGACGTTGGGCGCCGTGCTGCTTTCGTCTTCGTGGCCGCGCACGAACGTCACGCTGTCGCCGCCGCCCGGATACGTCAGCGGCACGCCGGCATAGCTCGTCGTCCCGATGGCGGCCGGAATGCCGGGCACGACTTCGAACGGGATGCCGTGCTCGTGCAGGAACAGCGCTTCCTGGCCGCCGCGATCGAAGAGGAACGGATCGCCCCACTTGAGCCGCGCGACAATCTTTCCCTCGCGCGCTTTTTCCACGAGCAGGTAGTTGATCGCTTCCTGGTCGAGCGTCTGCGGCGATGCCGAGCCGAGGTCGATCTTCTCGGCCTCGTGCCGCGCATAGCGGAGCAGTCGTGGATGCACGAGATGGTCGTAGAGCACGACGTCTGCGGTCGCGAGATACCGCGCGCCGCGCGCGCTGATGAGGCCCGGGTCGCCGGGACCCGTGCCGATGAGGTAGACGATGGGGCGTATCACGTGAGTCTCGCTTCGCGAAGAATCTCTGCTGCACCTTGCGTTAACAGTTGCTCGCCCACCTGGCGCCCAAGCGCGGCTGCGTCAGCTCGAGTGCCCACTCCCTTATATCGAATGATACGCGTCCCGTCGAGCGATGCGACAATCGCCTGCAGTTCAAGTTCGCTTGCGCCCACGGGCACCGCGATACCGCCAATGGGCATCTGACAGCCGCCGCCAAGCGCCGTCACGAGCGCGCGCTCTGCCTCGAGCGCGTACGAGGCGTCGGCGTCGTTCACCCGCGCGACGGCCGTTCGCGCGGCCGCATCGTCGGTGCGGATCTCGATGGCGATGATGCCTTGACCCGGCGCAGGCACGCACTCCTCGATCGGCACCGAGACCGAAATGCGCGCCCCAAAACCGAGTCTGCGCAAACCTGCCGCGGCGAGCACGAGCAGATCGTAGTCGCCCGAATCCAATTTGCGGAGCCGCGTGTCGAGATTGCCGCGCACGTTCAGGAACTCGGCAGTCGGAAATCGCTTCCGCAATTGCGCGATGCGGCGCACGCTGCCGGTGCCGATGCGAGCGGAAAAGGGGACGGGAATCTTTTCCGTCCCTGACCCGCGGAAAAGATTCCCGTCCCCTTTTCCGACCGGCAGCACCAGCGCGTCCCGCGGATCTTCGCGCTCGAGTACCGCAGCGACGTCAAGTCCTTCAGGCAGCAGTGCCGGCATGTCCTTGCTGCTGTGGACGGCGAGATCGATGTCGCCCCCGATCAGCGCGTCTTCGATTTCCTTCACGAAGAGCCGCTTGCCGCCGATATCGGAGAGCGGCGCCTCCTGCAGCCGATCGCCCGACGTCTTGATGACGACGATCTCAGAGGGCGGCCCGCCTGCCGCTTGGATGCGCTCGGCCACGAGCCTGGCCTGATAGAGCGCGAGCGGACTTCCTCGGCTGCCGAGACGGAGGGTCTTCACTGTGCGGGTTTCTTCGTTGTGCGCGCACCGGCGGTGGTCAGCGTGTCGTCCGTGGGATCGTCGCCCGCGAGGCCGAACAGCCGGGTCAGCACGTCGCTGTACGACGCGACCGTGTCGGCGTCAGAGGCCGACTTCAACTGCTCGGTCGGGTTGATGAGCAGCTTTTCCATGATGAGCCGCGTGATTTCGTCGACGCGCGCGCGCGCCTCGGGTGGCAGCGATGCCATTTTCGGCTCGAGACGCCGCAGCTCGGACTGCCTGATCGCCTCGAACCGCTGGCGCAGCGCCACGATCGTCGGAACCGCGCCGCGCGAGTTGAGCCAGGCGGTGAACCGGCCGACTTCCTGCGCGATGATTATTTCCGCGTCGGATGCTTCGGTGCCGCGTTTCGAAATGTTCTCCTGCACGACGGCCTGCAGATCGTCGATGTTGTAGAGAAACACCTGCTCGAGATCTCCGGCATCTCCCTCGACGTCTCTCGGCACGGCAATGTCGATGATGAACAGCGGCTTCTGCCGTCTCGCCTTCATCGTCCGCGCAATCAACGCGCGCGAGATGATCGGCGCGCTCGCGCCGGTCGCCGTGATGAGGATGTCGGCTTCCACGAGCGTCGTGCCGAGTGCCTCCCACGGCATGGCGGTCCCGCCGATCGATTGGGCGAGCGCTGTTGCATGCGCGGCCGTGCGGCTCGTGATGATCAGCCGGCCGATGCCCTGCGACTGCATGTGGAGGGCGGTGAGCTTGCCCATTTCGCCGGCGCCGATGACGACCACCGTGCGCCCCTTGAGGTTGCCGAAAATCTTGCGCGCGAGCTCGACGGCCGCGTAGCTGACCGACACCGCGCCTTCGGCGAGCGCCGTCTCCGACCGCACGCGCTTGCCCGTGGCAAACGCCGAATGAAAGAGTTTGTTCAGCAGCGGACCGGTGCACCCCAGCTGCGAGGCGACGCCGAACGCTTCCTTTACCTGACCGAGAATCTGCGGCTCGCCCATGACGAGCGAGTCGAGCCCCGCGGCGACGCGATACAAATGCGCGACGGCATCCTGGCCGGTCTTCGAATAGAGGTGCGGCGCAAGCTGCTCGCCGGGGATGCCGTGAAACTCCGACAGGAACTGCTGGATGGCGGCGCGAGCCGCTTCGGGCTCGTCGCATCCCACGTACAACTCGACGCGGTTGCAGGTCGAGACGATCGTCGCCTCGCGATGCACCTCAGAGCCGGCCAGCGCCGTCAGCGCGCGATCGACACCACGCGCCGAGAAGTCGAGCCGTTCTCGAAGCTCGATCGGTGCGGTGCGATGGCTGACGCCGACCAGAAGCAGCTGCATTGTCAGAAGTTGTGCGCGGTCGTGAAAAAGTAGCTGACCGGCACGAAGTTCAGCAGCACGATGCCGAAC
This sequence comes from uncultured Bifidobacteriaceae bacterium, assembly GCA_964356125.1. Classification (GTDB taxonomy): domain Bacteria; phylum Acidobacteriota; class Vicinamibacteria; order Vicinamibacterales; family JAMQPK01; genus JAMQPK01. The sequence continues at coordinate 17,670 of CAYHHH010000029.1, read as the reverse complement.
CCCACCGCCGAGAGCCACGCGGCGCGGCGTCCGCGCCAGCCGATGGCGCGCTGCGCGTAGAGCTCGAACGAGTACACGGCCCAGCACAGCACCGCGACGAAAATTTTCGGATCGGCCATCGACATCGACCCGCCCGAATCGGGCGAGGGCCCCAGTTGCGACGCCCAGATGCCGCCCGTCACCAATCCGACCGTCAGAAAGATCCAGCCGATCTTCACGGCGCGCAGGTTCATCTCGTCGAGCACGTTCAGCGACGGCAGGCGTTCGTAAAAGAAACCGAGATCCTTCGCTTTGATTTCCTTGAACTGCAGCACGTAGGTGATGCCCAGCACCCCCGCGAGCGCGAAGCTCGCGTAGGCGAACAGCAGCGACGGGATGTGCACGTTGAACCAGGGGCTTTCGAGCATCGCCGAGCGCGGCTCGTCTGAGATTGCGCTGAACGCCGGTATCGCCTGCAATACCACGAGCAGCGGCAGGATGAACACGCCCATGGCGCGCTCGCTGGTCGTGAGCTCGACGTACAAGTACGCCAGCGCGAGCAGCCACACGAACGTCGAGATCGCGGACGTCGCGCTCGCGAACGGCACATGCCCCGCGCGCATCGTCTCCATGCCGATGACGAAGGTGTGGGCGAAGGCGGCGAGGACGAGCAGCACCGTGGCGATACGGCTGTTGCCGAACGTGCGCCGGGCGAACTGCACGGCATACGCCACGCCGGCGGCCGTATAGAGGAACAGCAGAATCGGGTTCATGGACATGATTATGCGAGAAAAAGGGGGCGGGAGGGGTTTTCACTGGCGTCGGGCGAAAACCCCTCCCGACCCCTTTTTCGACCACTCCTCCGCTAGCGAACGGTCGGCGCCGACAGCGGGGCGAAGTAGCCCTGCTTGGTGCGGGCCTGAACGTTCGGCCGAGCGATGCGCACGACAAGGCGCCGCCACGCGCCGTCGCGTCGCGGATTCTTGGAGGTGTACCCAATCGTGTACTGGCTCGACAGCTCGTCGTAAATCTGGCCGTACACGGAGGCGAGACTCTTGACGTCCGCCGGGAAGAACGCGCGGCCGCCCGTGTCGTTCGTGAGCTGGCGCAGCGCGTAGGTCGCTTCGCGGAACCCTTTGGACTGGCCGCCGGCGTTGTCTTCCATCAGGCCGATGGCGTAAATCGCCGTCTCGGATCGGCGCGCCAGATCGAGCACGTCTTCGAACGTGACGAGGCTCGACGTGTCTTCGCCATCGGACAACAGGACGATCGCCTGGCGGCGGATTTCCTCTTCCTGCTGGATCGGGATCTTCTTCAAGCCCTTCAGCGAAATATAGAGTGCGTTGTTCATCGACGTCGAGCCGCCGGCGACGGTCTTGCGAATCGCCTGCTCGAGCTCAGCGGGACTGCTCGTGAACTTCTGCAGCACTTCCGCCCGGCTGTCGAAGCCAATCACCTCGCCGAGGTCGGTCGGGCGCAGCTTGCGGACGAAGCCGATCGCCGCGTCCTGCGCGGTCGCCATGCGATCTTCCATGCTCGAGCTGGTATCGATCAAGAGCGACAGCGCCACCGGCAGGTTGCTGCGGTTGAAGAGCGTGAGATCCTGCTTCACGCCGTCCTCGAAAATCTCGAAATCTTGTTCGGTGAGGTCCGTAATGTACCGGCTGGTCGAGTTGGACGTGTCGGTCACCGTGACGTTCATCGACACGACGTCGATAGCGGATCGGAAAGTCCCCTGTTGCGCCCCGATCACCACAGGCGCCACGGCGGCTGTCGCCAGGAGCAGGAGGGGCAGCGGTCTGTGCGTCATGGTGCGCCTCAGGAGTTGGCTGTAAAGCGCCAGTATAGGCCAAAAACCCTTGCGTCTCTTACATTTGCGTTTCTTGACGCTCTCTTTGCCCGCGTGCTATAAAACACGCCGTTTCCCACAACGTGCGGTCGTGACTCCACACCATGCTCAACGCGTATATTCCAATCTTCCTTTTCCTGCTCGTGGCCATCGGGTTCGCGCTGACCACCCTGTTGATTTCGCAACTGCTGCAGTCGAAGAAATACAACAAGGTCAAGCTCGAACCGTACGAATGCGGCATCGAGCCGACGACCGACGCGCGCGATCGCTACAGCGTGCGCTATTACCTCGTCGCAATGCTCTTCGTCATCTTCGACGTGGAGACCGTGTTCCTGTTTCCCTGGGCGGTCATGGTGGACGAGCTGGCGCTGTTCGGCCTGATTGAGATGGTCGTCTTCCTGGCGATCCTGGTGACGGGATACGCTTACGCCTGGAAGAAAGGCGCGCTCGACTGGGCTTAGGCGAGGCCCGAGCAACCCATTCATGACTGAAGAGCCCAAGGACCCCAAGGCCGCCGGCGACACGCCCGCACCAGCTGTGAAGCCGGCTGCACCGGCTGCCGCCCACGACACAAAACCCGCGCCGCCAGCGGGCCCGACCGATCCGCCGCCGCCCGCCGGCGCCGAAGTACCCGCGTTCATTGCCGCGCTGCAGGCCGCCGTGCCAGGCGGCGTCACGCAGATCAGCTTCTATGTCGGCGACTGGACGGTCATCGTGCCCGCGACGAAGCTGCTCGACGTGGGCCGCTTCCTGCGCGAGACGCCCGAGGCGGGATTCGACTTCTGCTCCGACGTCACCGCCAGCGACTGGCCGACGCGCGCGCAGCGGTTCGATGTCATCTACTGCCTCTTCTCGACGAAGCACCGCCGGCGCGTGCGGTTGAAAGTGCGCGCCGCCGAGACGGAGCAGGTGCCGTCGGTCAGCGGCATCTGGCCTGCCGCGAACTGGCTCGAACGCGAGGTGTACGACCTCTTCGGCGTGGACATCACGGGCCACCCGAATCGCAAGCGCATCCTGATGCCCGACGCCTGGCAGGGGCACCCGCAGCGCAAGGACTATCCCCTCGAAGGCCCGGGCGAGCTGCTGATGGAAAATCCGCTCGACTGGCTGAAGCTGAAACAGGCGCGCGAAGAAGCGGAAATCGAGTAATGGCAACTGAAACCCGGCCGATGTTCGACACCGAAGAGCTGGTCATCAACATGGGACCGCAGCATCCCAGCACGCACGGCGTGCTGCGCGTGGTGCTGCGCCTCGATGGCGAGAAGGTGGTCGACTCGGAGGTCGTCATCGGCTATCTGCATCGCGGCATCGAGAAGCTGAGCGAGAACCGCAACTGGACGCAGATCATCCTGCTGACCGACCGCATGGACTACGTCGCGGCGGCCACCAACAACGTCGGCTACTGCCAGACCGTCGAGAAGCTGATGCAGCTGGAAGTGCCGCGGCGCGCGCGCTACGTGCGCGTGGCGCTCTGCGAGCTGCAGCGGATTGCGAGCCACTGCCTCTGGCTGGGCACGCACGCGATGGACATCGGCGCGATGACGGTGTTTCTCTACGCGTTCCGCGAGCGCGAGCTGATTCTCGATCTCTTCGAGGAGTTCTGCGGCGCGCGCCTCACCTACAACTCGATGCGCATCGGCGGGTTGCCGCTCGACATTCCGGTGGGCTGGGACAAGAAAGTGCTCGCGTTCTGCGACATCATGTCGGAGAAAGTGGACGAGTACGAAGAGCTCCTCACCCACAACCGCATCTGGCTCGAGCGCACCAAGAATATCGGCGTCATCACCGGCGAGCAGGCGATTGCCATCGGCCTCAGCGGTCCGCCGCTTCGCGGCTCGGGGGTCACCAAGGACGTGCGTAAGGACGAGCCGTACGCGGCCTATGACGAGATGAAGTTCGAAGTCCCCATCGGCACGGCCGGCGACACCTACGATCGATATCTCGTGCGCATCGAGGAATTCCGGCAGTCGGTACAAATCATCCGGCAAGCGATTGAAGGGCTGCCCGAAGGACCGATCGTCGGCAAGGTGCCGCGCCTCATCAAGCCGCCGGCCGGCGAGACATATCACGCCATCGAATCGCCGAAAGGCGAGATCGGCTACTTCATCGTGAGCGACGGCAAATCGACCAACCCGTACCGCTTCCGCGTTCGGCCGCCGTCGTTCTGCAACCTGCAGGCGCTGCCGCCGCTCATCAAGGGGCACATGGTGGCGGACGTCGTCGCGCTGATCGGCTCGCTCGACGTCGTGCTGGGAGAAGTAGACCGGTGATCGACAACTACCTCATCCCGCTCATCAAGATTCTGTTCGTGCTGAACGCCACGCTCATCGGCGTGACCTACATGGTCCTCCTCGAGCGCAAGGTCATCGCGTGGGTGCAGGTGCGTCTCGGACCGATGCGCGTCGGACCGTACGGGTCGCTCCAGCCGATCGCCGACGCCATCAAGCTGATTCTCAAGGAAGACATCACGCCGACGCGCGCGGACAAGTGGGTCTTTACGGCCGCGCCCATCATCGTGATGGTGCCGGCGCTCATCACGTTCGCCGTCATTCCGTTCGGGCCGAGCGTGCACATGTTCGGCCGCGACATCCCGCTCTACATCACCGACATCAACGTCGGGCTGCTCTACATCGTGTCGGTCGCCTCGATCGGCGTCTACGGCATCATCCTGGGCGGGTGGGCGTCGAACAGCAAATTCCCGCTGCTCGCGAGCCTGCGCGCCTCCGCGCAGCTGATCAGCTACGAAGTCGCGGTGACGATGACGCTGGTGAGCCTCATCATGACGGCGGGCTCGCTGAGCATGGTGAAGATCGTCGAGTCGCAATTCAACTCGGGCCTGTGGTTCATCTTCGTGCAGCCGGTCGCGTTCGTGCTGTTGTTCATCGGCGGCCTCGCCGAAACCAACCGCGCGCCGTTCGACATGGCGGAGGCGGAGCAGGAGCTCACCGGCGGTTTCCACACGGAGTACAGCGGCATGCGGTTCGCGCTGTTCTTCCTCGCCGAATACGCGAACATGATCGTCGTCTCGGCCGTCGCCACGACGCTGTTCCTCGGCGGATGGCTGTCGCCGTTTCCGAACGTCGAGTGGCTGAACTTCCTCGACTTCATCCCGGCGTGGATGTGGTTTCTCCTGAAGACCTTTGTCTTCCTGTACATCTTCCTGTGGGTGCGCGCGACGCTGCCGCGCTATCGGTATGACCAGCTCATGCGGCTGGGGTGGAAGGTGTTGATACCCGTGGCCATCGCCAACGTCATCGTGACGGGCATCGTGAAGGTGTTGTTCTGATGGGTAACGCCATCGCGTTCTACGTCATCTCGGCGTTCATCCTGGGATTCGCCATGCTCGTGGTGACCACGAAGAACACCGTCCATGCGGTGCTCTTTCTCGTGCTGAACTTCCTGGCGATCGCGGCGCTGTATGTCCTCCTGACGGCGCAGTTCCTCGCCGCCATTCAGGTGCTCGTGTACGCCGGCGGCATCGTCGTGCTGTACCTGTTCGTGGTGATGCTCGTGAATCTCAAGCGGCAGCCGGAAGACCACTCGGCGCCGCAGCGCCACGGGTGGATCGCGCTCGGCGTGTCGATCGCCGTGCTCGCACAGCTCGCCGCGATACTCATCTGGGGCAGCGCCGGCATGCCGGTCGATCCGCACACGATGCAGAACACCGACCTGGCGATCAACAACGTCGAGCGCATCGGGATGCTGCTCTACACCGATTACCTGATTCCGTTCGAGGTCGCGTCGATGCTGCTGCTGGTCGCGATGGTGGGCGCAATCATTCTGGCGAAGCGGGAATTGTGATGATTACACCTGCCCATTACATGGTGCTGTCCGCGGCGCTGTTCATGATCGGCGTCGCCGGCGTCATGCTGCGCCGCAACATCATCGTCATCTTCATGTCGATCGAGCTGATCCTGAACGCGGTCAACATCAACCTGGTGGCGTTCTCCTATCAGCTGCAGAACGGCATCGGACAGGTGTTCGCGATCTTCGTGATCGCGGTGGCGGCCGCCGAGGCGGCCGTCGGCCTCGGCATCATTCTCGCGTTCTACCGGAACAAGGAAACGATCAACATCGATGAAATGAATTTGATGCG
>CAYHHH010000029.1:4523-11646 GCA_964356125.1 uncultured Bifidobacteriaceae bacterium | reverse complement strand
AACGGGCTCGTCGGCATTCGCTCGTTCAGCCGGCGCACGTCCGGGCTGGTCGCGTGCGCCGCGATGCTGGGCGCGTTCGGCGTGTCGGTCTACGCGTTCTGGCAGATGCTCGGTCTGCCGCCGGAAGCGCGCGATCACGTCGTGAATCTCGGCCACTGGATTCCCCCGATCCCGCTCGCGACCGCGCACGGCATCGGTTCGTTCGAAGTGCCCTGGGCGTTCCGCCTCGATCCGCTCGCCGGGATGATGATCCTGGTGGTGACCGGCATCGGGCTGCTCATCCACATTTATTCGACGGCGTACATGCACGATGAGCCGCGCGGCGGATATGCGCGCTTCTTCTGCTACCTCAATCTGTTCTGCTCCTTCATGCTCGTGCTCGTGCTGGGCAGCACCTTCCTGACGATGTTCGTCGGCTGGGAAGGCGTGGGTCTGTGCTCGTACCTGCTCATCGGGTACTGGTACGAGAAGAAGAGCGCATCGGACGCCGGCAAGAAAGCGTTCATCGTCAATCGCGTGGGTGATTGGGGATTCCTGCTCGGCGTCTTCCTCATCTTCTACACGTTCGGCACGCTCGATTTCCGCGAAGTGGCGAATGCGGCCGCGGCGATGCCGGTCGAGGCGCAGTTTGGCGTCATCTCGCTCATCTGCCTGCTGCTCTTCATCGGCGCGACCGGCAAGAGCGCGCAGATTCCTCTGTATGTCTGGCTGCCCGACGCGATGGAAGGCCCGACGCCCGTGTCGGCGCTGATCCACGCCGCCACGATGGTGACGGCGGGCGTCTACATGGTCGGACGCAATGCCGTGCTGTTCGGGCACGCGCCGATCGTCGCGCAGATCGTGATGATCGTCGGGGCGCTCACGGCGCTCATGGCGGCCACGATCGGACTCGTGCAGTACGACATCAAACGCGTGCTCGCGTACTCGACGGTGTCGCAGTTGGGATACATGTTCCTCGCGATGGGCGTGGGCGCCTACGCCACGGCGCATGGCTGGACGCATATCGGTCTCGCGGCGTTCGCGGCCGGCGCGTTTCACTTGATGACCCATGCGTTCTTCAAGGCGCTGCTCTTCCTCGGCAGCGGCTCGGTGATTCACGCGATGGCGGGCGAGCAGGACATGCGGAAGATGGGGGACCTGAAGCGCTACATGCCGGTCACCTTCATGACGATGATGATCGGCACGCTCGCGATTGCCGGCATCTTTCCGCTCGCGGGCTTCTTCAGCAAGGACGAGATTCTGTTCCGCGCGTTCCTGACGAACAAGATGATCTGGGGCCTCGGCGTCCTCACGGCGTTGATGACCGCGTTCTACATGTACCGCCTGATGTCGCTGACGTTCTTCGGCACCTACCGCGGCCCTGCGTGGGAACACGCGGCACCGGCCGGCCCGGCTGATGGCGATCACGCGCACGGTGCGCACGATGACGCGCACGCGCACGGCCATGGTCCGTGGCATGGACCGCACGAATCGCCGCAGGCCATGACGCTGACGTTGATGGCGCTGGCGGTCGGCGCAATCGTCGCCGGATTTATCAGCGTTCCGCCCGCGCTTGGCGGCGGAGCGGTGCTCGAGCATTTCCTCGAGCCAAGCTTTACGGCCGGCGCCGCTGCGGCGCATGCGGTCGAGGGCGCCGCGCCCGCGGCCGAAGCGGCGCAAGCGACGGCGGCCGTGGCCGCGCACGAAGAACCGCATATTTCCGTGTGGGCCGAGCGTGGGCTGATGGCGTTCTCCGTGATGATCGCGCTCATCGGCATCGTGACCGCCTATCGCTTCTACGTGCAGAACCCGGACACGGCGCACCGGCTGAAGGGGCGCTACGCGGGCGCGCACAATCTGCTTTACAACAAATATTTCGTCGACGAGCTGTACAACGCGACGTTCATCAAGGGCACGATGAAGAGCGCGTTCGGCCTGTGGGGCTTCGATCGGCGCGTCGTCGACGGCGCCGTCAACGGCGCCGGCTGGCTCACGGTGTTCGCGTCGTGGGTCTCGAGCCTGATCGATCGCTACGTCGTCGACGGCGCGGTCAATCTCGTCGGCCGCTCGTCCGAAGAGTCGAGCTTTGTATTCCGCCGGGTCCAGACCGGACTGGTTCAGAACTACGCGCTGCTGATGCTGGCAGGCGTATGCGCGTTTGTGAGCATTTACTTGCTCGTGAGGTAATCCCGTGACGAATGTCGCCGGCTTTCCGTTGCTTTCGATCATCCTGTTCCTGCCGCTCGTCGGCGCGGCGCTGCTGATGTTCATGCCGAAGGACAACAGCAACGCGATTCGATGGATCGCGAATCTGTTCGCGCTGGCAGGGTTCCTCGTTTCGGTCCCGCTGTGGTTCTGGTACGACGCGCAGGACGCGAGTTACCAGTTCGTGGAGCGGCTGCCGTGGATTCCGTCGGTGGGCGCGCAGTATTTCCTGGGCGTCGACGGCTTCAGCGCGCTGTTGGTGCTGCTGGCCACGCTCTTCGGCTCCATCGCCATTCTCTCGTCGTGGACGGCGATTACCGAGCGCGTGAAGGAGTACTACATCTTCCTGCTCATCCTGCAGACCGGCATGGTGGGGGCGTTCGTCAGCCTCGATTTCCTGCTGTTCTTCCTCTTCTGGGAAGTGATGCTCGTGCCGATGTACTTCCTCATCGGCATCTGGGGCAGCGACCGCCGGCTGTACTCCGCGATCAAGTTCTTCCTGTACACCCTGGTCGGCAGCGTCATCATGCTGCTCGGCATTCTCGCGCTCTACTTCTACAACTACAGCGTCACGGGCGTGTATACCTTCGACATCACGCAGTTCCAGAACCTGAACGTGCCGTTCAACCTGCAGTGGTGGGTGTTCCTCGCGTTCTTCCTCGGGTTCGCGGTGAAGGTGCCGATGTTTCCGTTCCACACGTGGCTGCCCGACGCGCACACCGACGCGCCCACCGCGGGCTCCGTCATCCTGGCCGCCGTGCTTCTGAAGATGGGCACGTACGGCTTCATCCGCTTCTCGCTCCCGATTCTGCCGGACGCGACACGTCATTTCGTGCCGATGATGGTGACGCTGTCGATCATCGGCATCGTGTACGGCGCGCTCTGCGCGATGGCGCAGCAGGACTGGAAGCGGCTCGTCGCGTACTCGAGCGTCAGCCACATGGCGATGGTCATGCTGGGCATGTTCGCGCTGAATCCCGTCGGCATCATGGGCAGCATCATCCAGCAGCTCAACCACGGCATCTCGACCGGCGCGCTCTTCCTGCTGGTCGGCAACGTGTACGAGCGCCGCCACACGCGTCAAATCTCTGAATACGGCGGCCTCTCGAAAGTGATGCCGACCTACGCCACCATCTTCCTGATCATGACGATGTCGTCGATCGGCCTGCCGGCGTTGAACGGGTTCATCGGCGAGCTGCTCATCCTGCAGGGCGTGTTCGTGGCCAACAAGATCTGGGCGGCGTTCGCGGCAAGCGGCGTCGTGCTTGGCGCCGCGTACATGCTGTGGCTGTATCAGCGCACGATGTTCGGCAAGATTGACAATCCGAAGAACGAGCATCTGCAGGACCTGAACTTCCGCGAGTTCGCGACCTACGCGCCGCTCCTGATCCTGGCGGTCTGGATCGGCCTGTATCCGAAGCCGTTCATCGACCGCCTGCAGACCTCGGTCGATCGCGTCGTGCTGCGGATTAACCCCGAGTACTCCGCAGCACGAGGTTCCGAGTTCCAAGTTCCAGGTTCCGGAGTCCCGGTTCCAGGTTCGGCGGTCGTGTCGCGACTGAACCCCGAACCAGGAACCCTGAACGCGGAACGCGGAACCCGGAACCCGGAACCCGGAGGATCGCGCTAGTGCCCGCTGGCATCAATCTCAGCGATTTCTACTATCTGCTGCCGGAGATCGTCCTGACGGTCGGCGCGCTGCTGTTGTTGCTCGCCGATCTGATGACGCCGCGCGACAAGCAGTCGATTCTCGCGTGGGTGACGCTGGCCGTGCTGGGGGCGACCGCGGTCGCCCTCATCCCCGTTGCCGGCGTGAACGTTTCTGTGTCCCGCGGGCTCATCGCGGTCGACACCTTCGCGCTCTTCTTCAAGGTGATCTTCCTCGGGTCGGCGGCGCTCACCGTGCTGATGAGCGTCAAGTACCTCGACGTCGAGGGCACGCGGGCCGGTGAGTACTACTTCCTCATCCTGGTTGCGACGCTCGGCATGATGTTCATGGCCGGCGGCACCGACCTGATCACGCTGTTTATCGGCCTCGAGACGATGGCGATCTCGTTTTACATCTTGACGGGATTCCTGAAGCCGAGCCGGCGCTCGAACGAAGCGGCGGTGAAGTATTTCCTGCTGGGCGCGTTCTCGCTCGGCATTCTCCTGTACGGCATGTCGCTGATGTACGGCCTGTCGGGCTCGACGAACCTGCGCGCCATCGCGACAGGCCTGGCGGGGCAGGAATCCGATCCCCGTCTCGTGCTGGCGGTGATTCTCGTGGTGGCGGGCATGGGCTTCAAGATTGCCGCGGTGCCGTTCCACATGTGGGCGCCCGACGTGTACGAAGGCGCGCCGACGCCCATCACCGGCTTCCTGTCGGTCGGCTCGAAAGCGGCGGCGTTCGCGATGCTGCTTCGCATCTTCGTCGAGAGCCTGCCGACGATGCGCGTGTCGCTGTCGGAGAGCGTGAGCCTGACGCCTGCCGGTCCCGCGATTGGCTGGGGCATGATGTTTTACGTGCTCGCCGTCGTGTCGATGACGGTCGGCAATTTCGCGGCGCTGACGCAGAGCAACCTGAAGCGGATGCTCGCGTACTCGTCGATCGCGCACGCCGGCTATCTGCTGATTGGCGTCGTCGCCGGCACGGCGCGCGGCGTGACGGCGATGCTCGTGTACCTGTTCGTGTACGGCTTCATGCAGCTCGGCGCGTTTGCGGTGCTCGCGCTGATGCGCCGCCACGACGTGGTGGGCGACGAGCTGAAGGACCTGAACGGGCTGTTCTTCCGCCAGCCGTTCGCGGCCGTCGCGATGCTGCTGTTCATGCTGTCGCTCGGCGGCATCCCGCCGACGGCGGGCTTCATGGGAAAATTCTGGCTGTTCAGCGCCGCGATCGAATCGGGATATATGTGGCTGGCGGTGATCGGGGTGCTGAACAGCGCCGTGTCGCTGTACTACTACATCCGCATCGTGGTCTACATGATGCTGAAGAACGAGCCCGCCGGATCGGAGCCGCGCCAGAGTCCCGCGCTGGCCCTTGCGATGGGCGTAGCGGTGGTGGCGACGCTGCTGCTGGGGGTATATCCGCAGCCGCTGTTCGAGTTTGCGCAGGCCTCGGCGGTGACGCTCGGGGCGTCCGCGATTGCCCAGACATTGCCATAAAACCCGCCACGAAAAAGGGGTCGGGAGGGGTTTTCCTTTGACGACTGCGGAAAACCCCTCCCGACCCCTTTTTCGCTAGAATTCGGGCCTAAACCGTCGATTTGACGCTGGTGAACTTTTTCACAAGGTATGCTATAGTCTGCATGCCCGACGACAAGGATTTCCTCGCTCGGTCATTTGGATTTTTGCAGGAAAGCATCCGCAAATCCGGACCCGCAGCGGCTGCCAGCTACACACTGATTGGCGCGATTATCCTGCTCGGCGGCATCGGTTACGCGGTCGACGAGTGGCGAGGCACGTCTCCCTGGTTTCTGCTCGGCGGGCTGCTGCTGGGGCTCATCGTGGGGTTCTACGACCTGGCCAAGACGGTGTTCGGGAAGGGGCAAGGGGACTGGGGTAAGGGGCAAGATTGAAACCCGTCTTCTGGCTCGCGAGCGCCAGCGTCGTATCGGCGGCACTGCTGGGCGTGCGGTTTGGCAGGGAAGCCTGGCTCGGGATGTTCGCCCCGCTCATCGTCGTCAGCGCCACATGGGTGCTGACCGAGCGGGTGTATAAAACGCATCCGGAACGGCTGACCTCGATGATGATCAGCGCGTTTGCCGGTAAGCTGGTGTTTTTCGGCGCGTATGTCGGGCTGGCGATTGGCGTGTTGGGCGTAAAGCCTGTGCCGTTTGCCGCAAGCTTTACCGGCTACTTCATCGCGCTGCACGTGGTTGAGGCGCTTTGGTTGAAGCGCCTGTTTGTTTCGTCAAACTGATGCAGGCTCAAGAACACGCGACGCAGGCGACTCACGGCGCAGTTGAAGCGGCCTCACATGGCGGCGGTCACGCGGCATCCGAAGGCTTCAACGCCGGCGAGACCATCATCAATCACGTCTCCAACAGCTCGCTCGATCATCCGCTGATTCATCTTCCGACCATCGCGGGCATCGACCTGTCGGTCACCAAGCATGTGTTCATGCTGTGGCTCGTCGCGACGGTCGTGTTCCTGATCGTGACGGCGACGGTCCGCCGATTCCTGAAGTCGGGCCGCCCGGTGCCGACCGGGTTCATGAGCGCGCTCGAGGCCGTCGTGCTCTACGTGCGGGACGAGATGGTACAGCCGAACGTCGGCCGTAAGTGGGTGAGCACCTGGACGCCTCTGCTGCTGACCTTTTTCATCTTCATTCTCAGCGCGAACGCGATTGGCTTGATCCCGATCTTCGACGTCGTCGCGCTGATCGATCACTACGTGCTGCATACAGCGCCGGACTCGTTCCTGAAGAACGTGATCCACGGCGGCACGACCGCCACCGCGAACTTCAACGTCACCGCGGCGCTCGCGACGATCACCTTCGGCGCGATCATCGTGGCGGGCACGAAGGCGCACGGGTTCATCAAGCACTGGACGAACCTCGTGCCCCATGGTCTCGCGTGGCCGATCTACATCCTGCTCATCCCCATCGAAGTCATGGGGATGTTCGTGAAGCCGTTCGCACTCACCATGCGACTTGCCGCCAATATGACCGGCGGCCACATCGCGATTCTCGCGATTCTGTCGTTCGTGTTCCTGTTTGCCGAGATGTTCAGCAGCGCGCTCGCCGGTGTCGGCGTCGGGCTGGCCGTCTCGATCCCTCTTGCGGTCGGCATCTCGGCGCTCGAGATTATCGTGGTGCTGGTGCAGGCCTATGTGTTCACGCTGTTGACCGCGGTTTTCATCGGGATGGCCATTCACGTTCATCACTAACATGCTCACACAACGGTAGGGCTCAACTTAATACGGTAGGGCTCAACTTAAGTTGAGCCCTACAAGA
>CAYHHH010000029.1:0-4423 GCA_964356125.1 uncultured Bifidobacteriaceae bacterium | reverse complement strand
ACGGTAGGGCTCAACTTAATACGGTAGGGCTCAACTTAAGTTGAGCCCTACAAGAATGAAAGGATTGAGAATGAATAGCGTACGTTTCGTCCGTAAGGCACTGATGGTCGCGATTGTGTTCGCGGCCGCCTCGAACGTGGTCTTCGCGCAGGAGGCGGGCGCCGCCGCGGCGCCGGTGCTCCATTACTTCGGTGCCGCGCTCGGCCTCGGCATGATCGTCATCGGCGCCGCGCTCGGCATCGGCCGCTTCGCCTCGGCCGCGGCCGAAGGCATCGCGCGCCAGCCTGCCGCCGCCGCGCAGATCACCGCCGCCGTGAACCTGCCGCTGTTCCTGCTCGAAGGCGTCGCGATTCTCGCGGAAGTGTTCGTGCTGCTGATCGTGCTCATGAAATAGCTGGCCTAAAGGCCAGCACTACGTACGATTTGGTTTCGTACGTAGTGCCGACCTTCAGGTCGGCCGTGAAAGGTATCTGTCATGAACAACCCGCTGGTCCAGGTGGATCCAGGGCTCTTCATCTGGACCATCGCGACCTTTCTCGTGCTGCTGACGCTCCTCGCGAAATTCGCGTGGGGGCCGCTGCTGCAGGCGCTCGCCGCCCGCGAAGAGACGATTCGCAAGTCGCTCGCCGACGCGGAAAAGGCGCGGCAGGAGCTCGAGCGCCTGAATCAGGAATCCGAGGCGATCATCCGCCAGGCGCGTGTCGAGGCGGAAACGATCGTGGGCGCGAGCCGTGCCGACGCCGAGCGGCTGCGCGGCGAGCTTCGAGAGAAGGCGCGCGCAGAGGCCGAAGGCATCATCAAGAACGCGGAGCGGCAGATCCAGCTCGAGACGGCGCGCGCGCTCGAGCAGATACGCCACGAGGCCGCCGATCTCTCGGTGGCCATCGCGTCGAAGCTCATTCAGAAGAACATCACGAGGGAAGACAACGAAAAGCTGATAGACGATGCGCTGAAGCAGCTCCAATAGTTACGGGTTCTTCAACATCGCGGTGGCACTCTGTCCGTCGGGCGAGGTGGGGTCGACGGCAATCACGCGCGTCAGATGCCGAGAGGCGGTGGCGCGATCTCCTGCGGCGCTGGCAAGCGCCGCCAGTTTCATCAGCGGCCTCGTCCACACCGTGTCCGCCGACGAGGCTTTCTGGTACCAGCTCTCCGCGTCGGCCGCATGTCCCTGTGCTTCCCGCAGCAACCCCATCGCCAGCAGCGCGTTCGGATCGGCCGGGTCGCTTTTTAGCGTTTCCTGATACGCCGCTTCCGCCTCCGCGTACGATTTCTTCGCGAGCAACGAGTTGCCGATCTGCACGTTCACGAGCGACAGCGCGGGCGCGCGCGCTTTGATCTCGCGGTAGGCGGCGATCGCCTGATCGTGACGGCCTTCGTCGTACAGCACGGCCGCTGCCGCCAGTTGCGATGAAAGCGATTGTGAATCGACGCCGGCCAGCGCGCCGAAGGCTTCGGGCGACTCGCGGCGATCGAGCTTGACGTCGAGGTTGGGCGCCGCGCCGCCCAGACGCACGCTGAGCGGGATCATCTGGGCGTCGAAGCCGGGCGCCTCGAAGGTGAGACGCCACTCACCAGAGCGAATCACCACGAACACGAAACGGCCGCGGTCGTCGGTGGCCGTCGTCAGCGTCACGGGCGAGGCGCTGGTGTCCGTTCCCCCCGTTTCGGCGCGCACGATGGCGCCGCGAATGGTCGCCCCTGTCTCATCACGCACGACGCCGCCGATGCGGCTCGTCTGCGCCAATGCCGGAGCCGACAACGAAAGCGCCATAGCTGTCGCCAGTGCGTGTTTCAGGAGGGTCATAGGGCGGAGTATATCTCCAGACAGGACTAAAGTCCTGTGCCACCAGGCACCCCAACGCGGCTGCCGCGTTGGGGACCCCGCGGTGGCACAGGGCTTCAGCCCTGTCCTCGTCGCCGAGCTGCGCACCGTCTACGTGCCCGGCTACCATCTCGCGCTCGCGCGCACCGGCTTGGGCAATCGCGACGCGGCGTTTGCGCTGATCGAGAAGGCCTGCACCGAACGCGAGCCGGCGATCATCAATCTCAATGTCGAGCCCCGGTTCGAGCCGCTGCGCCGAGACCCTCGTTGCGGCGCCCTGCTTCAACGACTTCGATTGCCTGCGTAGCCATCCAACGATCTGTGCACGGCGGGCTGTTTTTGTGCCATACTGCCGCCCTTAAAATTCCCTGCTAATCGCTTTGATTTCCACGGGTTTACGAGGAGGAGTTTCATGACTGCACGCAGACTGGTCGTCGCTGTCCTTGCTCTCGCAAGTTTGACAGTCGGTATGTACGCGCAAGGCGGCGGCGGCGCGCAGGGCGCGGGCGCTCAAGGCGGCGGCCGCGGTGGCCGCGCGGGTGGCGCTGGCCGTCAGGCTGGCCCGCCTCAGCCAGGCACCCTGGTGACGGGCGCGTGGGGCGAGCAGGCGCTTGCTCCTGATTCGCGCGGATGGGGTTGGATGGTCAAGTCCTACCTGAGCCCGAGCACTCCGAGACCGCTCTACAACATGGCGAAGGAAAGCCTGTTGCAGGACAAGCAGGTCACGAGCGTCACGATTTCGAGCTTCAACCCGGAGCAGTATTGCGAATCGAGAAAGCACTGGGACTACATCTGGTTCGAGATGCAGCACAGCACGCTCTCGTTCAACGAAGTCCAGAGAATGATCGGCACCTGCCCCGGTCCTGGCGGCGGCGCGCCGATGATTCGCATGCCGGACGCCCTCGAGGCGAACATCCAGAAGGCGACCGACCTCGGCGTGCTCGGCGTCATCATCCCGACCGTTGACGACGCGCTGGAAGCGCGCGATGCGGCTCGCTTCTCCCGCTACCCGCCGTTCGGGCGCCGCAGCTCCGGCGCGGGCACCGCGTCCGGATTCTGGAACGCAGTACCGGGCGGCTATCGCGCGACGATTAACGACAACTTTCTCGTGGTCGTCATGCTCGAAACGCTCGAGAGCATCCTGAACGCCGACGAGATCGCCAACACGTTCGGCCTCGACGTCGTCATCCAGGGCAACAGCGACCTCTCGCAGTTCTCGGGCTGGAGCCAGACCGACGCGCGTTATAACCAGCTGATTACCCTCAGCCACAACGCGACGTTGCGGGCCGGCAAGTACTGGGGCAACGCTGGACAGCAGTACCTGACGGGTCATCCGCTGAGCCCGGCGACACGCTTCGTGCAGAACGGGCCGTCGCGCGACGGATTCGCGTTCCCGGCTCGCGGACGTGGAGCGGCCGAAGCGCCGGAGCCGGTCATCGGCGTGCCCGGTGGCGAGCAGCCGACAGGCGCGGGCCGTGGCGCCGGACGTCGCGGCGGCGGCGCACCCCAATAGTCGCTTGGAAGTCGTGTCCGGCTTCAGCCGGACCTTCAGTCGACCGTCAGAACTCAGGGCCGCCGAGGAGAAATCCGCGGCGGCCTTTTTGTCAAGGAGGCACTTGTGAAAAGACACCACGCCGCAATCGGCGCCGCAGTCGTCGCCACTCTCGCGCTCAGCAGCGGTACGCTCGCAGGACAGGCGCCGGCCGCTCCGGCGGCCCCCGCCAACGCCTCACACAACCACATCGGGCATGTGATGACGATGTGGAAGGACACGCCCGGCACGCAGGGATTTCTGCCGGTCGCGATCGCCGATGCGAAGGTCGCGGCCACGCACGCGGGCTACATGCAGAAGTCGCCGGACATTCTCGACTCCCTCAAACTGCACGCGGGACATGTGCTAAACGCGCTCGATCCGAGCATCGAGATGAAGGGACCCGGCTCCGGTTACGGCGTGAAGCGGGCTGCCGCGGGCGCCGCGAATCACGTGCAGCTGGCGGCCAAGTCGGAAGGCGCGTCGAAGGGCGTGCAGACGCACACCGGCCACGTGACGGCATCACTCGCGGACGTGACGCAGTGGACGGATGCGGCGATTGCGACCGCGCAGAAGATTCGCGCCGCGACGTCGGCGTCCGAAGCGGCACCGCTCGTCGCCGAGCTGATGACCCAGACCACCAACATCAGCAACGGTGTTGATGCGGACAAGAACGGCAGCATCGGCTGGCAGACTGGAGAAGGCGGGCTCGCGCAGGCCAACCAGCACATGATGCTGATGATGAAGGGTGAAGGGCTGTAAGAATTGGTGGATTGGTGGATTGGAGGATTGGTAGATTGGGCCGCCGGGAGGGATTCCGGCGGCTTGTTTTATCGCGCGGGCGCGAGCCGCTTGAATTCCTCCGCGGGCACTTTGTCGGGCGAGACCTTCTTGTATTGCTCCGCGATGCGGCCGGCGATTACCTTCATTCTCGCGGGCAGCGCGGTGGCGATCGTGGCCGATTGGTAGGCCCCGCCAGTCCGTTTGATCATCTCGAGCGTGATGTTGCGGATGAGGCTGGTGCCGGTCGACGTCAGCAGCACCGCGTTGACGAGGACGCCGGTCCT